>NZ_JBLWIJ010000022.1:0-226978 GCF_051365025.1 Arthrobacter sp. R4
AAACAAGACTGCTTGCGTCCACTATGTGGTTCCCAAACAACAAACCCGTTGCTTGAGAACACAACTGAATAACAACACCACAGTTCCCTAACAGGAACAGTTGTAACCAGACTTCCCACCCCCCGGCACACGCCGGGCAGGGCCGGGTAACAGGGTTACGGCGGTCATAGCGTGGGGGAAACGCCCGGTCCCATTCCGAACCCGGAAGCTAAGACCCACAGCGCCGATGGTACTGCACCCGGGAGGGTGTGGGAGAGTAGGTCACCGCCGGACAACCATTAAGGTCGAGAACCCCCCAACACACACGTGTCGGGGGGTTCTCCCATTTAAACCACACCCCACCACCACCCCCCACCACACAGCGACAACATCCGAACCAATCCCGCAACAACTGCGAGAGCCTCCTGGGTGTGAAGATTCCCACGACTGCCTGCCAGCGGAGCTTTCTGTCATGGATGGTTTGGCGACTCGCCTAGAATTGATTGAGATGTACGGACTTCGAAGCGCTTGATTTCGGGTTGCGTAGGAAAACGAAACACGGATAAGAGCGGCTGCGATTGCGCCAGGCCGGCTCGCAACAGGAGGACTCCACATGGCTGAGCACAATGGCGGCAACCGCGGCGGCAAGGACCGCGGTCCCTTCCGCGGACCGAACAACTCAGGCGGAGATCCCCGCGGATTCCGGTCCCGGGAAAACCGGGAAGGTGGCGAAGGCCCCCGACGCACGCCTGGCTCCGGAGAGCGTAAGCCTTATGGTGACCGGGAGAACAAGCCTTATGGTGATCGTCCGCGCCGCGAAGGCGAGGGTGAGCGCCGTAGCTTCGGCGCCGGCGAGCGTAAGCCCTTCGGCGATCGGCCCAGCCGTGAGGGCGATGGCGAACGCCGCGGTTTTGGTGGGGGAGACCGTAAGCCGCCGTTCAGTGGTGGGGTGCGTAAGCCCTTCGGTGACCGGGACCGCAAGCCGTATGGTGACCGGGAGAACAAGCCTTATGGTGACCGTCCGCGCCGTGAAGGTGATGGCGAACGCCGCAGTTTTGGTGGGGGAGACCGTAAGCCGCCGTTCAGTGGTGGGGAGCGTAAGCCCTTCGGTGACCGTGACCGCAAGCCGTATGGTGACCGCGAAAACAAGCCTTTTGGTGACCGTCCGCGTCGTGAAGGTGATGGCGAACGCCGCAGTTTTGGTGGGGGAGACCGTAAGCCGCCGTTCAGTGGTGGGGAGCGTAAGCCCTTCGGTGACCGTGACCGCAAGCCGTATGGTGACCGCGAAAACAAGCCCTATGGTGACCGTCCGCGCCGTGACGGAGACGGCGAACGCCGCAGCTTTGGCGACCGCGACAACCGCAAGCCTTTCGGCGACCGCCAGGACCGGGCACCCCGTAGCTTCGACCGCGGCGACTCCGGCCCGCGGCAGTTCGGCCGGGACCGTGCAGAGGACCGCCCCGTGCGCGTTCCCAATGCCCGCGACCTGCGCAGCGCCAACCGCCCGGACCGTGAGCGGTCGCCTGAAATCGACGAGGATGTCACGGGCAAAGAGCTGGACCGCGCCACCCAGCACCAGATCAAGACCCTCGAACCGAAAAGCGCCGAGTGGGTGGCCCGTCACCTGGTGATGGCCGGACGCCTCATTGACGACGAACCGGAACTTGCCTTCCAGCACGCCCTGGCGGCCAGCCGCCGTGGCGGCCGCCTCGCTGCAGTCCGTGAAGCTGTGGGTCTGACCGCTTACGCCGCGGGCCACTATGGGGAGGCCCTGCGCGAATTCCGCACCTATCGCCGGATCAGCGGCTCCAACGTCCACCTTCCCGTGATGGCTGACTGCGAACGCGGCCTGGGCCGCCCGGACCGAGCCCTCGATGTGGTCCGTTCCGAGGAAGCAAAGGACCTCGACGCTCCGGGCAAGGCCGAGCTCGCCATCGTGGCTGCAGGAGCCCGGACGGACCTCGGCCAGCTCGATGCCGCCGTTGCAGAACTGGAAATTCCCCAGCTGGACATCAACCGGGCCTTCTCCTACAGCCCGCGCCTTTTCCGTGCTTACGCCGACGCTTTGTCTGCCGTGGGCCGCGCGGAGGAGGCAGCCAAGTGGCAGAAACAGGCTGTCGTGGCAGAAAATGCCCTGGGCCTGGGCGTCGACGAGGAGCCGGACATCGTGGACCTCGGCTGGGACGAGGAGGAAGAAGCCCGCGAGGAGGCCGAGCGCCGCCGCCTGATCGAGCGCGCAGCCCGTGGTCCGGAAACGGACACCCCTCGCGTGGCCGCAGCAGCGGAAGCCACTGAAGGCAGCACCGAATCGGCGAGCCATGCCGTGGACACTTCCGTTGACGACGCCGAATCGGACTACTTTGAGTCTGAGGATGCCGAGTCAAATGAGGACTCCATCGAGCAGGACGAACTCATCTCAACCCCCGACGAAACCGGCGAGGAAACGGACGAGGCAGCCGACGACGTAGCCGACATCGAGCCGGAGGGACCGGAAGGGCACGGCGGGGATGACATCGAGGCAGTGCGCGCCGAACGCCGGGAAGACTGATCCGAAGATGACGGCCGTTCCCCTCATTTCACTGTTTGACGCCCTTCTCGCCGATCTTGATGGCGTGGTCTACGCCGGTCCGCACGCCATCCCTGGTGCCGTGGATTCGCTCCAGCAACTCGAAGGCTTGGGCATTGGCCTCGGGTATGTCACCAACAATGCCTCCCGCACGCCGGCGCAGGTAGCCGCGCATCTCCGTGAGCTCGGTGCTCCCGCGGATGATCAGCAAGTGGTCAGTTCCTCGCAGGCTGCTGCCGAACTGCTGGCGTCGCTGTTGGCGCCGGGGGCCAGGGTCCTCATCACGGGCAGCCCGGCGCTTGCGCAGGAGATCGAACTTGTTGGCCTGACTCCGGTCAGCAGCCAGGACGATGACCCGGTGGCTGTGGTTCAGGGGTTCAACCCCGGGATCGGCTGGAAGGACCTGGCTGAAGCCTCCTATGTGGTCTCTGCCGGAGCCCTGTGGGTGGCCACGAACACGGACATGTCGATTCCGCAGGCACGCGGTATTGCGCCGGGGAACGGCACCTTGGTGGCAGCCGTCGCGGCTGCCACTGGCCAGACACCGCGCGTCGCGGGCAAGCCGGAGGCCCCGCTGTTCCACGCTGCTGCCAAAAGGCTTTCCGCTGACCGTCCGCTGGTAGTGGGCGACCGCCTTGACACGGACATCCTCGGCGGCAACAACGCCGGTTTCGCCACGGTAGCCGTGCTGACCGGCGTCGACACCAGGGAAACCATCCTGGCAGCACGCACCGCAGAACGCCCGGACTATGTCATCAACTCCCTCACGGACCTCCACTCGCCGTACCCGGCCGTGGACCACGCTGACGGAACGTACCGCTGTGGAACCTCAACCGCGCGGGTCAGCGGTGGCACCGTCCACGTCCGCGGGAGCGAGGACGACCTCGACTCCTGGCGCGCCGCCTGCCAAGCCTGGTGGGCCGCGGTCCCCGAAGCGGCAAGCCCCACTGCGCCCAAACTCGAGTGGCTCAGTCATTAGACTGGTCAAATGACTGAGCTGAACGAAACGCACAACCCGGTTGCAGCCCAGCCCACCCCCGCGTGGCCGGAGACAGCAGGCACCGAAACAGGCGATCCGTCCGTTGCTGCCGTCCTGGCGGCCCTGGAAGGTGTACCCGCGATGCCGGTGGCAGATCATGAGGCCGTCTACAGCGAACTCCACGACGCGCTGCTCGAAACGCTGAACGAAGAGCCTCCGGCCGGGAACGGGGCCTGAGCATGGCCAGACTCGACCAGGCACTGGTTGCGCGCGGCCTGGCACGGTCACGTACGCACGCTGCCTCCCTGATTTCCGAAGGCAAGGTCACTTCCGCGGGCCAGGTGCTGTCAAAGGCCTCACTCCAGGTGGAGGACAGCAAGGACCTCGCCGTTGAGCACACTGAGCAGGACAGCTACGTCAGCCGGGCCGGCCATAAACTGGCTGGCGCGCTGGACGCCTTCCCGGCCATAACCGTCGAGGGGAAGAGGTGCCTGGACGCCGGTGCGTCCACCGGCGGCTTCACCGATGTGCTGTTGAGGCGTGGCGCCGCGCACGTGGTGGCTGTCGACGTCGGACACGGCCAGCTGGTACCGCAGCTCCGGAGCGATCCCCGGGTAGAGGTGCATGAGGGGCTCAACGTCAGGTATATGGCGGCTGAGGACATCGGTGGGACAGTGGCCTTGACGGTCGCTGACCTGTCGTTCATTTCGCTGACCCTGGTGGTCCTGCCGCTGGCCCTGAGCACGGAGCCTGGCGGCGATCTGGTGCTGATGGTAAAACCACAGTTCGAAATCGGTAAGGACCGCCTGGGCCGCACCGGCGTGGTCAATTCCGAGCGCGAACGCCGGATGGCGGTCGAAAAAGTCGCCAATGCGGCGCTCGACGCCGGCGTGGACCTGTGCGGCCTGGCGGCGAGTCCCTTGCCGGGCCAGGACGGAAACGTTGAATACTTCCTGTGGATAAAGCGCAGGATGACCCAAGACTTGCCTAAGATCGAAGAGCGCGACGCAGCCATAGCTGGGTTGCTTGGACGTCTTTGGCCGAACCACTAGAAAGCGGAACCTGATGAGCAGGCGCGTATTGGTCCTTGCCCACACTGGCCGCGAGGAGTCATTGAAGGCCGCCTGGGAAGCCTGCGCCCAGCTGCATGCCTCGGGCATTATCCCCGTGATGCAGGAGTCCGAACTGGGCGACATGGAGCGCTTCTTCGGGCACCTCACCCAGCCGGTGGAGGTCCTGCATGACCACGTGCAGCTCCCGGACGTTGAACTGGTGATGGTGCTGGGCGGCGACGGGACCATCCTGCGCGCGGCCGAGCTGGTGCGGGAAGTGGATGTGCCCCTGTTGGGCGTCAACCTCGGCCACGTGGGTTTCCTTGCCGAGAGCGAGCGGGCCGACCTCGCCCAGACAGTGGAATGGATCGCCCGCCGGGACTACACGGTGGAAGAGCGCATGACCATCGACGTCCAGGTGTGGGTCCGGGGCCAGAAGATCTGGCATACCTGGGCCCTGAACGAGGCTGCCATAGAAAAAGGCAACAGGGAACGGATGCTCGAGGTGGTCACCGAGGTTGACGAGCGCCCCCTGACGTCCTTCGGCTGCGACGGCGTGGTGCTGGCCACCCCTACCGGGTCCACCGCCTACGCCTTCTCAGCCGGCGGGCCCGTAGTTTGGCCGGAGGTCGAGGCCCTCCTGATTGTCCCCATCAGCGCCCACGCCCTTTTCGCCAAGCCCCTGGTGGTGTCACCGCGGTCGCGGCTGGCAGTGGAGGTCCTCAACCGGACGGATGCCATGGGAGTGCTGTGGTGTGACGGCCGGCGCTCGGTGGACCTGCCGCCGGGAGCCCGGGTGGAAGTGACCAAATCTGCTACGCCCGTCCGTCTGGCCAGGACGCACCAGACGCCGTTCTCCGCCAGGCTGGTCCGGAAGTTCGAGCTCCCCATCCACGGCTGGCGGGGCCCGGTTCCGCAGGCGGAGGCCATTCACACGGGCCCGATTCCGATTGTCCGGACGCCCAGGCCGATGGCCCCGCTGCAGGTCACGCACGCAGACCACCCTGAAGATGAAACCGATCCGTCAACAGCAAAGTGAACCATGCTTGAAGAACTGAGAATCCGCGATCTCGGCGTCATCACTGACGCTACGCTGCCGCTGGGCCCCGGGCTGAGCGTGGTGACCGGCGAGACAGGCGCCGGTAAGACGATGGTGGTCACCGCCGTCGGCCTCCTTTTGGGTGCCAGGTCCGACGCCGGCGCGGTCCGCAGCGGGGCCAAGAGTGCCTCCGCGGAGGCAGTTCTCAAGCTCGACGCCGGACACGCGGCAGTGGTGCGGGCGCTTGAGGCCGGTGCCGAGGTGGAAGAGTTCGACGGCGGCGCTGAGCTGATCCTTGCCCGTCGCCTCGGTGCGGACGGACGCAGCCGGGCCTACCTCGGCGGACGGGCCGCCCCCGTGGGCGTCCTTGCGGAGATCGGCGAAAGCCTGGTGGTGGTCCATGGCCAGTCTGACCAGATCAGGCTGAAGGGGGCACTCGCGCAACGCGGTGCCCTGGACAAGTTCGCCGGCGACGCCTTGGCGGATCCGCTGGGCAAGTATCAGGCCCTCTACAGCCACTGGAAGGCCAGCCAGGCCGAACTGGACACGCTGCGCGGCGCCGCACGGGACCGGCTGCGGGAAGCGGAATCGCTGGAGATTGCCCTGGCCGAGATCGACGACGTCGACCCGCAGCCGGGGGAGGACGAGTCACTCAAGGCCGAGGCCGTGAAACTGGCCAATGTGGAAGAACTCAGGATTGCGGCGAACACCGCCCACCAGGCACTTATCGCGGAGGACTACGGCGACGAGGGTGACGCCACCACCTTGGTGGATGCCGCCAAGCGGACCTTGGAGCATGTGGCCGAGCATGACGCGGAACTCGGCGCGGCGGCCGCACGCCTGGCCGAGGTCGGTTTCCTGCTGAACGATATCGCCACGGAACTGGCAAGCTACCAGGCCGGCCTGGACTCAGAGGGGCCCGAACGGCTCGCGGAGATCGAGGACCGCCGGGCTGCGTTGGCCAAGCTGGTGCGCAAGTACGCCCCCAGCATCGACGAGGTCCTGGTGTGGGCTGAGAACGCACGTGTCCGGTTCGACGAACTGCAGGATGACTCAACCCGGATCGAGGCGCTGGACGCGGAGGTTGCCCGGACCGAGGCTGAGTTGAAGAAGCAAGCAGCGGCCATCACCAAAATCCGCGGCAAGGCCGCAAAGGACCTCTCGGCACGCGTCAGCGCCGAACTGAAGGCCCTTGCCATGGCCGACGCAACGCTGGTGATCACCATCGAGCCGGCAGCACACCTGCAGCCCCACGGTTCCGACGAGATCTCGTTCCTGCTCCAGCCCCATTCCGGTGCGCCTGCCCGTCCGCTGGGCAAAGGCGCCTCAGGCGGCGAACTCTCCCGCGTGATGCTGGCCATCGAGGTAGTGCTCGCCGCCGTGGATCCGGTGCCCACTTTTGTGTTCGACGAAGTGGACGCCGGCGTCGGCGGACGTGCCGCCGTCGAAATCGGCCGTCGGCTGGCCATGCTGGCGCAGCACGTGCAGGTCCTGGTGGTCACGCACCTGCCGCAGGTTGCCGCCTTCGCGGACCAGCACATTACGGTCACCAAGACATCGGTCCGGGGGTCCGACGGCGGCACGGCCACCGGGTTCACTTCCAGTGATGTGCGGCTGCTCGACGGCCCTGAAAGGGTCAAGGAGCTCGCACGGATGCTGGCAGGCCAGGAGGATTCCGAGTCCGCACAGGCCCACGCGCAGGAGCTGCTCGACGACGCGAAGCTGCTGCCCCAGCGGGCCTAGCTGCTTCGGGGCACGGCAGTCAGCCGGCGGATGGTGCGGGCCATCATGGCGTGCACCACCAAGGGATGCAGCAGGCGCACCGGCGCGAAGTACAGCCGTCCCCGCCAGCCTTTCAGGCGCACTGCCGTGGTGACCCGCAACAGCTTGGCGCCGGCGTCGTAGGCCACCCCGCAGCGGAAGTCCAGGTGGGTATCATCGGCGCTGATCAGCGCTTCTTCGCCGCAGACCTGCGCGACGGCAAACACGCCGGCTGGAGCCCTGCTGATTCCCACCAGGCCAACCACCGCCTGCCGCAAACCCATTAAGGCCGTGACCCAGCCCGGCATGGACCGCAGCGAGAACAGCTCTTCGGCCCAGAGGCGCGGTTCCGCGGGACCGCCGTCGGGATTGCCGTCCGGAACTGGGAGGACAATCACATCGGCGTAGTCAGGCTGGGGAATGGACTGCAGAGCCAGCGACCGGAAGACCGGGAAATTCCCCGCGTCCACGCCGCCAGCAGGGTCCGATGACTTGGTTTCAGGGTCCGGATACATGGTCACCCCTTGATCGTAAGGCCGTTCGCACTGCAGACTGGAGCATTTGGGGAACAGTTCCGGATCCGTGGAAGGTTCATTTGATGATAGGCTCGAATTCCGTGGTGCAGCGATCAAATTCCCGTGTAAATTCCCGGTTCCCGGGCTCGTCCAAGACGACCAAACACATCTTCGTAACCGGTGGTGTGGCGTCCTCGCTCGGTAAGGGGCTGACGGCTTCGAGCCTCGGCCACCTCCTGCGGGCACGCGGCCTGTCTGTAACTATGCAGAAGCTCGATCCGTACCTGAACGTTGATCCGGGCACGATGAACCCCTTCCAGCACGGCGAAGTCTTTGTGACCGACGACGGCGCCGAAACGGACCTCGACATCGGACACTACGAGCGCTTCCTGGACGAAAACCTGGAAGGTTCGGCGAACGTAACCACCGGGCAGATTTACTCCACGGTGATCGCGAAGGAACGCCGCGGCGAATACCTCGGCGACACCGTCCAGGTCATCCCGCACATCACCGACGAGATCAAACGCCGGATGCGCCTGCCCGCCGAGGGCAAGAACGCTCCGGACGTCATCATCACCGAGATCGGCGGAACCGTCGGCGACATCGAGTCCCAGCCGTTCCTCGAGTCGGCCCGCCAGGTCCGCCAGGACGTCGGCCGGGGCAACGTCTTTTTCCTGCACGTCTCCCTGGTTCCGTACATCGGCCCGTCCCAGGAGCTGAAAACCAAGCCGACGCAGCACTCCGTGGCCGCGCTGCGTTCCATCGGCATTCAGCCGGAAGCCATCGTGATCCGCTCGGACCGCGAAGTACCCGATGCCATGCGTGAGAAAATCGGCCGCATGTGCGACGTCGACATCGACGCCGTGGTGAACGCTGCCGACGCACCCAGCATCTACGACATCCCCAAGACGCTGCACTCCCAGGGCCTGGACTCCTACATCGTGCGTGCCCTGGACCTGCCGTTCAAGGACGTTGACTGGACCAGCTGGGACAAGCTGCTCGAGGCCGTCCACAACCCCAAGCACGAGGTTGAAATCGCGCTTGTGGGCAAGTACATCGACCTCCCGGATGCCTACCTGTCCGTCACGGAGGCCTTGCGCGCCGGCGGTTTCGCCAACGACACCAAAGTCAAGATCCGCTGGGTTCCGTCGGACGAATGCGAAACCCATGAGGGCGCGGTTGCTGCCTTGGATGGTGTGGACGCCATCTGTGTTCCGGGCGGCTTCGGCATCCGCGGCCTCGAAGGAAAGCTCGGGGCACTCAAGTTCGCCCGCGAAACGAAGCTGCCGGTGCTTGGCCTCTGCCTTGGCCTGCAGTGCATGGTGATCGAATACGCCCGGAACGTAGTTGGCTTGGAAGGCGCATCCTCGTCCGAGTTCGAGCCGGACTCCAAGTACCCGGTCATTGCCACGATGGAAGAGCAGCTGGACATCGTCGAAGGCAAGGGCGACCTCGGCGGCACCATGCGCCTGGGCCTTTACGAGGCAAAGCTCGACGCCGGCTCCGTCATCGCCGAAACCTACGGCAAGACCACAGTCAGCGAACGGCACCGCCACCGCTACGAGGTCAACAACAAGTACCGTGGCCAGATCGCCGAGAAGGGCCTGGTGTTCTCCGGAACATCACCGGACGGCAAGCTCGTGGAATACGTCGAGCTCCCGCGTGAGGTGCACCCGTACTACGTGGCAACGCAGGCCCACCCTGAGCTCAGCTCCCGGCCCACCCGGCCGCACCCGCTGTTCGCCGGGCTGGTCAAGGCTGCCCTGGACCACCAGGCCGGCAGCGAGTTCCTGGATGCAGGCCTGCCCGCAGAAGCTGCCCCGGAAGCCCCGGAGGCAGTAGCTGCCAAAAACGGTGCGCCGGCGGCCAAGCAGGCACGCACGGTAGCTGCTAAGTAAAACCGAATACGTAAAGGACGGCGCGATGCCCGGTACACCTGGAACCCCCCAAGCTGCACGGAAGGTTTCGGACGAACCGAGCCCGCGCCGTCTTTTGTCTACCGAGAAGGTCTACGAAGGCCGGATCTGGGATGTGGTCAGCGACAGCTTCCAGCTGAGCGACTCCGGCGACGCCCTCACCCGCGACTACATTGACCATCCAGGCGCGGTGGCGGTATTGCCCATGAACGAAGCGGGCGAGATCCTGCTCCTGAAGCAGTACCGTCACCCCGTGGGCATGGATCTTTGGGAGATTCCGGCCGGTTTGCTGGACGTCGAAGGCGAAGAATTCGTCGTGGGCGCCGCCCGCGAGCTCGCGGAAGAGGCGGACCTGGCCGCCGGCACCTGGAATGTCCTGGCGGATTTCTTCAATTCGCCGGGGTCCTCCAGCGAGGCAATCAGGATCTACCTTGCCCGCGACCTCACGGGTGTACCGCACCACGAGCGCCACGAGCGGATGGATGAGGAAGCGGAGATTGAATTCCACTGGATAGCCCTCGACGACGCCGTGGCAGCAGTCCTGGAAGGGAAACTGCACAACCCGTCCGCCGTCGTCGGAATCCTGGCTGCGGCCGCGGCGCGCGGTGACGGCTTTGCCCGGCTCCGCCCCGCCGATGCACCCTGGCCTGCCCACCCCAGCCAGCGTTGATGACGGCGAGTACCTCGGCGGAAGCACCGCCACCGCCGGCCGCGGAACAGCCACGGCAGCAAGTCCGGCCCCGAACGGCCATCGACCACGCCATAGCCGAGTACCTGCAGCATATGCGGGTTGAACGGGGCCTCGCGCTCAACACCCTGGCGGCCTACCGCCGCGACCTGACTCGCTACGCCGGCTACCTCGCCGGCGCGCGCTGCGAACTGCCCGGCCAGATCACGCGGCACCACGTCACCGGATTCGTCCAGGCACTGTCGGACGGTTCCGACGGCGGCACGGCCCTGGGCGTGAGGTCGGCGGCCCGAACGGTGGTTGCAGTCCGCGGCCTGCACAAATTCTGGGCCCTCGAAGGGCTCACGACGACGGATCCCGCCAGCGACGTCCACCCACCGATGCCGGGCAAGAGGCTGCCCAAAGCCATCAGCGTGGACGAGGTCACCCGGATCCTTGAGGCTTCGGGGGCCGATACGCCCACGGGACTGAGGGACCGCGCCTTGCTCGAATTCCTCTATTCCACCGGGGCAAGGATCAGCGAAGCCGTCGGCCTGGACGTAGACGACATCTCGCTGGACGACGCGGAGGCCGGCCCCGCGATCGTACGGCTGTTCGGCAAGGGGTCCAAGGAGCGGCTGGTACCGCTGGGCTCCTACGGTGCCCGGGCACTGGATGCCTACCTTGTGCGTGGCCGGCCGCTCCTGGCGGGCAAGGGCAAGGGGACGCCGGCGCTGTTCCTCAACGCCCGTGGCGGACGCATCAGCCGCCAAAGCGCCTGGACCATCCTCAAGGCCGCAGCCGAAAAAGCCAACATCACCAGGGACGTCTCACCGCACACTCTGCGGCATTCCTTCGCCACCCACCTTCTGGAAGGCGGCGCGGACGTCCGGGTGGTCCAGGAACTGCTGGGGCATGCCTCCGTGACAACCACGCAGGTGTACACCCTGGTCACAGCGGATACCCTGCGTGAAATCTACGCCGCGGCACATCCGCGGGCCCTGGGTTAGGACATGAAGCCGGCGGCCGTCGCACTCTGCTTCCTGCTGCGGGACACCCCCCACGGCGCTGAAGTCATGCTGGGCGTCAAAAAGACCGGCTTTGGCTCCGGGAAGGTGGTGGGTCCCGGCGGGCATGTGGAAGCCGGGGAGACCGACGCCATAGCAGCCTGCCGCGAGATCCACGAGGAAGCGGGGATTACCGTCCGGCCTGAAGACCTGCAGGACGCCGGCGTTGTGCAGTTTGTTTTTCCCGCCCGGCCCGAATGGAACATGTCCGCGCGGATGTTCACAGCCCGCCGCTGGGAGGGCGAGCCCCGCGAAAGCGACGAGATCGCCCCGGCGTGGTTCAGTACACGGGCACTGCCTGTGGAGCGGATGTGGCAGGACGCCGACCATTGGCTGCCTGTGGTGCTGGAAGGGCGCAAGGTGAACGTCGTTGTGACCCTGGCTACGGACAACGAAACAGTGGCCTCGTCAGAAAGCCTGTTGCCCTAACCGCTGTAACCATTCCTGCCAAGCCGGAAACTATAGGGTTAGCCTGCAAGCCAGGAAACTACATCACCAGGGGGGATCGTGCTTTCACAGCGCGAGCTGGCGTTCATCGCCTTATACAAGGACAGCTATCCAAGGATCCACAAATACGTCCTTCGGAGAGTCGACGATCCTGAGCTGGCCCAGGAACTCGCAGCGGATGTCTTCCGTATCGCCTGGGAGAAATGGGACGGCGCCGCCAGCACGGAAATCCCTTGGCTCTTTGCCGTCGCCCGGAACCTTATCGGCAATGCCTACCGGGGCCGTGACCGGCAGAAAGCACTGACGGAGAAGATCACCGCCACTGCAGGCGGTGACCCGGGGGACCAGGGCGAGCACACGGCTGTGGAGAATGCCCTGGCCGTCCTTCGGGACAAGGACCGGGACATTCTCCAGCTGGCGTACTGGGACGACCTGACAATCGCCGAAATTGCCCAGGTCCTTGACTGTTCACAATCCGCCGCCAAGGTGCGGCTGCACCGGGCGAGGGAAGCCTTCCGGAGGCTCATGCCGGCCACTTGCGAATCGCTCGAACAGAAAGTCGGTGCGTAGCCATGGATCCGATCAAAAACCTGGTTTCCGGGGCAGACCCCATCCGTCACTACCCCGCAGTTCCCGACGGCGAGGAGGCCCTGCGAGGGATGTTCGCCCGCGCAGAGGGGTTCACGGACCGCGTCTCGCCGGACATCCCCACGCTCGCTGAACGGAGGCAACGGCGTGCCAGGATCGCCGGGCTCCTGGCAATCGCCGCGGCAGCAGTAACGGCAGGCGTCCTGGTCACCGTGAACCTCGGCCCGCTCACGGCCGCCCCGGCGCCGGCGACCACCGTCACCCCCACCGCGAATCCCACGCCAGCCACGCCGAAACCAACACCGACTCCCACTGGATCGGCATCCTCAACAGGAGCGGCCGTAGTACCACCGCCTGCCCGGCCGGCGTGGACTTCCTACACCGATTCAACCGGCCAGGCCACGTTCGACATCCGTCCGGACTGGGCGGTGGTGGAGTCCCCGCACATGATTGCAGGCATGCCGTTCAACACTCTCGAGGTCCGGAACGCAGACAACCAGACCATCAGCCGGCTTGACCTGGTCTATGACCGGACAGCAGGTCCCTGCGGCGCCGCTGCGTCGTTCACCGCGCTCGATTCCGAGCCTGTGCAGATTCCGCAGCAGCCCAAAGACCTCCAGCAGCGTGGCCAGCCACGGTTCTCCTTCACCATCGTTGAGGGGGCGAAAATATACGGCTCCATGGCACTGTCCGGATCCCTGGAAACTGTCCGGACTCCGTGCAGCTACAGCAACGGCATTGGGGGCCCGGAGGGAGTGCCCCCGGTCTATTTCGGAGATACCGAGAGGCTTACTCCGGATGGCGACAGGGCCCTGGAGTTCACTTCCGTAGCAGAAGCCAACGCCTACATGCAGTCCCAGGATTACGCGGATAAAAAGCGCATGCTGACATCCCTCTCCCTCAAAGCCTCCGACGTCGTTACGTCGCAGCGCTTTACCAGCGAGGCCGCAGGGGCATCGTTCGCCCTGCCCACCGGCTGGGCGGCCAAGGACGTGCCCGCCGGGACACCGGATTACCCCGCCTCTGCGATCGAAGTCTCAGACGAGGCCGGCAAGACCGTGGCCACGTTCTACCACGGTGCAGGGGGAGGCCTCGGGGGTGCCTGTGGTCCTGAAAAGTACATAGCCACCGAGCTGGACTCCGCCCAGTACATGCCTTTGTGGGATGCCGGCGGCAACGTCCGCTTCTCCTACCGGGTCCTTGACCAGACGTCCGTTGGCGCCGGCTTCAGCTACCAGGTGGGGCTCGTGGATGAGGCCAGCGGCCAGCTGAAGGATAGCTGCCTGATGTACTCCGTGGTCAACGGTGCTCCCCGAGGCACCCTGTCCTTCGCGGACAGGGCGGCCAAAGCAGCCGGCGAACCGGTGTTCCAGACGCTGGTCGAGGCTAAGGCCTACATGGGCACCGCGGAGTACCGGAAGCTCAAGGAGATGATCCTGAGCCTCACGCTGTCCCAGTAGGGTTCCGCTCACCGATTCAGCAGAGTACGACGGCGGCGCGGTCACCCTCGAAGGTGACCGCGCCGCCGTCGTACTCGCCTGGTTGCACTTACGGCAGGTGCCGTTCCTCGACTCCGTTGTATTCGCTCAACGGACGGATCAGCGAGTTCGAGTCCAGCTGTTCCATGATGTGCGCGGTCCAGCCGGTGATGCGGCTGGCGACGAACAGGGGAGTGAAGGTGGCCGTGTCAAAACCCATGAGGTGATAGGTGGGGCCGGTGGGGTAGTCGAGGTTGGGTTTGATGCCTTTGGCCTCGTCCATCGCGGTTTCCAGCCCGTTGTAGAGGCCCAGGAGTTCAGGGCGGCCGTAGTGGGCGATCATTTTGTCCAGGGCGGCTTTCATGGTGGGTACCCGGGAGTCGCCGTGCTTGTAGACGCGGTGGCCGAAGCCCATGACTTTCTTCTTCTGGGCCAGGGCGTCCTCCATCCAGGTCTTTGCCCGGGCGGCGGCATCCTCCAGGGATTCCTCGGGCCGGATGCCGATCTCGTCGAAGGTGTGCATCACGGCCTCGTTAGCGCCGCCGTGGAGCGCGCCCTTGAGCGCGCCGATGGCGCCGGTGACGGCTGAATGCAGGTCCGAGAGGGTGGACGTGATGACCCGTGCGGTGAAGGTGGAAGCGTTGAAGGAGTGCTCGGCGTACAGGATCATGGAGACGTTGAAGGCGTCGACGACCTCGGGGACCTGCTCTTCCCCGAAGGTCATCCAGAGGAAGTTGGCGGAGTAGTCCAGGTCATCGCGGGGCTCGACGGGTTCCTGGCCGTGGCGGCGGCGTTGGTCGTAGGCGACCACCGCGGGCATCGCGGCGAACAGGTCGATGGCCTTGTCCATGTTGGCCTGGCGCGAGGAATCCTCGGCCAGTTCGTGGCGGGCGCCCATGACCGATGCGGCCGTCCGGCAGACGTCCATCGGGTGGGAGTTGGTGGGCAGTGCGTCGATAACCTGCTTGACCACAGGATCAAGGGGCCGTCCGGCCCGTTCCCGGGCGGTGAAGGCGGCTAGCTCCTCCGGGGTGGGCAACTCGCCGTTCCAGAGGAGATAGGCAACCTCCTCGAAACTGCAGCGGGCGGCGAGTTCCTGGACCGGATAGCCCCGGTACAGCAGTGAGTTGGTGTCGGGGTTGACCTTGGACACCGCGGTGTAGTCCACCACGACGCCGGCGAGGCCCTTTTTGATCTCATTTTCAGCCATGCTGAAACTCCTTCGTTCCTTGTGCCAGTGTGCCGGCCGAAGCCGGAAGCCTTGGATGGTTGCGGGTCAGCGGGTACCTGGAATCTTGAAATTGAAGACTCCGGTGTCAAACCGGTTGTAGGCCTCGTAATCCACGAGGTCGTACAGCCGCGCACGGGTCAGCATGCTCTCTACCTGGGCCTCCTGGGTGCCGTCGGACCTGATCGATTCCAGCGTACGCTCCGCGGCGCCCATGGCACTACGGAGGAGGGTCACGGGATAGATGACCATGTTGACGCCGACGCCCTGGAGCTGGTCCACGGTGAAGAGGTCGCTTTTGCCGAACTCGGTCATGTTGGCCAGGATGGGCACGTCCACGGCGTCGCGGATGGCCTGGAACTCGGTGAGGTCTTTCATGGCTTCGGGGAAGATGGCGTCCGCTCCGGCGTCCACGAGTGCTTTGGCACGGTCCTGGGCTGCCTGGAGCCCGTCCACTGCGCGGATGTCGGTGCGGGCCATGATCAGGAAGTTCGGGTCCCTGCGGGCGTCGGCGGCGGCGCGGATGCGTTTGGTGGCGGTGTCCAGGTCCACCACGTTTTTCCCGTCGAGGTGGCCGCAGCGTTTGGGGTTGAACTGGTCCTCGATGTGCAGTCCGGCGAGGCCGGCGTTTTCGATTTCCTGGACGGTGCGGGCCACGTTCATGGGCTCACCGAACCCTGTGTCCGCGTCGACGATGGCTGGCAGGTCGGTCATCCGGGCGATCTGCCCGGCCCGGGTGGCCACTTCGGTGAGCGTGGTCAGGCCGATATCGGGCAGGCCGAGGTCATTGGCGAGGACCGCGCCGGAAATGTAGACCCCGGCGAAGCCCTTCTCCTCGATCAGCCGGGCCGAGAGCGGGTTGAACGCGCCGGGGAACTGCTGAACCGTGCCGGAGGCGAGGAGTTCGCGGAACCGGATGCGCTTCTGCTCGGGGGTGACGGTGGAGTACAGCATCTAGAACAGTCCTTTAGGCGCGGCGTCGAAGTCGATTACGCCGGGGGCGGCGGTGATGTTCAGCTGGTCCAGTTCCCCGGGGGTGAGTTCGGGGAGGCGTTCGACGGCGGCGAGGAACCTCTCGATCTCCGCCTCCTCCACGAGTCCGGCGGCAAGGGTGCGGAACTTGTTGATGTACTGTGCCCGGGCGAATGGCCGGGCGCCCAACGGATGGGCGTCGGCCACGGCGATCTCGTCCCGGATGACGGTGCCGTCGGTGAGCGTGATCTCCACGGACCCGCCGAAGGCCTTCTCGTTGATGTCCAGGGAGTGGTAGCGGCGGGTCCATTCGGGGTCTTCCTCGGTGGTGACCTTGTGCCAGAGCTCCACGGTGTCCGGCCGGGCGGCACGCTCGGGGGAGTAGGAGTCCACGTGGTGCCAGGACCCATCCTGCAGCGCGACGGTGAAGATGTACGGGATGGAGTGGTCCAGCGTTTCCCGTGATGCGGTGGGGGAGTATTTCTGCGGGTCGTTCGCGCCGGAGCCGATCACGTAGTGCGTGTGGTGGCTGGTCCTGATCAGCACGGATGCCACGTTCGCCGGGTCGGTGGCTTCGGGGTGCTCGCGGTTCAGCTTGCGGGCGAGGTCGATCCACGCCTGGGCCTGGTACTCGGCGGAATGTTCCTTGGTGTAGGTGTCCAGGATCGCGCGCTTGGCCTCCCCGGGTGTGGGGAGCGGCACCATGTACGAGGCGTCCGGACCGTCCAGCATCCACGCGATCACACCGTCTTCACCCTCATAAATGGGCACGGGGGAAGTCTGCCCGCGCATGGACCGGTCCACCGCTTCGACCGCCATCTTTCCCGCAAAGGCCGGGGCGTGGGCCTTCCACGTGGAAATCTCACCCTTGCGGGACTGCCGGGTCGCGGTGGTGGTGTGCAGGGCCTGGCCCACCGACTGGAAAATGGTCTCGACGTCGAGCCCCAGCAGGGTGCCGATGCCAGCGGCCGCGGACGGGCCGAGGTGGGCCACGTGGTCGATCTTGTGCTTGTGCAGGCAGATGGCCTTGACCAGGTTCACCTGGATCTCATACCCGGTGGCGATGGCCCGGACCAGGTCCGCCCCGCTGGAACCCACATGCTGGGCAACAGCCAGGATCGGCGGAATATTGTCGCCCGGGTGGGAGTAATCGGCGGCCAGGAACGTGTCATGGTAATCGAGTTCGCGGACGGCGACGCCGTTGGCCCATGCAGCCCACTCGGGGGACACGCGCTCGCCGATGCCGAAAACCTTCGCGCCCTTCCCGCCGGTGCTTGGGCCGTGCGTCAGGGCCTGGGCACGGGCCGCCACAATCGGGCCACGGTTCAACGAGGCGACGGCAACCGAAGCGTTGTCGATCACGCGGTTGATGATCATCTCAGTGACGTCATCAGTGACGCCGACAGGGTCCGCGGCAACTACGGCAATCTTGTGGGCCAACTGGTCCTCGCGGGCCAGGTTTTCCTCGCTCTTGTAGACGCGGACGTGGTTTTCCTTAACCATGAGGGCTCCTTTTACTGGGGTGTGTGGGTGGCTTTGATATGCGAAAGGCTGCGGTGCAGGTGGACTGTGGTGGCGGCGTGGGCCAGGCGCGGATTGCGATCGGCGATGGCCTCGGCGATGGCGGCGTGCTCGGTAGCCGCGGCAGCGAGACGGACGGCGTCGTCGGCGGCGAGCCTTCGCACGCGGACGAGGTGGACCCGAAGGCCCCGCATGGCCTGGGC
The DNA here is from genome assembly GCF_051365025.1 of Arthrobacter sp. R4. Taxonomy (NCBI): domain Bacteria; kingdom Bacillati; phylum Actinomycetota; class Actinomycetes; order Micrococcales; family Micrococcaceae; genus Arthrobacter; species Arthrobacter sp. R4. The sequence goes on from NZ_JBLWIJ010000022.1 coordinate 17,979, forward strand.
AAGGTAGGTGTTTGAGACAGCGGAGTCGATAGCCGCGTCCAGGCGGGCCACCAGTGCGTAGTAGTCGTTGCGGGCGGGATCGTCACCGCTGATCAGGGCCGGCGCGTCCAGCAGTGCCCGGTGGAGCTGCGCAAAAACGTCCGGATTGCCGCGTTCGGCTGCCAGTTCCGCAGCCCTGCCTTCGAGGGTTTCGCGGAGCTCGAACAACTCATCGATGTCCTCCAGCGAGATACCGGTAACCACGACGCCGCGGCCTCCTGCCGCCGTCGTCAGCCCTTCGGCGGTGAGCCGGCCCAGCGCCTCCCGAAGGGGCGTGCGGGAGACGCCCAGGCGCTCGGACTGCTCCACTTCGGCGAGCAGGGTGCCCGGGAGTAGCCGCCACTGAACGATGTCATCGCGGAGTGCCGCATAGGCGCGGTCACTGGCGCGCATGCTCTGACCCTTCACTGGTTGCATGGCACCAGTGTATACATAGACGCCTCTATAAACGGGGAAACGTGCAAAATCTGTCGGTAAATAACCGCTATGTATACATTGTCGAGGTCTTGGCGGTTAGCGGCCGCTCCAACGGTATTCGTTTTCGGGCCGGCCCGGGGTGCCGTAGCGCGGTGCGCGGGAGGCCGTTCCGGCGTCCGCGAGGTATTCCAGGTAGCGCCGCGCGGTAACCCTGGACATGCCCAGTGCCTCCATCACCTCGGTGGCAGAGACGGCTTCGGACCGTCCCTTCATAAACTCTTGTACTGATTCAAGCGTGGAAATGGACAATCCCTTGGGCAGCGGCATCTCGGACGGGGCCCGGAGGCTGGCGAATGCCTGGTCAACGTCACTTTGTGAGGCCCCGGTTTTTTTGGAGCCCGGCTCGGGGCTGGCCAGCTGCTGCCGGAAGAGCCGGTAGCTGGCGAGCTTGTCTGCAAAAGTGGCGTACGTAAACGGTTTGATCAGGTATTGCACTACCCCGATTGCTACGGCGCTCCGGACGATGGCGAGTTCCCGGACAGCCGTAATGGCGATGATGTCTGCCAGGATCCCTGCCGCACGCATCCGCCTGGCGATGTCCAGGCCATGGAGGTCCGGGAGGTTCATGTCCAACAGGACGAGTTCAACAGGGTCTCCCGAGGCGACGAACTCGGAGAGCAGCCGCAAGGCGGATTGGCCGTCGGGGGCGGTGCCGGCCAGGGTGAAGCCCTCCAGCCTGCCCACATAGGCCGCGTGCGCCGCGGAGGCCACCGGCTCGTCCTCAACAACGAGGACGCGGATATCGCTCACTGGAACTGCTCCTCTTTGTCGGTTCCGGCGGCAATGGCCGGAAGGAAGACATGGAACTGTGCCCCATCCGTGCCTGTGATGGTCATGGTACCGTCCAGCCGCTGCACCGCCTGCCGCACCAGGGCCAGGCCCACGCCGCGGCCGAAGGGGCCGGTCGCCTTGGTGCTGAAGCCATGCTTGAAGATATTGTCGACGGCGGCCGGGTCGATTCCCGGACCTGAATCCTTGACAGTGATATCCAGGCCCTCGACATCGGACTCCACTGTTAGCTCCACGCGCTTGGGGGAAGTGCCGTCCGCCGCGGCGTCGATCGCGTTGTCCAGCAGGTTGCCGAGAATGGTGACGAGGTCCTGGACCGCCAGTCCTGCCACCGAAGCGGACCCCATGGTGGTCAGGGTCAGTTTAACGCCGCGTTCGTTTGCTTCCGCGGCCTTTCCCATGATCAGCGCGCTCAGTACGGGCTCGTCCACGGAGCTGACCATCTCGTCGGTCAGCTGCTGGCTGAGCTCCAGGTCCTTGGTGGCGAACTCGAGTGCCTCGCGGGTTCGGCCCAGCTCCAGCAGGGAAACCATGGTGTGCAGCCGGTTGGCGTGTTCGTGGGTCTGTGCGCGGAGGGCGTCGGAGAGCGTCTTCATGGTTTCGAGTTCACTTCCGAGCGACTCGATCTCCGTCCGGTCCCGGATGGTGGCCACGGTCCCGTATACCGCGGGGCGGCGGGTTCCGGGGGAATCCGGTGCCTGGGCGGGGCCCTGATTCACCACCACAATCCGGGGGCCCGTCAGATGGATCTCGTCGTGGGCGGTGCGGCCGGATTCAAAGAGATCTTTCAGGCTCTCCGTGAGAGGGAGGTCCGAGAGGGCAGGAGGTCGGGACGGGTCATCCCCTGAACCATGGGGAACAAGTCCCAGCAGTTCGGCTGCCTGGTCGTTGTACATCACCACGCGGCCCCGGGTGTCGATCAGGATGAGGCCCTCGCGGACAGAATGGAGGACGGACTCGTAATAGGCAAACAGCTGGGCGAGCTGCTCCGGCCCCCATCCACGGGTCACGCGGCGCAGGTAGCGGCCCAGCAGCCAGGAAGCTAGGGACCCGCCCAGCAGCAGCGCCAGGCCCAAGGCCAGCAGTGCGGGCAACCGCCCGGACAGGGCAACGTCCACCGTCCGGACCGTGACCCCCGCGGCAACCAGTGCCTTGACGTTACCCGCCGCGTCCTTGACCGGAGCAATGGTGCGCACCGACGGCCCCAGCGTCCCGGCCGTCACCTCGGTGAACACTTCGCCTCGAAGCGCGGCATCGATCGAGCCGATGTAGGGCCGGCCGAGTTCCTCGTCCCGGGGATGCGTCCAGCGTGTCCGGTCAGTCGCCATGATGGTGACGAAGTCTGCCCCTGATCCGGCCATGACGTCGAGGGCATACGGCTGCAGCAACGCCGAGGGATCCGGGGTGTCCGCAGCCTCCAGGACCAGCGGGTTGGCCGCGATCGCGGCGGCCACTCCGGTCATTCTGCGTCCGGCCTCCTCGTAACTGCGGTCCCGGGCGTCAATATACGTGGCGGTTCCCCCGATACCGATGAACGCCAGCACAATGACCAGGTTCGCCACAAAGAGCCTGCGGGCGATACTCCAGCGGTGGATCATCAAGCACCTCCCATGACCAATATGAACGCAACGGTGAGCTAAGTCACGACCTGCCCAATGATGGATATCACACCGGACCGACGCGATGAGCCCAGAGAATGCGCCGCAGCGTCTACCAGATTATCCATAAGGAGACACATCATGGCTTCTCAACGAGGAGAGTCAGCAGCGCCTGCCAAGGCCGCCCGCAAGGGCCTGGACAAATCCCACTACCTCTACATTGCCGTCATTGCCGCCGTGATCCTGGGCGCCCTCGTCGGTCTGCTGTTCCCCGAAGTCGGCAAATCAGTGAAACCGCTCGGCGACGGCTTCATCAAGCTCATCAAGATGATGATCGCACCCATCATCTTCTGCACGATCGTCCTGGGCATCGGCTCCATCGCCAAGGCTGCCACCGTCGGCAAGGTGGGCGGCTTGGCCCTTGGCTACTTCGTCCTCATGTCCACCTTTGCGTTGGGTATCGGCCTTGTCGTTGGCAACCTGATCCACCCGGGTGAGGGTTTGAAGCTGGCGGCCTACGACCCCAACAAGAAGGCCGAAGTAGACAGCACGGTTGCTTTCCTCCTGGGTATCATTCCGGGCGACATCCCCGTCCTGCCCACACTCTTCGCCGCCATCCTCGTAGGCTTCGCCCTCCAGAAGATGGGCGCGCAGGGCGCTCCTGTCCTCAAAGCCATCGGCCACGGCCAGGTGGTTGTGTTCAGGATCCTGATCATGATCATGTGGCTTGCTCCGGTGGGCGCCTTCGGTGCCATCGCTGCTGTAGTCGGCGCCACTGGCTTCGCGGCAATCGTGAGCATGTTCACCCTCATGGCTGCCTTCTACATCACTTGCGCCCTCTTCATCGTGGTGATCCTCGGCGGCCTGCTCCAGGTAGTGACCGGCGTCAACATCTTCAAGCTGATGAAGTACCTGGCCCGCGAATACCTCCTGATCTTCTCCACCTCTTCCTCCGAAGCAGCCCTGCCGCGCCTGATCGCCAAGATGGAGCACCTGGGTGTCTCCAAGCCGGTGGTGGGTGTCACCGTCCCGACGGGCTACTCCTTCAACCTGGACGGCACCGCCATCTACCTGACAATGGCGTCGCTGTTCGTCGCCAACGCCATGGGAACCCCGCTGGATCTCGGCGCCCAGCTGTCGCTGCTGATCTTCATGATCATCGCCTCCAAGGGTGCAGCCGGTGTCACCGGTGCGGGCCTGGCCACGCTGGCCGCCGGACTGCAGGCCCACAAGCCGGAGCTTCTTGGCGGCGTCGGCATGATCGTCGGAATCGACCGCTTTATGTCCGAAGCCCGTGCCCTGACCAACTTCACGGGCAACGCTGTTGCCACCCTCCTGATCGGCACGTGGGTCAAAGAGATCGACAACGGGCAGGTTGGCCGCGTCCTCTCCGGCGAGGTTCCCTTCGACGAAGAGACCATGATCGCTGGCCATGGCGAGCCGGTGGAGCGCCCGGTTGAAGCCAAGCCGGTACCGGCCACAGTCTAGGTAACCGTCCCGGCGAAGGCCCGCTGGCCAAGCCGGAATACCATCCGCCAAGACGCCCGTACAGCTCCGGCTGTGCGGGCGTTTTGCGCGCGAGGAAGCCTAACCTTCGACCTCTACCAGAAGGTAAAGGCTCAGAATGCACGCAAAGTCAAGTTCCCTCGAATACCGTGTCGGGGCCTGTAGCCTTGGTGAAAAGCAGGAACGGCGCTGGACTTCCAGCGGCAGGTAAATCACCGTCATCGAAAGTGTGGATAGATACGTGAGCAGCGAACAGGGTTCGGCAACTCTGGAAGGCACGGAACTCGATCTGGAAGACGCCGTGATGGGTCCCACCGGGCGCCCCCACCGCGAATTTCCGGAACCCGCCCCGCTGTCCTCCCACGGTCCGGCGCGCGTGATCGCCATGGTCAACCAAAAAGGCGGCGTCGGCAAGACCACCTCCACCATCAACCTGGCAGCAGCCCTTGCTGAATATGGCCGCCGGGTGCTGTTGGTCGACTTTGATCCGCAGGGTGCCCTCTCAGCCGGCCTCGGCGTCAACCCGCACGAACTCGACCTCACTGTCTACAACGTCCTGATGGACCGCAAGGTCGATATCCGCGACGCCATCCACCAGACCGGCGTTGAAAACGTCGACCTGCTGCCCGCCAATATCGACCTCTCTGCCGCGGAAGTGCAGCTGGTCAACGAGGTTGCCCGCGAGCAGGTCCTGGACAGGGCCCTGAAGAAGGTCGAAGACGACTACGACGTCGTCCTCATCGACTGCCAGCCCTCGCTGGGCCTGCTGACGGTCAATGCCCTGACTGCCGCCCACGGCGTGATCATCCCGCTGATCTGCGAGTTCTTTGCCCTTCGCGCCGTTGCCCTCCTGGTGGAGACCATCGACAAAGTCCAGGACAGGCTCAATCCACGCCTCCAGGTGGACGGCGTCCTCGCCACGATGTATGACGCCCGCACGCTCCACAGCCGTGAAGTCATCACCCGCTTGGTGGAGGCCTTCGGAGACAAGGTGTTCGAAACCGTGATCAAGCGCTCCATCAAGTTCGCTGACGCCACCGTGGCCGCTGAGCCGATCACCAGCTACGCCGGCAACCACATCGGCGCGGATGCCTACCGCCGCTTGGCCAAAGAGCTGATTTCGCGCGGCGGCGCACCCTAGCCAGGCGGTGGCTGAGTCCAAGCCCGGCTTTGAGGTGCGGCTGGCCAACTTCACGGGTCCGTTCGACCTCCTGCTGGGCCTCATCGCCAAGCACCAGCTGGACATCACCGAGGTGGCCATTGCCACTGTCACCGATGAGTTCATCAAATACATCCGGAACCTGCAGAAGCTGGGGGAGGACTGGGCTCTGGACGAGGCCAGCGAGTTCCTCGTTATTGCGGCCACATTGTTGGACCTCAAGGCCGCCCGGCTCCTGCCCGCCGGCGAAGTCGAGGACGACGACGACATCGCCCTCCTCGAAGCCAGGGACCTCCTCTTTGCCCGCCTCCTGCAGTACAAGGCTTTCAAGCAGGTCGCGGGCCTGATCGGCGGGACCCTGGAAGAGGAGTCCCGGCGTTTTCCACGCCAGGTTGCCCTGGAGGAGCACTTCGCCGCCATGCTCCCCGAGCTGGTCTGGAAGCACACGCCCCAACAGTTCGCCCGGATGGCCGAAGCCGCGCTGGAACCCAAGGCTCCCAAACCCACTGAAGTTGGGCTGGGCCACCTGCATGGCAGCGCCGTTAGTGTGAAGGAGCAGGCAGAAATACTGGGCCTGCGCCTCCAGTTGGGGAATCCGTTGACCTTCCGTGCGCTGATCGCCGACGCCGAGTCCACGCTGGTGGTAGTGGCGCGTTTCCTGGCACTGCTGGAAATGTTCCGCGACAAGGCGGTGTCCTTCGACCAGCTGAGCCCGCTGGGCGACCTGACGGTGCACTGGACGGCAGACGGCCGGGACTGGTCCACCGAGAACCTGAGTGAAGAATACGAGGAGCAGCCGTGACCGAAGATGACTCTGCGTCCGCAGCAGATGAAGGCCTTGACGTCTGGAACCTCCCGGGCGGAGCGAAAGCCGCGGTCGAAGCTGTGCTGATGGTGCTGGACCAGCCGGCCACGGCCACCGAACTCGCCGCAGGCCTGAACCTGACTGTCGCCGTCGTCGAGCAGTTGCTGGCGGAACTGCAGCGTGAGTATAACGGCTATACTGTTAAAGCCCCGGACATGGACGTTGCCAGCGATGCTGGCTTCAGCGCCAGCCCCCGGGGTTTTGAATTGCGGAACATCGCCGGTGGCTGGCGGATCTACTCACGCACGGACTTCGCCGACATCGTCGGCCGGTTTGTGCTGGAGGGCCAGACTGCCAGGCTCACGCAGGCGGCGCTGGAAACTTTGGCCGTCATCGCCTACCGGCAGCCCGTTTCCCGGGCGAGGGTGTCTGCAATTCGGGGAGTAAACGTTGATTCGGTCGTGCGGACACTTACGCAGCGCGGGCTGGTCGAAGACGCCGGAAACGATCCGGAGTCAGGCGCCGTCCTGTACCGGACCACATCGTACTTCCTGGAGCGGATGGGAATAGGCTCCGTGGCTGAGTTGCCTCAGCTTTCACCCCATCTTCCGGGGCTTGAAGGCATCGAGGAGTTCTACGACGCCGGAAGAATGTAGGCGGGGCATCCTGCCTGCACACAAGAGTATTCATCAGGGCAGATTTATTCTGCACGGCTGGCTAGTGTTGTCCTTGGACAACGTGCCGGTCAAAATATCGAAGGACGGGTCATGACACAGGCGGGACGCCAGGGTTCACCACGTAACAGTTCAGGACGTAACAGTTCAGGACGTAATTCACCACAGGGCGCAGCGGGCGGCGGTTTCCGCGGCGCCGCCGGAAAGCGCAATGCCGGGTTCGGCGGCGGCGACCGCCCCCACAAGGCACCCAAGCCCCGCGAGGAACGCTTTGTCGATCCCGACGAGGCAGCCGCAGGCCAGCCCGCCCGCGGCGCATCCGACTGGAAGCCGGCCGCCCCCTCATCGCGGAAGCCCGCCGCCCGCAAACCGGGCGCCAAGAAGGCTCCCGGCACGCCCGGCGCGCTCAAGCCCAAACCACGCACGGGCAAGCCGGGGGCAGCGGCATCCCGCGCGTTCGGCAGTGAACGGTTCGGACAGAACCTTGGCCCCGTGCGCAAGCCTTCGCGCAAGCGCGGTCCCCGCGGCGACGTCCCGCAGTCTGAACTGCACGACGCCGATGGCATCCGCCTGCAAAAGGTCATGGCACAGGCCGGCGTCGCCTCACGACGGGTCTGCGAAGAGATGATCACTGAGGGCCGCGTCGAGGTCGATGGCCAGGTTGTCACCGAGCTGGGTGTCCGGGTGGACCCCAAGACCGCTGTCATCCACGTCGACGGACTCCGCATCCAGCTGGACGAAAACCTCGTCTACATGGTCTTCAACAAGCCCAAAGGCGTCGTGTCCACTATGGAAGACCCCGACGGCCGCCCCTGCATCAGCGATTTTGTGCGGAAGACCCACCAGGGCGAACGCCTGTTCCACGTCGGCCGGCTGGACGTCGCCACCGAAGGGCTGCTGCTGCTCACGAACGACGGCGAACTTGCCAACCGCCTGACGCACCCGTCCTACGAGGTTCCCAAGACCTACCTGGTGCAGGTCCGTGGACCGTTCCCCCAGGGAATCGGCGCCCAGCTACGGGAAGGCGTGGAACTCGAAGACGGCTTCGCCTCCGTTGACTCCTTCAAGCTGGTGGACTCCACCCCGGGCCACGTGCTGATCGAAGTTGTCCTGCACTCTGGCAAGAACCGGATTGTCCGGCGCTTGTTCGACGCCGTGGGCTTCCCCGTGCTGCGCCTGGTGCGCGTCAAAGTGGGTCCCATCGGCCTGGGCGACCAGCGACAGGGCAGCATCCGGAACCTGGGCAAGCAGGAAGTCGGCCACCTGCTGGCATCCGTAGGGCTCTGACGCATGTCCGCTTTTCGTACGTACGGCCGCGGACACCTGAACGGACCGGTCGTAGTGATCGGCACGGGGCTGCTCGGCGCCAGCATCGGGCTGGGGCTGCGTGGCCGCGCCGTGCCTGTGTACCTGTCTGACCCGTCGCCCACCAACCAGGCAGTCGCCGTCGATATCGGGGCGGGGCTGCCGCTGGCGGAACTTGAAGGCGCCGCACCGGAACTCGTGGTCGTGGCGGCGCCACCGGATGTGACCGCCGACGTCGTCGCGGGCGCATTGGCGCAGTACCCGGAATCCGTGGTGGTGGACATCGCCAGCGTTAAGGCTGACATTCTGGCTGACCTGCGCGCCCGTGGTGCGGACCTTTCCCGCTATGTTGGCAGCCACCCCATGGCCGGCCGGGAAAAGTCCGGGCCTGTTGCGGCCCGGGGAGAACTGTTTACGTCCATGCCCTGGGTGGTTTGTCCGTCGGATGAGTCCTCGGCTGAAGCCACGCGGGTGGCGCGGGCCCTGGCCTCGGACTTGGGCGCCGTGGTTTCCCAGTTCACGGCAGACGAACATGATGAGGCTGTGGCCCTCGTGTCGCACCTGCCGCAGGTGATGTCCTCGTTGCTGGCCAGCCGCCTGCAGGGAACGCCGCTGCACGCACTCTCGCTTGCAGGCAACGGCCTGCGGGACGTCACCCGGATCGCCGCGAGCGATCCCACATTGTGGGTGCAGATCCTGGGCGGCAACGCCCGGAAAGTGGTGGAGATCCTCTACGGTGTCCGCGAGGACCTGAACCGCCTCATTAGCACGCTGGAGGCGCCCGGCGCACCGGGCGCGCGGCTGGATCTCGCCCAGCTGATCAGCGAAGGCAACGCCGGCCAAGCACGCATTCCCGGTAAACACGGCGGCCCGCCGCAGGCCTACTCCTGGCTCACCGTCCTGGTGGACGACAAGCCGGGCCAGATCGCCCTTCTCCTCACCGAGATTGGCGAGATCGGCGTCAACGTGGAAGACCTCCGGCTGGACCATTCGTCAGGCCAGAATGTCGGCATGGTGGAGCTCTCCGTCCTGCCCAACAAACACGACCACCTGATCGAAGCACTCAACGACCGCGGATGGCGGGTACTGCAGTAATGACACAGGAACTCCTCGACACCCTGCCCGCCCTGCGCTTGGGACGGCCCCTCGTCGTGGCAATCGACGGCCCGTCAGGTTCCGGCAAGTCCAGCGTGAGCAAGGAAGTTGCGCGCCGGCTGCGGCTCGCCTATTTGGACACAGGGGCCATGTACCGGGCGCTGACGTGGTTCTGCGTGAACACCGGAGTCGACCTCAACGACGCCGCGGCCGTGGAGCAGGCTGCACGGGACCTCGTGTTGGAGCTAAGCACCAGTCCCCACGAGGACTACGTGCGGGTTGATGGGGTCGACGTTGCCGACGCCATCCGCGAACCTGCCATTTCCTCGGCCGTCAGTTCCGTGGCCACAACGCTGGGTGCGCGGACCGAGCTGATCCGCCGCCAGCGTGAGCTGATTGAAAAGCACCTCCGCCGGATGGTGGTGGAAGGTCGGGACATTACTACCGTCGTCGCGCCCGGGGCAGAAGTCCGGATGTTGCTGACCGCCAGCGAGGAAGCCAGGCTTCGCCGTCGCGGCATCCAGCTCGGTGGTACCCAGAACGCCGAGCAGCTCGCCGCCCAGGTAATCCACCGCGACGCCAAGGATTCCACGGTGGTGAATTTCACCCAGGCCGCCGACGGCGTGGTGACGCTCGATTCCTCGGACTTGGACTTCGAAGAAACCGTGGACGCCGCCCTCGTGATTGTCACCAAGGTCCTCAACCGTGACTGACGGCGGCGCGAAGCTCCCCGCCGGCTGGACCATGGCTTGGAGCCGGCCGGTTGGCTGGATCCTGGACCATGCGGTGTACCGCACGTCGGTGACCGGCCGGGACAATGTCCCTACCGGGGGACCAGTGATCTTTGCCGGCAACCACATCAGTTTCCTGGACGGGCCGGTGATGTTCGGTGCGTCGCCGCGGCCCATGCACATCCTGGTCAAGAAAGAGATGTTCAAAGGTTTCCTCGGCCGGGTCCTGCGGGCATCCGGCCAGCTTCCCGTGGACCGCTCCGGTGACCGTGCGGCGCTGTTGCTCTGCAAGGACGTGCTCGACGCCGGCCGTTGCGTCGGGATTCTGCCCGAAGGTACCCGGGGGAGCGGCCAGGCAACGGACATCAACAATGGCGTGGCATGGCTGGCGCTGAACTCGGGGGCGCCGGTAGTACCGGTGGCCATCCTGGGGACCAGGACCGGCGATGAACACCTGGACACTGTTCCCAGGCCGGGGCGGCGGTTCCATGTCAGCTTCGGCGGTGCCCTGACGCTAAGCCGCAATCCCGGTGAAACCGGGCGTGCTTCAATGGACAGGGCGGGAATGGAAATCCGCGCTGCGCTGGCAGGGCACGTCCAGGATGCAATCAGACTCAGTGGGCAGCCTTTGCCCCACGCGGACCAACCGCTTGAACCAGCAGTAGCCGGGACGCCGGCAGATGACCACTAAGGAAAGTGCAATGAGCGATACGACTCAAACCTCCGGCCACTTCGGCGCCGGCGAAGACGAATACACGCCCACCGGCACAGACCAGGTGGCCGAGCGGCTGGCTGCCCTGGACGACGAAGAAGCAGAGACGCGCGCAGCGTCCCTCCGTGCGGGCCTGGAAGACTACGAACTTGATGAGGACGACGCCGCCCTGCTCAGCGGCGGGTACGACGACGAGGACTTCGACGGTCCGGTCAAGCTGGACCCCGTCCTGGCCATTATCGGGCGCCCGAACGTGGGCAAGTCCACCCTGGTAAACCGCATCCTGGGCCGCCGCGAAGCCGTGGTGGAAGATACTCCGGGCGTTACCCGGGACCGGGTGATGTACTCGGCTCACTGGAACGGGCGCAACTTCACGCTCGTGGACACCGGCGGCTGGGAGCACGATGCCCGCGGCATCCACGCCCGCGTGGCCGAGCAGGCTGAGATGGCCGTCGAACTTGCCGACGCCGTGCTGTTCGTTGTTGACTCCGCCGTGGGCGCAACTGCCACGGATGAGGGTGTCATGAAGATGCTCCGCCGCAGCAAGAAACCCGTCATCATGGTGGCGAACAAGGTGGACGACTTTGCCCAGGAGGCCGACTCGGCCACACTGTGGGGCCTCGGCTTTGGCGAGCCGTACCCGGTCTCCGCCCTGCACGGACGCGGTGTCGCCGACCTCCTGGACCATGTCATGGACACCCTCCCGGAGTTCTCCACGATCGAAGGACTGGAGCGCTCGGGTGGCCCGCGCCGCATCGCGCTGATCGGACGCCCCAACGTGGGCAAGTCTTCCCTGCTGAACAAGCTGGCAGGCTCGGAGCGTGTGGTGGTGGACAACACCGCCGGCACAACGCGCGACCCCGTGGATGAGTTCATCGAACTCGGTGGCCGTACTTGGCGGTTCGTTGACACGGCCGGCATCCGGCGCCGCCAGCACATGGCCCAAGGCGCCGACTACTACGCTTCGCTGCGTACCCAGGCTGCCTTGGAGAAGGCGGAAGTCGCCGTCGTCCTGCTGGCCGTGGACGAAGTCCTCAGCGAACAGGACGTCAGGATCCTGCAGTTGGCCATCGAATCCGGCCGGGCGCTGGTCCTGGCGTTCAACAAGTGGGACCTGCTCGACGACGAACGCCGGACGTACCTGGAGCGCGAAATTGAACAGGACCTGGCCCACGTGGCCTGGGCGCCCCGGGTCAACATTTCCGCGCTGACGGGCTGGCACAAGGACCGCCTGGTCCCTGCTTTGGACCTTGCCTTGGAGAGCTGGGACAAGCGCATCCCCACCGGGCGCCTGAATGCCTTCCTCGGCGAACTCGTGGCGGCACACCCCCACCCCGTCCGTGGCGGAAAGCAGCCCCGCATCCTGTTCGGCACCCAGGCATCCAGCCGCCCGCCGAAGTTCGTCCTGTTCACCACCGGGTTCCTTGACCCCGGATACCGCCGCTTCATCACCCGCCGCCTGCGGGAGACGTTCGGCTTCGAAGGCACACCCATCGAGGTCAACATGCGCGTCCGCGAAAAGCGCGGCAAGAAGCGTTAATTGCGACACACCAGCTGATCCGATGCCGGAAAGTGTCACAGGCACCCTCTGGCATCGTGTAAGCTTTTCAAGGTGGTTCGGCCGGACTGCTGAGTTGAAATCCTGGCTAACATCAGGAGTAAACGCAGCGGAGAACGGCGGAACTAACGGGCTGTAGCGCAGCTTGGTAGCGCACTTGACTGGGGGTCAAGGGGTCGCAGGTTCAAATCCTGTCAGCCCGACCAAAAACGGAAGCACCCCGGAGAATTTCTCCGGGGTGCTTTTGCGTTTGCTGTTATTTCAGGAACTTTGAGGTCCGCCGGTCCGCCAGGACCTTTCCATTGGTCTGGCATGTGGGGCAGTACTGGAGCGAGGTGTCCGCGAACGAAACTTCCCGGACCGTGTCCCCGCATACCGGGCAGGACTCACCCGTCCGGGCGTGGACCCGCATGTGGCTCCGTTTGACGTCCTTCAGTTCGCTGGGCGGCTTGCCGCGGGCTTCGGTTAGTGCCGTGCCAAGGACACTGTGGATGGCGTCGTAGAGAACCCGGACCTGTCCCTGGTCGAGGGACTTGGAGATCGCAAAGGGCGATATTTTTGCGGCGTGCAGGATCTCGTCGCTGTAGGCGTTTCCGATCCCGGCGATGACACTCTGGCTCCGCAGCAGCCCCTTGATCTGTTGGGAACTGGAGCGGAGGATCCCGGCCAGCGTATCGGCGTCGAACTCCGCACTGAAGGGATCCGGGCCAAGCGCGGCGATTCCCGGCACATCCTGTGGCTCGCGCACCACATAGACTGCCAGGCTCTTCTTGGTGCCTGCTTCGGTGAGGTCCATTCCGTGCCGGCCATTGTCACCGGAAAAGGCCATCCGGACAGCGATGTGGCCTTTGCCCTTACGGAGTTCAGAGTTGCTCGGCGAGTCCGTGAACCGGACCCAGCCGGCCCGTGCGAGATGAAAAACCAGCGACAAGCCGCCGGCGTCGATGCAGATGAATTTACCGAAGCGGCGGACCCCCGTCACGGCCCGGCCGTACAACTCGGTATAAGGCGGATCCGCCGTCTTCAACACGGCGAAGGACACAACCTGGACCTGGTCCAGGACCGTACCGCGCAGATGGCCGTCCAGATAGTCAGCCAGGCCTGCAACCTCGGGAAGCTCGGGCATGCCCCCATCATGTCAGAATCCTCCTCGAACGCCCCGGGAGTTGTGCCTATACTTTCAGCGGCGGCTTGTTTTGCAGGCCCCGTTGACATTGGTGTTTGACTCGACGAAAGGCCCCAGATGAGCAACATTCCCGAAGACCTGTCCTACACCGCAGAGCACGAATGGGTGTCCGCGCCCAACGCCGATGGCGTGGTCCGCGTGGGCATCACCGACTTCGCCCAGGACGCCCTCGGAGACGTTGTCTACGCACAGATGCCCGAGGTGGGTACCAAGATCACCGCGAACGAGGTAGTGGGCGAAGTTGAGTCAACCAAGAGCGTGAGCGACATTTACGCCCCGGTCAGCGGTGAAGTCGTAGCCCGCAACGACTCGCTGGACACCGATTCTGCCCTGATCAACTCCGATCCCTACGGTGACGGCTGGCTCATTGAAGTCAAACTGGCTGAAGCTGACGCTGTGGAGTCGCTGCTCAGTGCATCGGAGTACGAACAACAGGTAGGCTGAAAGCTAACCGGTTCATCCGGTCCGGCCACACGACGTCTTCGCACGTCAATGGCCGGATCCGGCGTCCGGAACCGGGCCCGCGAAGCAGGCCCGGAGGGGACATGTTGACTGCAGGTGACGCTGCAGCGGAAGAGGAGGAAGCCATGGTTGGCCACAAGCAAAACCCTGCCGATGGGGATTACGGTACAGGCAAGGCTTCGGAGACCACCTCGATCCATCTCACGCCCGTCACCGAAGAACCCACCATTACCCCCAAGCTCTCAATGGACGAGCGCAGCTCCGTCGAGGCGCTGCCCGCCGGGTCGGCGCTGTTGATTGCCCACAGTGGCCCCAACGCCGGTGCCCGCTTCCTGCTGGACTCTGACGTCACCACCGCCGGGCGCCACCCTGACGCCGACATCTTCCTGGACGACGTCACCGTTTCCCGCCGCCATGTTGAGTTTCGTCGTACGCCGCGCAGCTTCGAAGTGGTGGACAAAGGCAGCCTCAACGGCACGTATGTCAACCACGATCGCGTGGACAGCGTTGAACTGAAGTCCGGAAGCGAAGTCCAGATCGGCAAATTCCGCCTCACCTTCTACCTGAGCCCTGCCCGCGCTGCAGGCCGCGTCTGATCCCGGGGCAGTTGCCTGTGGCAATGGCACAACCGGAACGCCGGGGACCGCAGGTCCTGAACATCGGGGAAGTTCTCGCCCAGCTCAGCGGGGAGTTTCCTGGAATGACTGCGTCGAAAATCAGGTTCCTGGAAGAGAAGGGACTTATCAATCCGCGCCGTACCCCGGCGGGGTACCGGCAGTACTCAGACGGCGACGTCGAACGCCTCCGGTTTGTTCTGGCACTTCAGCGGGACCAATATCTTCCCCTCAAAGTCATCAAGGACTACCTCGACGCGATCGACAGGGGAGAACGGCCGGAGAACCTTCCGCCCGGCGTCGTGGTTTCACCGCGGATCGTCTCAGATGAGCTGGCAGCCGAGCTGCAGAACCGTGGCCGGAAGCTCAGCGAGGAGCAGCTTCGGACCGAGTCCGGAGCCAGTGTCCCGCTGCTGCAGTCGCTGCTTAGCTTCGGGCTGATCAGCCACAGCAACGGCAAATTTGATGAGCACGCCCTGCAGGTGGCGCGCGCCTGCGTACAGCTGGAAAGCCACGGCCTGGAACCGCGGCACCTGCGGCCATTCCAAGCCGCGGCCGAACGTGAATTCGGGCTCGTGGAGCGTGCAGTGGCGCCCCTCGCATCGCGCAAGGACTCGGCGTCCCAGGCCCGTGCGGCCGAAGCGGCCCGCGAAATCAGCGACCTCTGCCTCACCCTGCACCGGGCCCTGGTGCAGGATCACATCTCACGCATGGACATCTGATGATCGAAGTCGAGATCGTAGGGGTTCGGATCGAACTTCCCTCCAACCAGCCGCTGGTGCTGCTTCGCGAGATCCACGGCGAACGCCACGTGCCCATCTGGATCGGCACGCCGGAGGCCAGTGCCATCGCCCTGGCCCAGCAGGGCGTGGTCCCACCCCGCCCCATGACGCACGACCTCCTCGTCGACGTCGTTGAATCCCTGGGCCACTCCGTAGTCAGCGTTAACATCGTGGCCGTCGAGGACAACATCTTCTACGGCCAGCTGCAGTTCGAGAACGGAACCACCGTCAGCTCACGTGCCTCAGATGCGCTGGCCATCGCGCTGCGGGCCAAGTGCCGGATCTGGTGTGCCGACTCCGTGATGGATGAGGCCGGGGTCCGCATCACCGAACACGATGAAGGCGAAGACACCGAGCCCGGGCCAACGGTAGATGAAGAACGTGAATTGCGCCGCTTCCGGGAGTTCCTGGACGACGTTGAACCGGAAGATTTCGACGGCTGACATCACGTTAAGGTTAAAGTTGAGGCTGAAAGTTTCGACACGCCCTGCCAAACAGCCGCACGTCTTTGACCTTGGGTCTTTGCAGGCCTAACGTCGAAGGTATCAAGTTCCCATTGCTTACGGCAGCCGCGCAAGTCACACTGTAAGGTGCGACCCCAGGAAATTACATGCATGGACTTCGTTCCGGTTCAGGCTGCCGCAGTTTTCCCCCGGGAGCTTATGACAAGGAGGATCCAGGTGAGTCCCAAAGGCGAAGCAGGCGAGCTGAAACAGCCCTCGACGGCTGGTGTTGCCGTGCCCGCGAGCGGTGCCCAGGGCCTTCTGTTTACCGAAGATCTGCCAGTTCTCGACGAAGACGCGGGTTACCGCGGACCGACTGCCTGCAAGGCGGCCGGAATCACCTATCGGCAGCTTGATTACTGGGCACGTACCGGCCTCGTGGAACCTGCCGTTCGAGGTGCTGCCGGCTCCGGTTCGCAGCGGTTATACGGTTTCCGGGACATCCTTGTCCTGAAGGTGGTTAAGCGGCTCCTCGATACCGGGGTCTCGTTGCAGCAGATCCGGACCGCGGTGGAACACCTGCGGGAACGGGGCGTGGAAGACCTCGCCCAGATCACGCTGATGAGCGACGGCGCCAGTGTCTATGAGTGCACGTCCGCCGATGAAGTCATCGATCTCGTCCAGGGTGGCCAGGGCGTGTTTGGCATTGCGGTCGGCCGAGTGTGGCGGGAGGTCGAAGGCAGCCTGGCGTCCCTCCCGAGCGAGCATGCGGCCGAACAGTCCTTTCCGGACGACGAACTCAGCAAGCGCCGTGCTGCCCGAAAAACCGGCTAAACCCTAGAACTTCAAAGGCCACCTTCCAAAGGAAGGTGGCCTTTTTCACGTCTTCCGCATTGCGGCGCCTAGCGCTGGCTGCGGCTCCGCAGCCCGTTGCCGACGGCGAGGAGGTTGGCCAGCAGGGTATCGAAGAGCGCGGCAGCCGATTTCGCCGAGTCACCCGGCCAGTGGTGCACGGGATGCGCCGCACCCTGGATCTGCTGCCAGTTCGCCTGTTCGGGGATGCGGGGGCTAAGCAGGAGTTCGCCGAACATCGATTCCATCTCAGCAAGCCGGTAGGTGTGCTCGGAGGAGCCGGTGCGCACCCGGTTGGCTACGATGCCGGCGGGTGAAAGGTTCGGGGCGAACTCCTGCCGGAACAGTTGGATGGCCCGCATGGTACGTTCGGTTCCCGCCACGGAGAACAGCCCCGGCTCGGCCACCAGCGCCACCTTGTCGCTGGCCGACCAGGCCATCCTGGTCAGGCCGTTGAGGGAAGGCGGGCAGTCGATCAGGACAAGCTCGTAGTGATCTGCGCCGGCCAGCACAGTTGAGAGCCGGCGGAGGTCGCGGCGGCCCAGGTCGGGGCGGTCGTAGATGCCGGTATATGCGGAGCCGACGGCGACATCCAGGACGGCAGGCCCGGAACCGTTTGAATGCGTCCGGGCCGTCCAACTGCTTCCCACCACGTTTTCCGCGAGTTTGGCCTTGCGCGGGCTCTTGAGCATTCGCCCGATGTCCAGCTGGTCGCCGGGCTGTACGCCCAGTGCCGTGGTCGCATCCGCGTGGGGATCGAGGTCCACCACCAATGTGGGGATGCCCGCGGCAAGCGCCGCAGACGCCAATCCTGTGGTGACGGAAGTCTTGCCGACTCCGCCCTTGAGGCTGCTGATGCTGACTACTTGCACTTGAGAGACCAAAACCTAACGCCGGCTGCCGTGTTGGGGGTAATGTTTGCTCCGGCAGTGCCGAAGCCGGACGGCTCCTGCCGCCCTACTCATCATATGTGGATGCGCCGGCGATTCCTGCTTTATCGGGCGTCGGCATGGCACCTCGGCATGATGGCAACAGCTGGGCCCGGCGATCCCGGTCAAAGCTCCCGGGACATGACGGTAAGTTCTGTGATGGTGGCCACAATGATTTGTATTTCTAAGCGCGGGTCTTAGACACTGTGACCACTTACCGATACACCCGCAATGATGCAGGAGAAGTATGTTTTCCAAGATTCTGGTGGCCAACCGCGGCGAAATCGCGATCAGGGCATTCCGCGCCGGCTACGAGCTGGGCGCCAAGACCGTTGCTGTTTTTCCGAACGAGGACCGTAACTCGATCCACCGCCAGAAGGCCGATGAGGCTTATCTGATCGGTGAGGAAGGCCATCCGGTCAGGGCTTACCTTGACGTGGCCGAAGTGGTCCGTGTGGCCAAGGAGTCCGGTGCTGACGCCATCTACCCTGGCTACGGATTCCTCTCCGAGAACCCGGACCTTGCCCGTGCCGCGAAGGAAGCGGGCATTACGTTCGTTGGTCCGCCGGCTGAAGTCCTGGAGCTCGCAGGCAACAAGGTTGCCGCCCTGGAAGCTGCCCGGAAGGCAGGCGTCCCGGTCCTGAAGTCCAGCCAGCCGTCGAAGGACCTCGATGAGCTCATCGCCGCGGCCGACGAGATCGGGTTCCCCATTTTCGCCAAGGCAGTAGCCGGCGGCGGCGGGCGCGGCATGCGCCGGGTGGACACGCGCGAAGCCCTTCCGGAAGCCCTGCAGTCCGCCATGCGCGAAGCGGATGCGGCGTTCGGTGATCCCACCATGTTCCTGGAGCAGGCCGTCCTGCGGCCGCGGCACATCGAGGTCCAGATCCTCGCCGATGCCGAAGGCAACGTCATGCACCTCTTTGAGCGTGACTGTTCCATCCAGCGCCGCCACCAGAAGGTTATTGAGATCGCCCCCGCGCCCAACCTTGACGAGGGGATCCGCCAGGCGCTGTACCGGGATGCGGTTAAGTTCGCCAAGGCACTGAACTACGTCAACGCCGGTACGGTCGAGTTCCTGGTCGATACCGTCGGTGAACGGGCCGGCCAGCACGTGTTCATTGAGATGAAC
This sequence comes from Arthrobacter sp. R4, assembly GCF_051365025.1. Lineage (NCBI taxonomy): Bacteria > Bacillati > Actinomycetota > Actinomycetes > Micrococcales > Micrococcaceae > Arthrobacter > Arthrobacter sp. R4. The sequence continues at coordinate 36,824 of NZ_JBLWIJ010000022.1, forward strand.
CCACGCATCCAGGTGGAGCACACTGTTACCGAAGAAGTCACGGACGTGGACCTGGTGCAGGCACAGCTGCGGATCGCCTCCGGCGAAACGCTCGCGGACCTGGGACTCTCCCAGGAGACGGTCCAGCTCAAGGGCGCAGCCCTGCAGTGCCGCATCACCACCGAGGACCCTGCCAACGGGTTCCGGCCGGACGTCGGGAAGATCACCGGCTACCGCTCTGCCGGCGGCGCCGGTGTAAGGCTCGACGGCGGCACCGTGTACTCAGGTGCCGAAATCAGCCCGCACTTCGACTCCATGCTGGTGAAGCTCAGCTGCCGTGGCCGCGATTACCCTGCCGCCGTGGCCCGCGCCCGCCGTGCCCTTGCCGAGTTCCGAATCCGTGGCGTCTCCACCAACATTTCGTTCCTGCAGGCGGTCCTGGACGATCCCGACTTCATTGCCGGCAACGTGGCGACCAACTTCATCGACGAACGCCCCCAGCTCCTGAAAGCCCGGGTTTCCGCTGACCGCGGCACCAAGCTGCTGACCTGGCTGGCCGAGGTCACGGTGAACAAGCCGAACGGCGAGCTCACCGTCCACTCCAACCCCGCAGCCAAGCTGCCTTCGGTTGCAGGCACGCAACCTCAGCCGGGATCCCGCCAGCGGCTCCTGGAACTGGGCCCGGAGGGCTTCGCCAAGGCTCTTCGTGAGCAGACAGCGGTGGCTGTCACAGACACCACCTTCCGCGACGCCCACCAGTCCCTGCTCGCTACCAGGGTCCGGACCCGCGACCTGGTAGCTGCGGGCCCGGCCGTCACTGCCCTGCTCCCGGAATTGCTCTCCGTTGAGGCCTGGGGCGGCGCCACCTACGACGTCGCGCTGCGCTTCCTCGGCGAGGACCCGTGGGACCGCCTTGCCGCGCTCCGGAAGGCGCTGCCGAACGTCTGCCTGCAGATGCTGCTCCGTGGCCGGAACACCGTGGGCTACACCCCGTACCCCGAAGAGGTCACGGAGGCGTTTGTCAATGAGGCAGCCGCCACCGGCATCGACATCTTCCGGATTTTCGACGCCCTGAACGACGTCAACCAGATGGCCCCCGCAATCCGTGCAGTCCGGGCCACCGGCACCGCGGTCGCCGAGGTAGCCCTCTGCTACACGGGCGACCTCCTGAACCCGGATGAGAAGCTGTACACGCTCGAGTACTACCTCGAGCTGGCCCAGAGGATTGTGGACGCCGGCGCTCACATCCTTGCCATCAAGGACATGGCCGGCCTGCTCCGTCCAGCTGCCGCCGCGAAACTGGTGGCCGCACTCCGTGAGCGGTTCGACCTTCCGGTCCACCTGCACACCCACGACACCGCCGGAGGCCAGCTGGCAACCCTCCTGGCAGCCGTGGACGCGGGTGTGGATGCGGTAGACGTGGCATCCGCCTCGCTGGCCGGAACCACCAGCCAGCCCTCGGCGTCGGCCCTCGTGGCGGCGCTGGCGCACACCCCGCGTGACACCGGGCTGAGCCTGGCAGCCGTGAGCTCCCTGGAGCCCTACTGGGAGGCTGTGCGGCGCGTCTATGCGCCGTTCGAATCGGGCCTGCCGGGCCCCACCGGCCGGGTTTACCAGCACGAAATCCCGGGCGGCCAGCTCTCCAACCTCCGCCAGCAGGCCATGGCGCTGGGCCTGGGGGAGCGCTTCGAAGCCATCGAGGACATGTACACCGCGGCGGACCGCATCCTGGGCCGCCTGGTGAAGGTCACGCCCTCCTCGAAGGTCGTGGGCGACCTCGCGCTCCACCTCGTCGGACTCAACGCCGACCCCGCGGACTTTAACGAGAACCCGCAGAACTACGACATCCCCGACTCCGTCATCGGCTTCCTGTCCGGTGAACTCGGCGACCCGCCCGGAGGCTGGCCGGAACCGTTCCGGACCAAGGCCCTCCAGGGCCGCAGCATCAAGGTCCGCGACGTGGAGCTCAGCCCCGAGGACAGCGCCGCACTGCAGGGCGATTCCAAGACCCGCCAGCACACGTTGAACCGGCTGCTCTTCGACGGTCCCACCAAGGACTATCTCAAGAGCGTGGAAACGTATGGCAACATCTCTGTGCTGGACACCAGGGATTACCTCTATGGCCTGCAGCGCGGGCAGGAGCACGAGATCCAGCTGGAAAAGGGCGTTCGCCTGATCGCCTCGCTGGAAGCAGTGTCCGAGCCGGACGAAAAGGGCATGCGCACGGTCATGTGCACGCTCAACGGGCAGTCCCGTCCTGTCGTCGTCCGTGACCGTTCAGTGGTGAGCAACGTCAAAGCCGCCGAGAAGGCGGACCCGGCCCAGCCGGGCCACGTCGCCGCGCCGTTCGCCGGTGCGGTGACTGTCACCGTCAAGGCCGGCGATACGGTCAATGCCGGTGACACCGTTGCCACGATCGAAGCGATGAAGATGGAAGCCTCGATTACGACGCCGGTGGGCGGCAAGGTTTCACGCCTCGCCATCTCCACTGTTGAGCAGGTCCAGGGCGGGGATCTGCTCCTGGTGGTCGAGTAACTGCCAGGGCTGAAGTTCCGCAGCAACCGCATTAACTGAAAAGGTCCTCCCGGCTCACGCCGGGAGGACCTTTTCAGTTTCGGTCAGTTTCGCATCAGTGCCGGGGCGCGGCGTACATCTCTTCGATGACGGTTTCGAAGTCCTTCATAACCTGGGCCCGCTTGACCTTCATGGACGGGGTCAGGTGGCCCGACGCTTCGGTGAAGTCGGCGGCAACGATCCGGAAGGACTTGATGGCCTCAGCCTGGGAAACAGAGTTGTTCGCGTGGGTGATGAGGTCCTGCACAGCGGCCTTGACTACGGGATTGTCCGCTGCCTCCTCAAGCGTTGTGGTGGCCGGCAGCCCGTGGCGCTGCAGCCATCCCGGCAATGCCTCCTGGTCCAGAGTCACCAGGGCACCGATGAACGGCCGGTTGTCTCCCACCACCAAGACCTGGGAAACCAGGGCATCGGCGCGGATCTGGTCCTCCAACAGGGCGGGGATGACGTTCTTGCCGCCTGCGGTGACGATAATCTCCTTCTTACGGCCGGTGATCCAGACGAAGCCGTCTTCGTCGAGGCGGCCGATGTCGCCGGTGCGGAACCATCCGTCGGCAAAAGTCTCCGCCGTGAGGTCCTCCCGCTTGTAGTAGCCGCGCATCACGCAGACGCCCTTGGCCAGGATCTCGCCGTCCTCGGCAATCTTGACTGCGTTCCCCGGCAGCGGTTTGCCCACAGATCCGATCTTGATCAGCGAAGGTGTGTTGACCGAGATCGGGGCTGTGGTTTCGGTCAGGCCGTAGCCTTCGAGAACCTGCAGGCCGATGCCTTGGAAGAAGTGGCCCAGGCGCTCACCCAGCGGGCCGCCGCCAGATACTGCGTGGGCAACCTGGCCGCCCATGGCAGCCCGCAGTTTGCTGTACACCAGCTTGTCGAAGAGGGCATGCCGTAGCTTCAGGCCGAGGCCTACGCGCCCATTCTGGCGTGCCTTGGAGAAAGCTATGGCGGTGTCAGCGGCCTTGTGGAAGATGGCTCCCTTGCCGCCGTCCTCCGCTTTGGTCAGGGCTGAGTTGTAGACCTTTTCGAAGACACGGGGCACGGCGAGGATGAACGTGGGTTCGTAGCTCTGCAGGTCCGCGAGGAGCTTCTTGATGTCCGGCGTGTGGGCAACCGTGGTACCAGCTGCCATGGCAAGGACGGAGATAAAGCGCGCAAAAACGTGTGCCAAGGGCAGGAACATAATGGTCTTGGCGTTCTCATGGACGATCTCGCCGATGATCTCGAGGGCGTTCTCCGAGAGTTCGACGAAGTTCCCGTGGGTGAGTTCGCAGCCCTTGGGCCGGCCCGTGGTCCCTGACGTGTAGATAATCGTGGCGGTGTCGTCCAGATTGGCGGAACTGCGTCGGGTCTCGAGGTCGGCGTCGCTGACGTCCCGGCCTGCTTCACGGAGGGCGTCCAGGCCGTTGCCTTCGAGCTGCCAAACATGCTGCAGGGCTGTCAGCCCTTCCGAGGTGGCCGCTTGCCGGATGATGTCCTCGTGGTGGGCGGCTTCGCCGAACGCGGCCACCGCGCCGGAGTCGCCGAGGTTCCAGGCAACCTGTGACGGGGACGAGGTCTCGTAAATGGGGACCGACACACCACCGGCGAACCAAATGGCAAAGTCCACCAAAGCCCACTCGTAACGGGTGCGGGACATGATTCCAACCCTGTCCCCGGCGTTGACACCGCTGGCCATTAGGCCTTTGGCCAGCGCCTGGACGTCAGCCAGGAAATCCTTTGCGGACACATCCTGCCAGGCGCCTGCTGAGTCCAGCCGCGAGAAAAGCGATGGGTTGCTCGGCTTGGCTGCCTGTCGCAGCACAAGGTCTGTGATGTTGGTTTCAGGGGGGACAACAACCAGCGGCGGAACGCTGAATTCGCGCACTATAGCTCCTTTGATATCCGTAGGCCCGGACAGGGTATGTCTAACACTAGTACGCCTGTACCCGGCAGTGCAGTAATAAACCTACTGGCCAGTAACTTACGCGTCAACGCGAGGTGTTCCGCGGACCGTGCGGATACCCGGGAGGGCGTGTCCCTCGGCCTAGAATGAGGAACTATGTATGAACCGCCCCCCGGCGCCCAGGCCGGCCCCCTCCGACGCCCGGCACCCTGGAAGCGGCGGCCGCCCACGCTTCCAGCCCGGTCCCGGCCAGGGGCAACGTTCCGCGAGCACCTCCGGCTGGGCCGGAAGGGACTTGCCATCGGAATCGATATCGGCGGGACCAAGGTTGCTGCCGGCGTGGTGGATGCTGACGGCAGGATCCTGAGCGAAGCCCGGCGCTCAACCCCCGGCAGTGATCCCAGGGCTGTGGAGCGCGTCATCGTCGAACTTGTTGAAGAGCTGGGGGCGGGGCACCGTATCTGGTCGGTGGGGATCGGCGCGGCAGGATGGATGGACCTCGACGGCGGCACCGTCCTGTTCAGCCCCCACCTCGCCTGGCGCAACGAGCCGTTAAGGGAAAACCTCCAGCGACTCCTCCGCAGGCCGGTCCTGCTCACTAACGACGCCGATGCGGCGGCCTGGGCGGAATGGCGCTTTGGTGCCGGTCAGGGCGAGAGCAGGCTCGTCTGCATCACGCTGGGGACCGGCATCGGCGGCGCCATGGTGCTTGACGGACGGGTCGAGCGCGGACGTTTTGGCGTGGCAGGGGAGTTTGGCCACCAGATCATCATGCCCGGCGGCCACCGGTGCGAGTGCGGAAACCGCGGTTGCTGGGAACAGTATGCCTCCGGCAACGCCTTGGGGCGGGAAGCCCGGATTCTCGCGCAGGCAAATTCGCCCGTAGCACAGGAGCTGCTCGCGGCCGTTGACGGACACCCCGGGGCTATCACCGGGGCGATCGTCACGGACCTTGCCCTGGCCGGCGACGCCGCGTCCCGGGAACTGCTTGACGAAGTCGGTGAATGGCTGGGGCTGGGACTTGCCAACCTGGCAGCGGCCCTGGATCCCGGCCTGTTTGTTATTGGTGGCGGCCTATGCTCTGCCGGAGACCTCTTGGTGGAGCCAGCGAGGAAGGCGTTCGCCAGGAACCTCACCGGCCGGGGTTTCCGCCCGGCGGCCGGCATTGAGCTTGCCGCGCTGGGACCCAACGCGGGGCTGATTGGGGCGGCAGACCTGTCCCGGGTCAGCAGCCGGATGCGCAGCTGAGGGCCCCTAAACCCTAGACCCGGGCGCCGTCGTCGTTCTCATCCTTTTCCTGGGGGAGTTTCATGATCAGGTAGACCACCGCCAGGACAAACACTGCCACAATCCCCAGGATGGCCAGCAGCGGGGCAGAGCGCCAGAACATGGCGGAAAGGAGCAGCGCGACCGGTCCGCCCACCGCGCCCAGCCACGCGAGCATGGTCAGAGGGTCCGTCCCGGCGAGGCTGGGGGGTTCTTCCGGTACGAAGCTGCCGTCGTCGTCCTCCGCAGTGTAGTCCCGCGGGCCCTGCGCGGAGTCCTCACCGCTCTCCGGACTTCCAGGCGATGCGGCAGACAGCCGCTCTGCTGCCGACAGCTCGGCAGGGGCGGACGGTGCCAGCCCTAACGGGTCAAAATCCCGGAAGCTGGCCGAACCGCCAGGCTTTCCCGCGCCCTCCGTGCCGGAGGCTGGCCTTTCCGTGGAACCTTTTTCAGCCGCTTCATCAGGTGCAGCGGCTTCGACGGGCCGGATTGGCACATCGGGGCCTGCCGGAGAACCTTCCAGGCGTGCCACCAGATCCAGCCATACGGCGTCGTCCTGGTTGGCGCTCGGGTCCGGGGAACCGGAATCGGGCCTAGTCATGGGCGGTGCCCTCCTGGCTGGCAGCCACCTGGTGGTCTGGTGCTGCGTGAGTGGTGCCGGCCGGCGCCGACGCCGGGATGATCGAACGGATGAACTCCACAGAACCTTCGAAGATCTGTTCGGCGTCGTTGTCCAGGGTTGCCACGTGGTAGCTGTTCTCGAGGCGGGTCAGCTGCAACGGCGCGTGCGTGAGGCCACGGCGTAAAGCCGCGATGCTTGAGTCGGACACCACGTGGTCCACGCTGGAACGGAAAACACGCACTGGCGCGGTGACCCGGGGGAGCAGTCGGATGGTGTCCTTGAATAACTTGTTCAGTTCGTGGGCGGCAGCCACCGGGGTTCGGGGGTAGGCGCCCTCATCCATGCCGGGTTTCAGGATGTCGTTGGCGATGGCCGGCGTGCTCTTGAGCACCAGCTTCAGGATGCCGGCCAAGGGCGCACGTGGATCATCGATGACCAGTCCCGGGTTGACCAGGATGACCCCGGCAACGGGCCTCGTGGCCGCGACGCGCAATGCCAAGGCCCCACCCATGCTCAGGCCCGCAGAAAAAACGTGATCGCATTCTGCGTCCAGCTCCAGGTAAGCGTCGTCCAGGGCGCCGTGCCATTGGGGCCAGCGTGTCCGCGCCAGTTCCTGCCAGGTGGTGCCGTGCCCGGGCAGCAGCGGCATCCGCACGGCGAAGCCTGCCTCAGCCAGGGCCGCGGCCCAGGCCCGCAGCCCATGAGGGCTGCCGGTGAAGCCATGCGAGAGCACCACGCCGATGCGTGGTCCGTCACCGCGGAAGGCACTGCGGAACGGGCTGTGGTCCGGAAGCGCTGTCATGAAGTCTCCGACGTAATGGGGCGGGTGGCGTGCTCGAGGAAGAACGCTGTGGATTTGGCAAGAATTTCGGGGGCGTCGGCATCCAGGGTAGCCACATGGCTGCTGTTCGGCAGGTCAACTACTTCCACCAGATGTCCGCCCAGCCGGCGCCTCAGCATGGCCAGCGATGATGGCGGAACGACGGCATCCATTGTTGATTTGAATACCTGTACGGGCGCAGCTACCCGCGGAAGGCCCCGAATGGCGGCGCCGAAGAGTTTTTTCAGCTCGTGAACGGCGGCCAGGGGAGTCCGGGAATAGTCTCCGTCGTCTGTGACGGCGGCTGTGGACTGGTCCTCCTGGATAGGCAGCGTGGTCTGCTGGAAGTACTTCAGCACTCCGATGACCCGCACCCGGCGGTCATAGAAGCTCAGGCCGGGGTTGACCACGGAGACTCCTGCGACGGCGTGCCTGGAAGCAGTCAGGAGGGCGATGGCCCCGCCCATGGAGAGGCCTGCCACGAAGCAGGTGTCAGTGCGGGCGGCGAGGTCCACGTAAGCCGCTTCAAACGAGCGATGCCAGTCATGCCAGTTGCAGCGCGCCAGCTGCCTCCAGTCGGTCCCATGCCCTGGAAGAAGCGGCACGGAAACGGCGAAGCCCTGGGACGCGAGATGTTCAGCCCACGGCAGGACACTGAGGGGGCTCCCCGTGAAACCGTGGCAGATGGCGATTCCGGTCTTCGCATTTGGCCCGTGGCCGGGGTAGCTGAAAGCGGCAGGCCGGGGCGGGATGCTGCTTTCTGTCATGAGTCCATCGTGTCACTGTTCGGGACAAATCTCACTAGAGTAGGGTTGCAGTGGAATGCCGGCCCTGCCCGATTCAGTGCTAGCAGATTGAGTGCTGGCTGCCTTCCGGAGAGGTTAGTCACGTGTTCTATTGGGTTATGAAAAGGATCTTCCTGGGTCCGGTGCTGCGGCTCCTGTTCCGCCCTTGGGTCAAAGGCCTGGACAACGTTCCGGCGGAGGGCGCAGCCATCCTCGCCTCCAACCACCTGTCATTTTCCGATTCAATCTTTATGCCGCTCATGGTGCCCCGCCCGGTGATCTTCCTGGCCAAGTCCGAGTACTTCACCGGCACCGGACTCAAAGGCCGGCTCACGGCCCTGTTCTTCCGGCTGACCAACCAGCTCCCCATGGACAGGTCCGGCGGTGCCGCGTCGGCTGTTTCCCTCAACGCCGGCATGGACGTCCTGACCGGTGGCGGTCTGCTCGGGATCTACCCCGAAGGCACGCGCAGCCCGGACGCCCGCCTCTACAGGGGCAAGGTCGGTGTGGCAAAGCTTGCCCTGCAGGCCGGGGTTCCCGTTATTCCCGTGGCCATGATCGGGACGGACAAGGTTCAGCCCATCGGCAAGCGCCTGCCGCACATCCGCCGGATCGGTATGATCTTCGGCGAACCTCTGGACTTCAGCAGGTACCAGGGTCAAGCGGAAGACCGCGCGGTACAACGCAAAGTGACCGACGAGATCATGTTCGAGCTGATGCGGCTCTCGGGCCAGGAGTACGTGGACGAATACGCCGCGGTGGTGAAGCTGCAGCTCGCGGGCAAGCAGGCCGAGCCTGCGGCCAGCACCGACACCGGCCCCGCCGAAAAGCCTGATGCCGGCACTGGCGGCCCGTCTAATCCCGGTCAGCGGGACGACGACGGGACCCCTGCCGCGGGATGATGTGACGCCGGCCGCCCCCGCGCGTGACGGCCGGGTGTCCGGATGAGCCTCCGGGACACTAGTCTTAGAGGGTGACTGAGCTATCCGCAAAACCCGCCTTCTCGCTGTCCAGTACCGCCCAGAGCGGCGCCGCCAACTATCCGGGATTGGATGACTGGCGCGACCTCCCGATCTCCCAGCAGCCCAGCTGGCAGGACAAGGACGTATTCGACGCTTCGGTCAAGGAGCTGTCCGTGTTGCCGCCGCTGGTTTTCGCCGGCGAGGTGGACATCCTTCGCGAGCGGCTGGCAGCCGCGGCCCAGGGCAAAGCCTTCCTGCTTCAGGGCGGGGACTGCGCAGAGACCTTTGAAGCGGCCACGGCGGACAAGATCAGCGCCCGCGTCAAAACCATCCTCCAGATGGCCGTGGTACTCACCTACGGTGCAGCCATGCCCGTCATCAAGATGGGCCGGATGGCTGGCCAGTTCGCCAAGCCCCGCTCCTCGAATGATGAAACCCGCGACGGCGTGACGCTTCCCGCCTACCGCGGCGACATCGTCAACGGCTACGATTTCACGCCGGAGTCCCGCGGCCACGACGCATCCCGGATGCTGCGGGCCTACCACACCTCGGCATCCACCCTGAATCTCATCAGGGCCTTTACCCAGGGCGGGTTCGCGGACCTGCGTTCAGTGCATCAGTGGAACAAGGGCTTCACCGAAAACCCCGCCCATGCCCGCTACGAGTCCTTGGCCCGCGATATCGACCGTGCCATCAAGTTCATGGCCTCCTGCGGCGCCGACTTCGAAGCGCTCAAGCGCGTGGAGTTCTTCGCCAGCCACGAAGCCTTGCTCCTGGACTACGAGCGCGCGCTGACGCGCATCGACTCCCGCACAGGGTTCCCCTACGACACTTCGGCCCACTTCCTGTGGATCGGGGAGCGCACGCGCGAGCTGGATCACGCGCACATCGACTTCCTGTCCCGGGTGCGGAATCCGATCGGCGTGAAGCTCGGCCCCTCCACCACCGGCGATGATGCCTTGCGCCTTATCGACAAGCTGGACCCGGAGCGTGAGCCCGGACGGCTCACCTTCATCACGCGCATGGGTGCGAAGAACATCCGGGAGAAGCTCCCGGCCGTCGTCGAGAAAGTCACTGCGTCCGGCGCCCAGGTCCTGTGGGTAACCGATCCGATGCACGGCAACACCGTCACGTCGCCTAATGGCTACAAGACGCGCAACTTCGACGACGTCATTGACGAAGTCCGCGGATTCTTTGAAGTCCACCACGCCCTGGGCACGGTTCCGGGCGGCCTGCATGTTGAGATGACGGGTGACGACGTCGCCGAGTGCCTTGGCGGCGCCGATCCCATTGACCAGGAGGCGTTCCTGGACCGCTACGAGTCCGTCTGCGATCCGCGCCTGAACCACATGCAGTCGCTCGAAATGGCGTTCCTGGTCGCAGGGGCACTCGCCAAGCACTAGGCGCTCCACCCGCTTCAGCTGAAAAGGATGCCTCCCGGACTTTGCGTCACGGGAGGCATCCTTTTGCGTTTCCTGGAGCTGGGTGGCCGCGGATTCCAGGCGATGTTGCCACTGGGCGCAGCCGAACTGCGTGACGCTACACCACGGTCAGGGTGATGACGGAGCCCTCTGGAACCTCTTTATTAGCCGGATCCTGGTCCCGGACGGTTCCGAAGAAGCCGCCAAGGATGTTGTTGACTTTCACGTCGAAGCCGAGCTGACGCAGTGCCTGTTCGGCTTCCTTGGCCTGTTTGCCCACGTAACTGGGAACCTTCACCATCTTCGGACCGTCGGAGATGGTGAGCATGACTGTACCGCCGCGGGTGAGGGTGCCGTTGGGTGGCGACTGCGCGGCAACCGAACCTTTGGGCACGTTGCGGTCGTTGACCTTGTCCTTGGCGACGTCTGCCTTGAGGCCTGCCGCTTCGATGGCGTCAACGGCGTCGTCCTCATCCATCCCGACGACGGACGGAACCGGAATGGGCTCCGGTCCCTTGGAAACGGTCAAGGCCACTGGCGTTCCGTGCCGCGCCGGGGTCCCGGAGGCAGGGTCCTGGGCCAGGACCATGCCGGCAGCGATGCCTTCGTCGAATTTCTCGGTAACGGTGCCCAAGGCCATCTCTGCCTTGTTGAGCTCGGATTTGGCTTCGTCCAGTGTCATGCCGGTCAGTTTCGGCAGTTCAAACAGCTGGGGGCCCTTGGAGACAAACAATGCCACCGGCTGAAATTTCCGGGTCTCCGTTCCGGCTACAGGATCCGTTCCCACTACAAGGCCGGACGGAACGTCGTCGTCGAAGACGTCGCGGGTGCTGGACTGGAACCCTGCCTCATTCAGCAGCTGCTGCGCCTGTGCCACCGTTTTGTTGGCGACCGCCGGGATGGTCCCTGGCGACCCCGGACCCATGCCGAAGAACCAGCCGGCTCCGGTGGCTAAGAGCGCGGCGATGATCAGGATGACCACCCACAGGGCACCGCGACGCCTGGGGTTGCCGTCGCGCAGGGACCGGAGCGGGGTTGCCGCGGCCCGCGACCTGGCCTTCTCGGCGTCCCTCTCTGCCTTGCGCCGGGCGCGCTTGGTCAGGGGAGCCGGCGACGTATCCGGATAGGGGACATACGCGGCGGGAGGGAATGGGGCGGCGGGAACGACCGACGTGGCGTTGTCCCCAAACGAGGGGGGCGGAAACCGTGGCGGCCTTTCCGGAGGCGCAAGCGGTGACATCACTGTTGTGGGGTTGTTGGTACGGGCGATGACCTCAGTAGGGTTCTGGAGGCCGGCCTCCAGCGCCGCAGGCGGCTGCAGGTCCAGTTCGCGGTCGGTGAGGTTGGTCCGGATGTGGCGGAGTTCCTGGAGCAGGGCCATACCGTCCACGGGCCGGTTCTCGGGGTCGTTGGCAGTACACCACTGCACGAGCTCATCGACTTCCGCGGCAAGGCCCGGCACCAGCGCCGACGGCGGCCCCACAGTCCCGTTGACATGCTGGTACGCCACCTGGATGGGAACATCGCCGTCGAAAGGCTGCCGGCCGGTAAGCATTTCATACAGCATGATCCCGACAGAGTAGATGTCGCTCCGGGCATCGGCCTGCTTGCCCAGCACCAGTTCGGGGGAGAGATAGGCCACGGTGCCAATGAGTGCACCCGTACTGGTGGACGTGGTGACGGCCCGGGCGAGGCCGAAGTCGCCCACTTTGATCCTGCCGTCGTCGGCGATCAGGACGTTTTCGGGTTTGATGTCGCGGTGGATCATGCCGGCGGAGTGTGCCGCTCCGAGCCCCTCGACGACGGGGTCAATGAGTGCGAGGGCGAGCCTGGGTGGCAACGCGCCCTTGGACGTGATGACGTCCCGCAGCGTGTGGCCTTTGATGTACTCCATCACGAGGTAGGCCGTCTGGCCGTCATTGCCTTGGTCGAGGACACCAACCACATGCGAATGGGAAAGCCTGGCCGCTGCCTTTGCCTCGCGGCCCAACCTGCCGAGGAAGGTGTCGTCGCTGGCAAGGTGCGGGTGCAGTACTTTGAGGGCAACTTCGCGCTCAAGCCTGAGGTCTGTAGCAAGGTAGACGGTGGACATTCCGCCGCGCGCGAGCTTGGACTGGACGGCGTAGCGGTTGTCCACCAGCGTTCCAACAAGTCGGTCAGACACGTATTCCTGCACCCTACGATCCTAATCCCGCAATGAAACGGGCCCGAATCAACATGCGATCCGGACCCGTATCGTTATCCCGCCCGCCCTGGTCCCACCGGGACCGGGCTGGGCGTGGTGGTCTAGCCGAGGTTCTTTTCGTGCGCCTTGATCGCCTCCACGTAGGACTTGGTGTCGTCGTACATGCCGTACTTGCTCACTGAATACTGACCCTGGTAGTAGCCGGCGATTGCAGTGTCGCGGTCCTTGCTCGTGGCGATCAACTGGCGGATGATCGCCACACCAGCGGTGGCGTTGTCGTACGGATCGAGCAGGTTGAGTTTGCGCCCCACGAGGTCCGAGGCCCACTGGCCGGAGGATGGAATCACCTGCATGGTGCCGATGGCGTTCGCCGGTGAAACGGCACGCTGGTCGAAGCCGGATTCCTGGTAGGCAAAAGCCAAGGCCAGTGCCGGTTCCACACCCATACGCCGTGCAGTATCCGCAACGATGGCCCGCATCTGGTCACGGGAGGGCACAGGGGAGGCGTTGAGCAGGGCCTTGTTCTCGTTGGCCGAGCTGACGACCGCCGCGGGGTAGGTGAATCCAAGGAAAGAGCTGGGCACCAGGGGAGTGACGTTTGCGGCGGGTTCGCTTGAGGCGGGCTGTATGGCAGCGCCGGGGATGACCAGTTTGTTGCCGGGGTAAATGATGCTGGACAGGCTCAGCTGGTTGGCGGAAAGGACGTCCGAGAGCTTGACGCCATGCTTGGAGGCAATCGCGCTGAGGGTGTCGCCGGCCTTGACGGTGTAGGAGCCGCCAGGGGCGGCGGCAGGGGCCGGCGCCGCAGGGGCTGGTGCTGCGGGGGCGGAAGTCGGCTGCAGTGCAGTGGCAGGAGCTGCCGCAGGTGCGGTTCCGCCGTCGTTCACTTTGATCTTCTGGCCGGGGTAAATGATGGAACGCATATTCAAACCGTTCCAGCCGAAGATTTCCGACAATCCCACTCCGTGCCGGGAGGCAATGGCGCTGAGCGTGTCGCCCGCTTTGACTGTGTAGGTCGCTCCGGATGTGGTTGCGGCAGCCGGTGGAGTAGCCGCGGGGGCTGCAACGGGAGCATTGCCGGAGCCTGAAAGCTTGATCTTCTGCCCGGGATAGATGATGGTGTTCGGCTGGAGGTTGTTCAGCTTAAGGACTTCGTAGGTGTCCAGGCCGTGCCTGCCGGCGATGCTGCTGATAGTGTCGCCCCGCGCGATGGTGTATTCGGCGGGTACAGACGGCTGCGTCGGCCGGAAGGCGGACGGGATGGTCGTCGAAACCGAGCCGGCCGGAATAACGGTTGCGGTTGCAGCTGCTGCCTGGGCCTTCATGGCCGCTGCGAGCGTGGCAGGGATGGCCCGGACAGGGGCAACAGCTGCAGCCGGTTGGGCGAGGGCCAGTGACGACAGGACAACCGCAGGGAGCGCCGCCGTGGTAGCGGCAATCATGGGCAGGCTCGGCCTGGGTGGCTGCTGTGGCGAGCGGGACGTCGTCATGGAAGGAATCCTCTTCTCAACTGCGAGTGCGGTGGGTGTTGCCTGTGTTAATGCTGCTACTAGTGTTGCTTAAGTTATTGCTGTTACCAATGTGATCTATGTGAATCTCTCATGGATTGTCAATTAGCACAAGAATTCTTGAAAAGCTGCCAAGACTGATTTCGTGGAGTGTCGCCGCAAACCTCCCCTGCGGCAAAAGCGGCGACTAGGCGTCAGGGTGCCGGTCATGGCAACCTTGATCCGTGAGTAACGTAGAAAGCCTTGTTGGCGAGTGGCTGCCCCTGCCTGATGTCGCCCAGTTGTTGGACGTTTCAATTACGAAAGTCCACAGTCTCCTTGATGAGCGTGCTTTGGCCGCGCTGCGGGTTGGAGAACGGCGGATCCGGTGCGTCCCTGCGGAATTTATCCAGGACGGACACGTGGTGGACAGCCTGAAGGGCACCATTGTGGTGCTCTCAGATGCCGGCTATTCCGACGAGGACCTGATTGTCTGGCTTTTCACCGCAGACGAATCATTGCGTGGGCGGCCCATTGATGCGCTCCGCGAAGGCCGCAAAACGGAGATCCGGCGCCGCGCCCAAACCCTGGCCTGGTAACCGGAATTTTCAGGATGCGCGGCTGACGGTGGCCTCGGCCAACCTGCGGAGCGCCGTTTTTGGCAATTCGTCGAGTTCCAGTTGGTCCAGGGCATCAAACGCCGCTGCTCCGAATTCGCCGATGAGGACCTCCGTTGCCTGAAGGGCTCCGGATTCCTCGATGATGCGGCGGATCTCGGTGATGTCTTCGTCGCCGAGATCGGGGCTGCCAAGCTTTGCGTCGATGAATGCCGATTCCTCCGCCGTCGCCTGGTCCAGCGCCAGCGCCACCAGAACGGTCCGCTTTCCTTCCCGGAGGTCGTCGCCGGCGGGCTTTCCCGTGGTGACGGGGTCGCCAAAGACGCCCAGGACGTCGTCGCGCAGCTGGAAGGCTTCACCCAGCGGGAGGGCGAAGGCAGAATAGCCGCGGAGAAGCTCGTTTGACGCTCCCGCCAGCGCGCCGCCGAGGGCCAGCGGATGTTCCGTGGAGTATTTGGCGGACTTGAAACGGATGATGGACTGCGCCCTGGAAACAGCGCCGGCCCTGTCCCTGACTGGCCCGGCGACCTCTTCGAGGATGTCGAGGTACTGGCCGGCCATGACTTCGGCCCGCATGAGGTTGAAGATGAGCCGCGCTCGGCTGCCTGATGCGGCTTTTTCGCCGATGTCCGTAAACGCCTCTTCGCTGAAGGACAGGCACAGGTCGCCGGTCAGGATCGCTGCGGCGTGGCCGAAGCGTTCACTATCGAGAGCCCAGCCCTGGGCTGTGTGCAGTTGGCTGAAGCGGCGGTGGACGCTGGGCCCGCCGCGCCGGGTGTCGGAGCGGTCGATGATGTCGTCATGGATGAGCGCCGCGGCCTGGAAGAGCTCCAGCGCCGAGCCTGCAGCCACGATCTGCCTGGCTCCGGAATCACCGCCAGCGCCGCGCCACCCCCAGTAGCACATCAGGGCACGGAGCCGTTTGCCGCCGGTGACCAGGTTGGAGATGGAACCCATGATGGGATCGATGTCCGGGGAGATAGCCGACATCACCGCCTGGCGCTCGGTCAGGAAGTCCGTCAGCTCGCCCGCGACGGCCGCCACGTATCCGGTCTGTTCAAGCCGCAGCTGCTCCGCGACCGTCACTTGGCTGACTCAGCTGCCACATTGGCGCCGATAGTGAACGTGGAAACACCCGCAGCTTCCACGACCGCAAGGTTGACGGTCTCGTTGTCGCCCCGGACGAAGTCCTTTGATGCGACGGCGCCCACGGACTCTCCCGGCACGGCCTTGAACCCCTGGGCTTCAAGGGCCTTGGTATAGAACTCGACGACGGCGCCGGGCTGGCCTGTGATGCTTGCCACCAAGGCAATTGTTGCCGGCGTCGCCGACTTGTCGAAGCTGCTGGAAACTACTGTGGCTCCCGGCATGAGCGGGAGAAGCTGCTGCGGGAAGCCGGCGACCAGCGCCCCGACGGTAGCCGAGGTGCCCGGTGACGCTGAGGGACTGGCAGACGCGGTAGCTGTGGGCTGGCCCGTGGACTGCGAGGAGGTGGCGGAGGACGGCGTGGTTACTCCTGGCGCCGCTGGGCTGCAGGCGGCGAGTGCCAGCGCTGCGACGGCCACGAGGGCGGCCGATCCTGCTGGCTTAAGATTTCCAATGACCGTCACAGGGACTTTCCTCCTGGTGTTGATGCCGGATTCAGCCTCCAGTTTAGTCAGTACCAGCGGCTAGGATTGTTTCGTGGGGGCCGGACGGGATGTAGACGGGATGAATCAGCACACCGAAGCGGGTCTTCGGGAGTTCCGGCGCACCCCCATCCTGCACGTGGATATGGACGCGTTCTTTGTATCGGTTGAGTTGCGTACTCGACCGGAGCTTCGCGGCAAACCCGTCATTGTGGGCTATCCGGCAGACCGTTCCGTGGTGCTCTCGGCCTCTTATGAGGCCCGGAAATTTGGTGTGAAGTCCGCCATGCCCATGGTGGTTGCAGCACGGATGTGTCCCAGGGCGGTCATCATCGAACCGCGGCACAAGCTGTATTACGAGGTCTCGGCGCAGCTTATGGGAATTTTTGAATCCGTCACCGAACTGGTGGAGCCTTTGAGCGTGGACGAAGCCTTCCTTGATGTCGGCGGTGCCATCCGCCGGCTGGGCCCGCCCCAAGACATCGGCGAACTATTGAGGCGCCGCGTTGCCGCCGAACTGGGCATCACCGCCTCTGTGGGCATCGCCGCGAGCAAGTTTGTGGCCAAGATCGCATCCACGCGGTGCAAGCCCGACGGACTGCTCCTGATTCGGCCGGAAGAAACCGTCCCCTACTTGCACAGCCTGCCGGTTGGAGCTCTCTGGGGTGTGGGTGCCAAGACCACCGAGGTCTTGGCTCGGATGGGGATCAGGACGGTGGCCGACCTCGCCGCCACGCCCTTGCACACGCTGAAACGGACCCTTGGCGCCACGGGCGAGCATGTCTACCGGCTGTCCTGGGGGATCGACCCCCGACCCGTAACGCCGGTGCGGCTGGAGAAGAGCATAGGAGCCGAGGAAACCTTTGCCGTTGATACCGCCGACAACGCCGTCCTTCACAGGGAATTGCTACGTCTGTCGCACCGTACGGCGGAGAGGCTGCGCAGTTCCGGAATGGTGGCCAGGACCGTGGCGTTGAAGCTGCGTTACGCGGACTTCTCCACCATCACCAGGAGCCGGACCGTTCACACGCCGGTGGACAGCACTCAGCTGATCTACGCCGTCGTCCTCCAACTCCTGGAGTCACTCGGCGATCGAAGCATGACCGTAAGGCTGGTAGGAGTCCGTGCCGAACAGCTGGAAGAGGCGGCACAAACGTCCCTCCAGCTGAGCCTGGACCGCAGGGACGACAACTGGCGGGCAGCCGAGTTGGCGTTGGACAAAGTCAGCCGTAAATTTGGCAATAAATCAGTGCTCCCGGCCCGCCTGCTGGATTCCGGAAAAAATTCCGGCTAGGCGCGCAGCTACCCCTGTCTGCCGCAGCCGGAGGGCCTTGCGGAAAGTCATTGCTGTCTTTCAGAACGGCCCGCGACAAACTATCCTTATATATACATAGTTTTCGAACGACTGGACATAACGCTCCCGCCCGCCATCGTCGGTGGGGCGGGAACTTGAGCGGTATGCCGGTCGTTATCGGAGCAGAAGTACTGACTGGGCGCAGCCCGGACGTTGGCCTACTTAAGGAGGTCGTGATGCCGCTCTCGGAGCACGAACAGAAGCTGCTTGAACAGTTGGAAAAGCAGCTGCACGAGGACGATCCAAAATTCGCGAATTCCATGGGCTCGGATCCCGGACGCTCATGGTCCACGCGGCATGTGGTGATCGGGGTGCTGTGCGCCCTCGCCGGGATTTTCCTCCTGCTGGTTGGCGTCACGCTTCAAAACATCTTCGTCGGCGTTCTGGGCTTTGTGGTGATGGGAGCCGGCGTGTACTTCGCAACGATGCGCAGCTCGGCACCTGGCAAGTCCCGCAGCGGCCGTCCAGGTAAGCCAGGCAAGTCCAGGAGTTCCTTCATGAGCAATCTGGAAGAACGTTGGGACGAGAGGCGCCGCGGCGACTCCTGACGCAGCCGGGTAAGAGGCGCCGAAGCCCTCCATTCTGCACCACAGCCTTCCACGGCGCGGGGTTTATTCCGTCCGAAAGTAATTTGTCACCAGGTATCCAAGCATAAAGACCCGCTACGGCGGGTCTTCTGCTTTTAACGGTCACCCTCGAAAAACCGCAACCGCCCTCCCGGCGTCAAAAGCCCTCCACTTTCCACCACCGGCCGATTCGCCGGTTTTACGGGCATCATTCCCTGAAGTGGGGGGAATCCGGCCTCATCCTGCGTTGACTGTGGGGGAAAGTGGAGTAATGTGGAGGACATAAGAGGGTAGTTGCAACACAGGGGATGTGCAGTTCCTGACAGCAGACAGGCGGTGGGCCAGTGTTTCTTGGCACCCACTCGCCGCGTTTGGATGAAAAGGGACGAATTATCCTCCCCGCGAAGTTCCGCGAGGAACTAGCCGGTGGCCTGGTACTCACGAGGGGCCAGGAGCGTTGCATCTACGTCTTCAGTGAGCAGGAATTTGCACGTGTGCACGAGCAAATGCGGGAGGCGCCCATTTCCTCCAAGCAGGCCCGGGACTACATTCGCGTCTTTCTCTCTGGAGCCTCGGATGAGGTACCTGACAAGCAGGGGCGCGTAACCATTCCGGCAACGCTCCGGGAGTATGCAGGCCTCGGCAGGGAACTGGCCGTCATCGGCGCAGGAACCCGGGCCGAGATCTGGGACGCCCAAGCCTGGAACGAGTACCTGGCAGAGAAGGAAACAGCCTTCTCTGAGACCGACGACGCCATTCCGGGGATTCTGTAATCACCGGTATGGAACAGGCGGACAGCTTCTTGGACGAGATCTCCAGCCGCCCATCGGCCGGCCAACCTGGCTCACTTCCCCGGAGCCAGGCGGGCAGGACGACAGGCGCGGATGGGGATCTGGCTCAAGAAGCACAACCACGGCAACCACGGCAGGAAAGGACGACGGCATGAACGATCACCCGAAGCCGACGTCCGAACGCCATGTACCGGTCCTGCGGGACCGGTGCATCAATTTGTTGGCCCCGGGCTTCGAAGCAGCCAGGCTCAGGGGCGAAACTCCCATAGCCATCGACGCCACGCTCGGCATGGGCGGCCATTCCGAAGCGATGCTCCAGCGCTTTCCGGACCTGCACCTGATCGGCATCGACCGCGACGAGGAAGCACTCGCCCTGGCCGGAGAACGGCTGGCGCCGTTCTCCGCACGGACTGACCTGGTCCACGCCGTCTACGACGAAATCCCTGACGTCCTTGAAGACCTCGGCATCAGCGAAGTCCACGGAATCCTGATGGATCTGGGCGTTTCCTCCCTGCAGCTGGACGAACGCGAACGCGGGTTCGCCTATTCCTTCGACGCCCCGCTGGACATGCGGATGGACACCAGCCGAGGGCAGACCGCCGCAGATGTTGTCAACAACTACTCCGAAGTGGACCTGGTTCGGATCATCCGCAAATGGGGCGAAGAGAAGTTTGCCGGACGCATCGCCAACAGAATTGTTGCCGCCCGCGCCCAGAAGCCTTTCGCCACCACCGGGGAACTCGTTGAACAGATCCGCGCAGTAGTTCCGGCCGCCGCCGCCAAGTCCGGCGGCCACCCCGCCAAACGGACTTTCCAGGCGCTCCGGATCGAGGTCAACGAAGAGCTTGATGTCCTGGAACGGGCTGTCCCGGCCGCGGTCAGGGCAACTGCCCTCGGTGGGCGGATAGTGGTCATGTCCTACCACTCGCTGGAGGACAAGATAGTCAAGAGCGTGTTCCAGGCAGGCTCGAAGTCTTCAGCCCCCCTCGGCTTCCCTGTCGAACTCGAGGAACACAAGGCCGAACTCAAGACCCTCACGAAGGGCACGGAGGTGCCCACCGCCGTCGAGATCGCAGAGAATCCGCGCGCTGCCTCAGCAAGGCTGCGGGCTGTGGAACGCATTAGAACCAGGAGAGCCGTATGAGCACCGCCGCCGTCAAGAACTTTCCTGTCGTCTCCGGCAGTGCTGCGCCCGCTATTGGACTTCCGGCGGGAACTCCAGGCCCCGGACGCAAAGCCCGTACGCCGCTTTCGGTTGTCCGATCCGCACCCAGGAAGCGCCGCGCGCCGTTCGTTGTCCTCTGCTTCACGCTGCTCGCCGTCGCGCTGGTTGCTGTCCTGGTGTTGAACATCTCGGTGTCCACGGCCCAGTACCAGCTCGTGGAACTCCGGGGCAAGCAAAGCACGCTGACCAAGCAGAACCAGGATCTGACACAGCAGGTTCAAAACTTCGAAGCTCCGCAGAACTTGGCAGCAAAGGCTACAGACTTGGGAATGGTGGCGTCCACGGTGAAAGGCCAGATCGACCTTTCAACCCTGGCGGTCACCGGCAAGGCGACACCGGCCGTTAAGGGCGGCGCCGCCGGGGCCGTCATCCCGGCACCGGCAGTTGCCGGACAGTTGAGCGTGGTCCCGCCCGCAAGCACCGGGGAGCCGCTGGCCAGCCGAAAGCCGGTGACTGAGGAGCCGGCAGCTGCAACGCCGCCGGCCGCCGCTGCGGCGGCTGTTGCTGCAGAGGCACCGGCCGCAGCCCCGTCCCCGGCTGTGGAATTGCACGGAGGCTCCGTGCCCGCTCCGTTACAGAGGACGCCCGGGCAGTAACTGCCAGGACCTGACAGGCAACACAGCGAACAGCAAGGAAATCACGGTGGCGCAGAGGACCGGCAAGGCGAAGAGCGGCAAGGTACCCAACGCCACGAGGCGCCTGCGCCTTGGCCTGGGCATCATGCTCACCCTTCTCCTGGTGGTGGGCGGCAAGCTTTTCCTTGTTCAGGGCCTGGACGTTGGCGGCATGGCCGAGGCTGCGCTGAACAAGCGGATGACCCAGACTGTCCTGCCGGCCGAACGTGGCAGCATCCTGGACTCCAACGGCGTTGTGCTGGCCAACAGCCTCATCCGCTACAACTTGGTGGTGGATCAGGTGACGAACACAAAAACAGAGAAGTTTTGGCGCCTGGTGGAGGGCCAGGACAAGCTGGTGGAAGTCACCCGTGATCAGGGCATTAGCGAACTCGCCCTTGTCCTGGGGATGGACGCCGACGAACTCCGGAAGGCCGTCACCGGTGAATCCAAGTACTACATCGTGGCGAAGGACCTGAAGCCGGACGTAGAGGACCGGATCTCCAAGCTGCAGATTCCCGGCATCGTCACCGAAGGCGTCAGCAAGCGCGTCTATCCAAACGGTTCGGTGGCCGGCGGCATTATTGGCTTCCTCCAGGACGGGTACACAGGCCAGGCCGGAATTGAACAGACGCAGGACAAACTGCTCAAGGGCGCAGACGGCAAAAGGCTCTTCGAAATCGGTGCGGACGGCCTTCGAATTCCTGTTGGGCTGGACGAGCTCACCCCACCGCAAGACGGCAAGGATGTCAGGCTCACCCTCAATTCCGACCTCCAGTATTTCGCCCAACAGGCCATCCAGAGCCAGTCGGACAAGCTGGGCGCCGAGTGGGGAATCATTATCGTGATGGATGCCAAGACCGGCAACCTCATCGCCATGGCCGACACTAATTCCCCTGATCCCAACGACCCCGGCCTGGTGGCCGCCAAGGACCGCGGGGTCCGCTCCGTGACGGCTGCCTACGAACCGGGCTCGGTGGAAAAGATGATCACGGCGGCGGCTCTGATTGAGGAAGGAAAGTCCAGCCCGCTGGACACGTTCACCCTGCCGCCGTCCTACACAGTGGACGGTCAGACCTTCAGCGACTCGTTTGCCCATGGCACGGAGGAACGGACCCTTGCCGGCATCCTTGGCTGGTCCATGAACACCGGAACTGTCATGGCTGGCCAGCGACTCAGCAAGGAGCAGAGATTCGACTGGCTGCAGAAGTTCGGCATCGGGGAGGCTCCGGACGTCGGCCTGCCTGCTACCGCTTCGGGCATCCTGACGCCGGCGGACCAGTGGGACGACAGACAGGAGTACACGGTGCTGTTCGGGCAGGGTGTATCGCAGTCCACGCTCCAGACGGTGCGGGCCTTCCAGACAATCGCCAACAATGGCGTCATGCTCCAGCCGCGCCTGATCGATTCCTACATCTCACCGGACGGGACTGAAGAGAAGGTCGCTCCGCAGCCTTCGCGGCAGGTGGTCTCAGACAACACTGCGCAGCAGGTCCAGGACATCCTCGAAAGCGCGGTCACCGAAGGGCAGATTAAGGACGCCGCCATCGACGGCTACCGTGTGGGCGCTAAGACGGGAACGTCGGAATCGCCGTGCGACGACGGCAAGTCAGGATTCTGCGGGTATACCGCTTCCATCGTTGGCATGGCGCCGATGGATGATCCGCGGTTTATTGTTGAGGTGGTGCTGCAGCGGCCCAAGGGCAGCATCTATGGCATTACGCAGGGGCCGGTCTTCCGGTCAGTCATGAGCCAGGCGCTGCGCACCTACAACGTCCAGCCGTCCACCGGTGAACCGGCGCGGCTGCCGCAATACGCCAAGTAGTACTGCCGCACGCCCCAGCACGGCCCGCTGACTAAGCACGTCCGGCGGGTTTGATCCACTAGCACTTTCGGAGATCCTCTTGTCAGATCACAATGCCCCCGGCAGCCATAAAGTTCCGGCCGGGGGATCCGCCACGGGGCGGTTCAGGCCAACGTCCGTTTCCGCAGTGAGCCTGGCGGGCATCGGCGAATCCATCGGTGTGTCCGTTCCGGGCCCGTCGGCGTCGGTGACCATCACCGGGATCTCCTTGAACTCGCGCACCATTGAGCCGGGAGACCTCTACGTCGCGCTCCCGGGAGCCTCGCGGCACGGAGCGGACTTCGCAGCCCAGGCAATAGGCGCCGGGGCGGCGGCGGTGTTGACGGACGACGCCGGTGCTCGCCTCCTGGCGCTGTCGGCAGACACCTCCGTGCCGGTGTTGGTGGTTGAGAGCCCGCGGAACGTGGTGGGACCGCTTTCGGCCATGATCTACCGCAGCCAGCCTGCCGATGGCGGCACGCCGACGCTGTTCGGCGTCACAGGGACCAACGGAAAAACGACCACGACCTATTTCATCAACGCGCTGCTTCGTTCCCTTGGCCTCAAGACAGGCCTTATCGGGACTATTGAAATTAAGGCAGGCGGCGATGCCATTCCCAGCCTGCTGACCACGCCCGAGTCAACGGATGTCCACGCCTTGCTGGCATTGATGCGGGAGCGGGGGCTGGACGCCGCCTCCATGGAGGTCTCCTCCCACGCGGTCTCGTTCCAGCGCGTGGACGGAGTGGTCTTCGACGTGGCGGGCTTCACCAACCTCACGCAGGACCACCTGGACCTGCACGGAACCATGGATGACTACTTCCAGACCAAGGCGGAACTCTTTACTCCCCGGCGCGCCCGCCGTGCCGTGGTAACGGTCGACGACGACTGGGGCCGCCGGCTCGCCGACGCCGCCGAGATCCCTGTCACCACCCTCGCGGCCACACCGGCAGGGACTCCTGCCGACTGGACGGTTACGTCGGCTACGGCGCGTGGATTGGGAACGGATTTCACATTGACGGGCCCGGGTGGCGCCTCGTTGAGGGTCCACACGGGGCTCCCTGGCAGCTTCAACGTGGCCAATGCCGCGCTGGCAGCCGTGATGGTCCTGGCCAGTGGAGTGGGCGTGGCGGCAGTACAGGCCGCCCTGGATGAGCACGATCCCTTCACTGTCGCCGTTCCGGGCCGCATGCAGTTGGTTTCCGAGGCGCCCGCCGCAGTGGTTGATTTTGCCCACAATACGGACGCTCTGGCCAGGGCGCTGGAAGCCGTCCGGTCACCGCAGCCAGGGTCCAGGCTGATTGTGGTGTTTGGGGCAACCGGGCAGCGGGACCAAGGGAAACGTCCTGCAATGGGAGCCATCGCGGCGACTCTTGCCGACACCGTCATTGTCACCGATGACGACCCCCATGACGAGGACGCTGCCGCGATCCGCGCCGACGTGCTGGCGGGAGCGCTGGAAGCGCAGCAGCGGGGTTCGCTTGAGTGCCGCATCCTGGAAGTCTTCCCGCGCGATGAAGCCATCCGCAAGGCCGTTGAACTCGCCGGACCCCAGGACACTATTCTCGTGGCTGGCCGCGGCCACGAAGTCTGGCAGGAAGTGAAAGGCGTCAACGTTGCCCTGGACGACAGGGTGGAACTCCGCGACGCCTTGACAGCCAAGGGATTCACCGTTCTCCAAGACGACCGGATAGAGTCCTAGACCGAGATGATTGCATTTACTGCGGCGGAAATCGCCGAAATCACAAACGGGCGCCTGGACGCCGATCCGGAGATCACGCCTCTTTCGGTGGTCACGGATTCCCGCGAAGCCACGCCCGGATCGCTGTACGTCGCGAAACCGGGAGAGTATGCGGACGGCCACGACTTCGTTGGCGCCGCCTTTGGCAACGGTTCAACGCTGGCGCTCATGGAACGGCCGGTTGCCGGCCCGGACGGCGAGAACTACCCCGCAGTGGTGGTCGAGGATGCCGTGCTGGCCATGGGCGCCCTCGCCGCGGAGGCGGTACGCCGCATTCGTGCAGCCCGCCAGGCAGCCGGTCAACAGTTCACGGTTGTGGGCATCACGGGATCGGCAGGCAAGACCACCACCAAGGACCTCCTCGCCGGCGTCCTGGCCACCCAGGGAGCCACCGTTGCGCCACAGGGCTCCTACAACGGTGAGATCGGTGTCCCGCTGACGGTCTTCAGCGCGGACAGCAGCACCCGGTACCTGGTCATTGAAATGGGAGCAACGGGCATCGGCCACATCCGCTACCTGGCAGACATGGTCAAGCCCGACATCGGCGTAGTACTCGGCGTGGGGACCGCCCACGCCGGTGAATTCGGGGGAGTCGGGAACATCGCCCGGGCCAAGGGTGAACTGGTCGAAGGACTTTCCGCCACCGGTACCGCGATCCTCAACCTCGACGATGAACGCGTCGCCGCCATGCGGGACCGTACCCAGGCCACAGTGCTCGGATTCTCCGCTGAAGGCCGCACTGGCGCCGGAGTCCAGGCAGTCAAGCCGGACACCAACCCTGCCGGAAACCCTGAGTTTGACCTCGTCCTGCCGTCGGGCGAACCGGACCTGCACGTGAGCAGCAAACTGATCGGGTCCCATCACGTGGGCAACCTGCTCGCCGCAGCTGCGGCCTCACACGCCGCCGGTGTCGCCGGACGGGACATCGCAGCCTCACTCAGCACACAGACGGCAGCCAGCCGCTGGCGCATGGAACGTACCGAAAGGGCCGACGGCGTCACCATCATCAACGACGCCTACAATGCCAACCCGGAATCCATGCGGGCCGCCCTGCGGACCCTCGCCGACCTCGGCCGCGGCCGCCGTACCTGGGCTGTCCTGGGCGCCATGCTGGAACTCGGACCCGAATCCATCCGCGAACACACCGTGGTGGGCACCCAGGTAGTCCGGCTTAACATCTCCCGCCTGGTGGTGGTGGGCCGGGAGGCCCGTCCGCTCTACGTCTCCGCCGTGCAGGAGGGGTCCTGGGGCGATGAATGCAGCTTCGCCGAAACGATCGAGGACGCCTACGAACTGCTCAACGCCGAACTTGAACCCGGCGACCTCGTCCTGTTCAAGTCCTCCAACAGCGTTGGGCTGCGGCATTTAGGCGATCGGATAGCATTACCCCCACAAGCCCCCGTACCTGCCAGTGAAGGGAGCGAACAGCTGTGATTGCACTTTTGATCGGCGCTGGCCTTGCCCTATTGTGCGCCCTGGTGGGAACCCCGCTCTTTATCCGCCTGCTGGTCCGCAAAAGCTACGGCCAGTTCATCAGGGATGACGGACCGACGTCCCACCACACCAAGCGCGGGACGCCCACCATGGGTGGAACCGTGGTGGTGGCCGCCGTCCTGCTGAGTTATGGACTGACGCACTTGATCATGTGGATGATGAATCCGGCGTCTCCGGGTCCTTCAGCGTCGGCTTTGATCCTGCTGTTCCTCATGGTGGGGATGGGCCTGGTCGGCTTCCTCGATGACTTCATCAAGATCTCAAGACAGCGAAGCCTGGGGCTGAACGCCAAAGCCAAGCTCATCGGCCAGGGAACTGTGGGAGTCGCGTTCGCCATCCTTGCCCTGAATTTCCCGGATGCAGACGGCGTTACGCCCGCGTCCACCAAAATCTCGCTGGTCCGCGACCTTCCGTGGCTGGACCTGGCCTTCGGCGGTACCGTCCTGGGCGCCATACTTTTCGTCGTGTGGTCCAACCTGATTGTCACCGCGGCAACCAACGGGGTGAACCTGACGGACGGCCTGGACGGCCTCGCTGCAGGTGCATCCGTCATGGTTTTCGGCGCTTACACCCTGATGGGCATCTGGCAAAGCAACCAGGCCTGCGGCTCCCCGCGGGAAGCCGGCAGCGGCTGCTACTCGGTCCGCGACCCGCTCGACCTTGCCCTTCTGGCCGCCATCATGAGTGCCGCCCTCGTTGGATTCCTCTGGTGGAATACTTCCCCTGCCAAGCTTTTTATGGGAGACACCGGATCCCTCGCGATTGGCGGCGCAATCGCTGGTTTCGCCATCCTGTCCCGCACCGAACTGCTCCTGGGCATCATCGGCGGGCTTTTTGTCCTCATCACCCTGTCCGTCATCATCCAGGTGGGCTACTTCAAGGCCACCGGTGGTAAACGCTTCTTCAAGATGGCCCCGTTGCAGCACCACTTTGAGCTCAAGGGGTGGGCCGAGGTTACCGTGGTAGTCCGATTCTGGATCCTCGGAGGGCTTTTCGTAGCCGTTGGCCTGGGGATCTTCTACGCTGAATGGGTTGTGCTCCTGTGACAGTTTCCTCCCGCCTCACTCACCTCACCAGTTGGGACTCGGACTGGGCGGGCCTGCGCGTCGTGGTCACCGGCATCGGCGTGTCCGGCTTCGCCGCGGCCGATACCCTCATCGAACTGGGTGCCCGCGTCGTGGTGGTTGACGCAGCCACGTCCGAGACAGCAAAGGCCCAGGCTGAAACACTGAAGATCGTCGGTGCCGCCGACGTTCTCCTGGGGGATGAAGCGGTCAGCAGGATCCCGAAAATCGATGGGTCCCTGCCCGAGCTCATCGTGACGTCACCGGGCTGGCGCCCGGACCAAGCCCTCCTGGCATCAGCCGCACGCGCCCACATCCCCGTTTGGGGCGACGTCGAACTTGCCTGGCGGCTGCGCATCCGGGAAGGGCACAAGACAGCTGACTGGCTGACCATCACCGGAACAAACGGCAAAACCACCACGGTTGGCCTGACCGAAGCGATGCTGCAGGCCGCAGGACTGAAGGCCATCGCCGTCGGAAACGTCGGAACTCCCATCCTTGACGCCCTCCGCGATCCCGTTCAATACGACGTCTTCGCCGTCGAACTTTCCAGCTTCCAGCTGCACTGGGCTGAATCGCTTTCGCCCGTGGCAAGTGTGTGCCTGAACGTGGCTGAGGACCACGTGGACTGGCACGGATCGTACACGTCCTACCTCGCGGACAAGGCCAAAGTCTACGAACGCACCCAGAAGGCCTGCATATTCAACGCAGAGCAGATCGAGACCGAGCGGATGGTGGAGAACGCCGACGTCGTGGAAGGGTGCCGGGCCGTGGGCTTCACCACCCTTACCCCCGCGATCAGCATGCTGGGAGTGGTGGAGGGGCTCCTCGTTGACCGCGCCTTTATCCCCGAGCGCAAGGACAGTGCGGCTGAGCTCGCCTCAATGTCCGACCTCGGAGAATTCGCCCCGCGGCACATGGTGGCCAATGCCCTGGCCGCGGGAGCACTGGTGCGGGCCTACGGCGTTGACGCCAAGGCTGTCCGCCAAGGCATCCGTGACTACGTCCCTGGCAATCACCGGATCCAGCCGGTAGCCCGGCAGAACGGCGTCCTCTGGATCAACGACTCCAAAGCCACCAACCCGCACGCTGCGTCGGCGTCGCTGGCCACCTTCGAGAAGGTGGTCTGGATCGCCGGCGGCCTGTCCAAGGGCGTCAGCTACGACGACCTGGTCCGGGACCACGCAGCGCGGCTCAAGGCCGTGGTGCTGATCGGCACGGACACCGAGGCCCTGACTCAGGCCCTCGAACGACACGCACCGGATGTCCCGGTGATCGGACCGCCCGCGGGCGACACTGAAAAGATGCAGACTGCCGCAGAGGGCGGGGCCGTCGCAGGCAGCCCGTCGGACTCCGGCGGGACCGTGATGTCCCGCGCCGTTGCGGCAGCGGCTCAGCTTGCCGCGCCGGGTGACACCGTTCTGATGGCGCCGGCAGCTGCATCCATGGATCAGTTCTCTTCCTACGCTCACCGTGGCGACGCCTTTATCGAAGCTGTCCGCGAGCTGGTGGAAGGGCAGGCCCAGACCGGCGAGGAGTAACAATGGTCAGCACGCCCACCCGGCCGCCGGCAGCAACGCCGCGCCCGGGAAAAACCGCAGCTCCCGCCGGTTCCCGGCCCTCCTTGCCGGTGCGGATCCGCAACGGGTACCGCCGTTTCTGGTCAGCTCTGGAAGGGACCGGAACTTCTCGGAACGGTTCCACCTACTACCTCATCCTGGGCTCCACACTCGCCCTGACCGCCATCGGCATCATGATGGTGCTCTCTGCGTCCAGCGTGGAATCCATCGCGGCCGGCAAGTCCCCGTATGGTGACGCCCTGAAACAGGGCATGTTTGCCGCCATTGGAATCTTCACCATGTTCGTCCTGTCGCGCATCAACGTTGTCTGGCTGAAGCGCCTTGCCTGGCCCGGCCTGGGCATCGCACTGGTGCTCCTGGCACTGGTCCAGGTCATCGGCGATGAAGTCAACGGAAACAAGAACTGGATCGACATCGGCGGCATCACGTTCCAGCCGTCCGAGGCGTCGAAGCTGGCCCTGGCCCTGTGGATGGCCACAGTCCTGGCGAGGAAGGGCAAGCTCCTGCGCCGGTGGCAGCACGCGCTGATCCCCGCTGTTCCCGCGGCCGGCCTTGTCATCGGCCTCGTCGTCCTGGGAAATGACCTGGGCACCGCGATGATCATCATGATGATCACCGCGGCGGCGCTCTTTTTCGCCGGCGTGCCGTTGTATCTGTTCGGCTTCGCCGCGCTGATCGGCGCCGCGGGAACTGCCGCCATGGCTATCACGAGCTCCAACCGCATGTGCCGCATCACCTCCTGGTGGACGGGAAAGTCGTGTGCCGACGGCATCGATGCGAACTACCAGGCCACGAACGGGATCTACGGACTGGCGTCCGGCGGCTGGTTCGGCGTCGGACTTGGCCAAAGCAGACAGAAGTACAGCTGGATCCCGGAAGCCCACAACGACTTCATCTTCGCCATCATCGGTGAGGAGCTGGGGCTGGTGGGCACCGTCGTCGTCCTGGTCCTGTTCGCCATCCTGGGGGCGGCGATCTACCGCGTCGTGGTGGCGCAGGAGGACATGTTCCACCGGGTCCTGGCGGGCACCATCATGGTCTGGCTCCTCGGCCAGGCCACAGTCAACATGTCCGTGGTCACCGGGCTGATGCCCGTGATCGGCGTCCCTTTGCCGTTCATCTCCTACGGCGGCTCGGCACTCATGATGTCGCTGTGCGCCGTCGGCGTCGTGCTGTCACTCGCCAGGGAACAGATGGCCCCGGCAATACGGCCCAAGCGGATGCTGAAGTTCGGCAACAGGCCCTCCCGGGGATCCACCGGCCCAAAGAAAACCGCCAGAAAGCGTACCTAGCACCAGATGACTTCCCAAACTCTCTCCATCGTCCTGGCCGGAGGCGGTACTGCGGGGCACATCAGCCCCCTCCTTGCCATCGCCGCCGCCATCCGGACCGCCGCTCCTGAAGCCAGGCTCCTCGCCGTCGGAACACCGTCCGGCATGGAAACCCGGCTGGTGCCTGCTGCGGGACTGGAGCTTGCCACCATCGACCGTGTGCCGTTGCCGCGCAGGCCGTCCATGGACCTGCTCAGGCTGCCCGGCCGCCTGGCGGGGGCCATACAGCAAGCCGGCCGGATCCTGGATGAACATGACGCCGACGTGCTCGTCGGCGTGGGCGGGTACGTCTGCACTCCCATGTACCTGGCTGCCCGGCGCCGCCGGATCCCCATAGTGATCCATGAAGCAAACGCGCGTCCCGGCCTTGCCAACCGTGTCGGTGCCATGCTGACCAAGTACGTAGCCGTCGCCTTCGACGCCACGCGGCTGCGCCATGCCCGGCACGTCGGGATGCCCATGCGCACTGAGATTTCAGGCCTGGAACGGTCTGTGTCCCGGGCTGCTGCCCGCGAAGCCCTGGGCCTGCACCCGACGCAGCCTACGCTGATTGTTACCGGCGGTTCCTCAGGTGCCCAGAGCATCAACCGCACTGTCGCGGCCGCCGTCGGGGACCTGGCTGCTGCCGGCATCCAGACACTGCACATCACCGGACGCGGCAAGGCGGTGCTGGATGCCCACGGCGGCACGCTTACGGCCCCCGGCTACCGGCAGGTGGAGTACGTGGACGGCATGGAGTTGGCTTACGCCGCCGCCGACGTGCTCGTGGCCAGGTCCGGCGCCGCGACAGTCTGCGAAGCGGCCGCCGTGGGCGTGCCCGCCGTTTTTATCCCGCTGCCCATCGGCAACGGCGAACAGGCGCTCAACGCTGCGGGGCTGGTCAAAGCTGAGGGGGCGCTCCTCGTCCAGGACCGGGACTTCTCCGTCCAATGGGTCAGGGACCATCTCATCCCGCTGGTGACTGACCCGGCCCGGTTGGCCGCCATGGCCGCCAACTCCCAGCGCCTTGGAATCAGAAATGCCGACCAGCGTATGGCTGGTCTTGTCCTGGAAGCGGTATCCGAATGAGCCCTGCCAACATCCACAGCCAGGAATCCCTGGGGCGCGTCCACTTCATCGGGATCGGCGGTGTTGGGATGTCCGCCGTTGCCCGGATCATGGTTTCCCGCGGGCTGGTGGTCAGCGGATCCGACGCCAAGGACCTCCCGGTCATGGCCGACCTCGCGGCCGCAGGTGCCAGGGTAGCTGTGGGATACGATGCCGCGAACCTCGGTGACGCCCAGACCGTGGTGGCGGGCTCCGCCATCCGTGCAGACAACCCAGAACTGGTGGCTGCCCGAGAGGCGGGGCTGCCAGTGCTGCACCGGTCTGAGGCGCTGGCGGCCACCATGGGCGAGGACATTGTGGTCACGGTGGCAGGAACGCACGGCAAGTCCACCACGACGTCGATGGTCACTGTGCTGCTGCAGGGCGCCGGGCTGGATCCCTCGTTTGCAATCGGCGCCAACGTTCCTGCGCTCGGCGTCAACGCAGCACATGGCGCGTCCGGGATTTTTGTGGCCGAGGCCGACGAATCGGACGGCTCGTTCCTGAACTATCGGCCCCGGATAGCCGTCGTCACCAACGTGGAGCCGGACCACCTTGACCACTACGGAACCGCGGAGGCTGTCTACGCATCGTTTGACCAGTTCACGGAACTCCTGCCCGCGGACGGTGTCCTGGTCGCCTGCGCCGATGACGCCGGCGCCCTGGCCCTTGCACGCCGCACCCTTGAGCGCGGTAACACCCGCGTACTCCTGTACGGCACCTCGGATGAAGCGGACCTGGTGCTGCACGACGGCGGCCCGGGAGACGTTTCGGTGTCCACCACTGCAGGCCGCTTCGGCCTGCAACTGCAGGTTCCGGGCCGGCACAACGCCCTGAACGCCGCCGCCGCCTTTGCGGTGGCACTGGAACTGGGGGTTGAACCAGGCGCTGCCGCCGCGGCCCTGGGCAATTTTTCCGGCGCTTCACGCCGTTTTGAACTGAAAGGGGAGGCCGGCGGCGTCCGGGTCTTCGACGACTACGCCCACCACCCCACCGAAGTGCGTGCCGCCCTCGCTGCAGCCCGGTCAGTTGCCGGTGACCACCGGGTCCACGTCCTCTTCCAGCCGCACCTCTTTTCCCGGACCCGGGAGTTCGCCCGCGAGTTCGCCGAGGCCCTGAACCTGGCCGACACCGCCTTGGTCCTGGATATCTATCCGGCCCGCGAGGATCCTATCCCCGGGGTCACCAGCCAGTTGATCGCCGACCACCTTGGCGCCGGTGGACGCCTGGTGGATGGAAACGCCGCGGTAGCGGAAATTGTTGGCGCTGCGGACGCCGGCGACATTGTCCTGACCGCGGGAGCCGGCGACGTGACCGCCTACGGCCCGAAGATCGTGCAGGCACTGCGTGGCTAGTGCCCGGCGCCCCACCTACACCTCGCCGGGACGCGCCCAACAGGGGAGGAACAGGTCCGGTCATCCTTCCGGCGGCCCGTCCGGAACGCCCGCGCCCGGCCTGGCGGAGGAGCCGGAGGTCATCTCCGCTTCCAAGACTGCTCCCGGGCCGGAGGTGGCCCCGGCAAGGGCCAAACAGCCCAAGGGCGCCACATCCAAGGAAAAGCAGGGCAAGGAAGGGCAGTCCAGCGGGGCAGCTGCAGGCGCGAACGTCCTGGCTTTCCCGGAGCCCAAAGGCAGGCGGCTGAAGCGAAACATCATCATCGCGGCCGGCACCCTTGCCGCGGTGGTAGCAGGGATCCTCGCAGCAGCCATTTTTTCGCCGCTGCTGGCGGTCAGCACCATCTCCGTATCCGGCACCAGGCTCCTGACTGCTGACCAGGTCCAGGCCGCCCTGGAACCACTGAAGGGCAAACCCCTGCCGCAAATCACCGACGAGGAAGTGGACCGGCTCCTGGAACCACTCATCCAGATCAAATCCGTGAGAACGCAGGCACGGCCTCCGTCCGACCTTGTTGTCGAAGTCCGGGAACGCGTCCCGGTGGCCCTGGTGAAGCAGGGGGAGCAGTACCAGCAAGTCGACGTTGACGGTGTGCAGCTGGCGGCCACTACGGATCCAGCCTCCGTGGCGCTGCCCGTGATCGACGGCGGCGCAGGCACCATCGGCAAGGATCTGTTCCAGGCGACGGCGGCGGTCCTTGGCGCCCTTCCTCCCGAGGTCCTGGCGAAGCTGTCCAATGCCTCAGCACAGTCTGTCGATGCCGTGGAACTCAAGCTCGTGGACGGGCAGACCATCGTCTGGGGCAACGCGTCGGAGAGGGAACTCAAAGCCAAGGTCCTGGAGGCATTGCTGAAGGTTCCCGCCGATCCGAAGAACCCCGTGCGTGTCTATGACGTCAGCGTGCCCAGGCATCCTGTGACGCGCTAAATCTCTGTATTTCCCGGGAATAGCACGACACGCGGCCTGCGGTTATTGAATGTGCGAACCATAGGAAATACCGTCACAGACATGAGTTACTTGACATAACTATAACCTTCAACTCGAAGGTTAAGGTTCAAAGCTTCAAGCTCGACTCCATCAGTTTTCGCAATAGGACACGAACAAGGGACACGTAACGTGGCAGCTCCGCAGAATTACTTGGCCGTCATCAAGGTCGTCGGCATCGGCGGCGGTGGCGTGAACGCAGTCAACCGCATGATCGAAGTCGGTCTTCGCGGTGTCGAATTCATCGCAATCAACACCGATGCCCAGGCCCTGCTGATGAGCGATGCCGACGTCAAGCTTGACGTTGGGCGGGAGCTGACACGCGGGCTCGGCGCAGGCGCCAACCCGGAGGTGGGCAAGCAGGCAGCGGAGGACCACGCGGACGAGATCGAAGAGGTCATCCGCGGCGCAGACATGGTCTTCGTGACCGCCGGTGAAGGCGGCGGAACGGGTACTGGCGGCGCTCCCGTCGTGGCACGTATCGCACGTTCGCTCGGCGCGCTGACCATCGGCGTAGTCACCCGCCCGTTTACCTTCGAAGGCCGGCGCCGTGCCGGCTCTGCCGAGGCGGGCATCGACGCCCTCCGCGACGAAGTGGACACCCTGATCGTCATCCCGAACGACAGGCTCCTGTCCATCAGCGACCGCAACGTCTCCGTCCTGGACGCTTTCCGCTCTGCTGACCAGGTCCTGCTGTCCGGTGTCCAGGGCATCACTGACCTCATCACCACGCCCGGCCTGATCAACCTTGACTTCGCGGACGTGAAGTCCGTCATGCAGGGCGCAGGCTCGGCACTGATGGGCATCGGTTCAGCCCGCGGTGAGGACCGTGCCGTGAAGGCTGCGGAACTTGCTATCGCCTCGCCGCTGCTTGAGGCCTCCATCGACGGCGCCCACGGTGTCCTGCTGTCCATCCAGGGCGGCTCCGACCTCGGCCTCTTCGAGATCAACGAAGCGGCGCGGCTGGTCCAGGAAGTGGCCCACCCGGAAGCGAACATCATCTTCGGCGCGGTCATCGACGACGCCCTCGGCGACGAGGCCCGCGTGACCGTCATTGCCGCGGGCTTCGACGACGTCAAGGCAACCTCGCCGTCCATGGACCAGTCCCAGCCCCAGGTAGCCCCCCAGCGCCCCGCCGCGCCCGCGCCCGCCCCGGCCCAGGCCCCGTCGGGCGGAAGCCACCAGATGAACGTACAGCCGGTCCACGCCGGAGTCGGCGCGTCCGGCCTGAGCAACTGGGGCCAGCAGCGCCCGTCGGCGGTGCCCGCGGACTCCGGTTTCGACGTCGACCTTCCCTCGGTCGTGGAGCCGGACCTCTCCGGCAGCCGCTCCGATGACCTGGATGTCCCCGACTTCCTGAAGTAGGGCGCAGCTTGTTCCTTTGGAAGACGGAAGTCCTCCCCGGTGTGACCGTGGCATTCACGGACACACGCGCCGGCAACCTGGCGTTGCATGTGGGGGACAACGCGGACGATGTCCGGATACGCAGGGCAGAACTGGAGCTCAATGCGGCCATGGTGCCGGGTTCCCTGCGGTTCATGAACCAGGTGCATGGAACTGCCGTGGCGGTCATGGAGGCCGGCAGTGCCGATCCTGAGGCAGATGCCATGGTTTCCAGGGGCGTGCCGCTGGCGGTCATGGTGGCTGATTGCATCCCCGCGGTGCTGGTCGGCCAAGCCCCTGGCGGCCCTGTGCTTGGTGCTGTCCACGCCGGCCGGCCGGGTCTGGCGGCGGGGGTCATTCCCGCCGCGGTCGAACGCATGCGGGCCATGGGGGCCGTCAACATCCAGGCATGGCTCGGTCCGTCAATTTGCGGCAGCTGCTACGAGGTTCCGGCCGGGCTGCGGGCCGACGTAGCGGCAGCAGTTCCTGCGGCGTGGTCCACCACCAGCTGGGGGACTCCCGGCCTTGACCTTCCTGCCGGCGCGCGGAGCCAGCTGGAGGCGGCAGGCGTGGACGTCATGTACTGCGGGCCTTGCACGCTTGAGAACCAGGATCTATTCTCCTACCGCCGTAACAAAGACACTGGCCGGTTTGCCGGATTGGTCTGGACGCATGACTGACGCCACGAACCCTGCAGCGCGCACTGCCGAATTGGAAAATGGCCTGGCCGCAGTGAGGAGCCGCATCGTCGCTGCCACAAAGGCATCAGGCCGGGCGGATGAGCCGGCGCTAATCGTCGTCACCAAGTTCCACCCGGCGGACGACATCCGCCGGCTCGCCGCCCTGGGCGTCAAGGACGTCGGAGAGAACAGGGATCAGGAGGCGTCGGCGAAAGCTGAAGCCCTGCACGACCTCGGGCTCAACTGGCATTTTGTGGGCCAACTCCAAAGCAAAAAAGCCAAATCCGTTGTCCGCTATGCCCATGCCGTCCACTCCGTGGACCGGCCGCAGCTCGTTGACGGGCTCGCCCGGGCCATGGCCACCGAACAGGACCGGTCAGGGCGGGCTGCGCTGGAATGCTTCATCCAAGTCAGCCTCGACGACGACGCCGGTGCACACCGCGGCGGGGCCGCTCCCGCCGAGGTCCCGTCCCTCGCAGAGCAACTGGCCTCCGCCGGCGGGCTGGTCCTGGCCGGCGTCATGGCTGTGGCGCCACTGGGGTCCCCGCCGGAAGCGGCCTTCGAGAAGCTAGCCGCCATCTCTGCCAGGCTCACCGCGGACCATCCGGGCGCCACGGGCATTTCGGCCGGTATGAGCCAGGACCTCGAGGTGGCCATCCGCTTCGGAGCGACACACCTGCGGATCGGTTCGGATATTCTCGGATCGCGTCCCGCCGTGGGGTAGCGTCAAAGCATTGGAAGTGAATGGCGGGGATTTCCAGTGCTGTCAAATCATTGGTCGGCCCGCCTACGGACACGATTAGGAGTCGACCATGGCCGGCGCTCTGCGCAAGACAATGATCTATCTTGGGCTCGCCGATGGCGATGAACATTACGAGTCCGAGCACCACACCACACGTAAGGATGAGGACGAATCCATGGAAGTTGACCGCGAGGAACGCCGTGCACCCGCACCCGTCCGCGAGGTCAGCCGTGAGGCGTCCTATGTCCCCGAAGAGGAATACCGCGCACCAGTGACCCCCATCAAGCGTGCGGCATCCAGCCGCGAAGAGTCTTCCGGCCTCCGGCAGATCACCACCATCCACCCGCGCTCCTACAACGACGCGAAGCTTATCGGCGAGAGTTTCCGTGACGGCATCCCGGTCATCATGAATGTCACCGACATGGGCGAGGCCGATGCCAAGCGCCTTGTGGACTTTTCCGCAGGGCTCGTGTTCGGACTCCGGGGCAGCATCGAGCGTGTCACCAACAAGGTCTTCCTCCTGTCGCCGTCGTACATCGAGGTCATCGGCGATGACAAGAAGGTCAGCGAGACCCAGGCGAGCTTCTTCAATCAAAGCTAGCCATTAGGCTCATTGTGGATGCCAGGCAGGTGGACCTGTCTGGCATCTGTGCTGAAATAGATAAGAAACATTGGCAGGACGCTGCGGTATCCGGAATGGACATGGAGATATGAGTTAAGTCATGGGAATTGTTTTCGGACTTGTCTATATCGCCCTTTTACTGTTCCTTGTGGCACTCATCGTGCGGCTGGTGTTCGACTGGGTCCAGATGTTTGCCCGGGAGTGGCGCCCCCGTGGGCCGGCCCTCGTGGTGGCCCACGCAGTGTATTCGGTCACGGACCCGCCACTGAAGGTCCTGCGGAGACTGATCCCGCCTCTGCGGCTTGGCGGCATCAGCCTGGACCTGGGGTTCCTGATTTTGTTCATCGCTGTCAGCGTGGCGATGGGTATCACCAGGAGTTTCGCGTAAATTTCCATTAGACCTAGCTGTTCAGGCTCAGATCCGCAGGGAACTGTCACTTGCAACGCGAAGAAACTCCGGTTTGACACCACGGTGTTGAATTAGAGGAACCAGTCCATATTTAGGTACCGTAGTTTTGACGGCCGGAAGGCCACTGACTAACTAGACCAGTGAGGTGACCAGATGGCTTTGACGCCAGAAGACGTTGTCAACAAGCGCTTTCAGCCGACCAAGTTCCGCGAAGGCTACGACCAGGATGAAGTAGATGACTTCCTGGACGAAATCGTCGTTGAACTCCGGCGCCTGAACCAGGAGAACGACGAGCTGCGCAAGAAGCTCGCCGAGGGCGGTTCGGCCGTTCCTGCCAGCTCCGCCGCTGCGGCACCGGTGGTCGAGAAGGTCCCCGCGCCCGTCAAGGCCGAGAAGGACGACTCCCGCGCCAAGGCCGAGGCAGACGCCAAAGCCGCCGAAGCAAGCAAGAAGAAGGAAGCTGAGCAGGCTGCTCCGGCTGCTGCTGTTGCAGCTGCCGCTCCTTCCCAGGCTGCCGGCAGCACAGTTTCTGCCGAATCGGCTGCCGGACTGCTGGCCATGGCGCAGCAGATGCATGACCGC
Source organism: Arthrobacter sp. R4 (assembly GCF_051365025.1). Classification (NCBI taxonomy): domain Bacteria; kingdom Bacillati; phylum Actinomycetota; class Actinomycetes; order Micrococcales; family Micrococcaceae; genus Arthrobacter; species Arthrobacter sp. R4. The sequence goes on from NZ_JBLWIJ010000022.1 coordinate 74,538, forward strand.
CACGTCGCTGATGGCCAGGCCCAGAAGGACAAGATCATTGCTGAGGCGCAGATCGAAGCCAGCAGCCTCGTCAACGACGCTCAGGAGAAGTCCCGCAAGATCCTCGGTGCCCTCGAGCAGCAGCGCTCTGTGCTCGAACGCAAGGTGGAGCAGCTGCGTGGCTTCGAGCGCGACTACCGCTCACGCCTGAAGGCCTACATCGAAGGCCAGCTGCGCGACCTTGACGCCCGTGGCTCCGTGGCCGCACCCGAGGTCGAAGCCAACTAGCAAGGTCGAACCAAACTCGATAGTTAAGCACGTATTCTGAAAGCCGGTGGCTGAGGATTCCTCGGCCGCCGGCTTTTGTGATTAACATCGGTATCCGAATGAAAGCACCATGACAGACGAACTTGCCGCTGACGCTGCACTCCCTCTTCCGCCCACGCCGCGGCGCCCCCGCCGCCGGATCCTGCTGTCCCTTTTTGCTGGATTCGCGGTCTTCGCCTACGCCCTGGACCAGCTGACCAAACTCTGGGTTACTTCCAGCATGGTTGAGGGCGAACGCATCCCTGTCCTGCCGCCAGTGCTGCACTGGTACTTCATCCGGAACTCCGGCGCCGCCTTCTCCATTGGAGAAAACGTCACGTGGGTGTTTTCGATCATCATGGCGGCGGTTTCCATTGCCATCCTGTTCCAGGTGCGCAAGCTTGGGTCCGCCTGGTGGTCGCTGGCCTTGGGCCTACTCCTGGGCGGTGCACTGGGCAACCTCACGGACCGGCTGTTCCGCGAGCCTTCGTTCGGGATGGGGCACGTGGTGGACTTCATCCAGCTCCCCAATTTTGCCATTTTCAACATTGCCGATTCCGCTGTGGTCTCGGCAGTGGCCATTATTTGCATTCTGACGCTCCGCGGGATCTCCCTGGACGGGTCCCGGCATGTGGCGCCTCCGCGGGAGAAGGCCACGCCAAAGGAAGAACCCGGCGATGCCTGAGCGCATTGTGGTGGCCGATGAATTCGGCGGAACACGGGCGGACGCAGGACTGGCAAAGCTCATGGGCATTTCACGCTCCCTGGCCGCGACGCTTATTGCCGAAGGCAACGTCATCAGCCGGGGCAAAGCGGTAGGCAAGTCAGCAAAGCTGATTGCAGGGGACGTCCTTGACGTCACGGTGCCCGAACGGCGGGACCCGCTCGAAGTGGTGGAGGAAGTTGTGGAAGGCCTGAAGATCCTGCTCGATGATGACGATTTCGTCGTCGTCGACAAGCCCGTGGGTGTTGCTGCCCATCCATCACCGGGCTGGGTCGGGCCCACCGTAGTGGGCGGCCTCGCAGGAGCCGGGTACCGCATCTCCACCTCCGGTTCCCCCGAACGTGCAGGCATCGTCCACCGGCTCGACGTCGGCACGTCCGGTGTGATGGTCGTGGCGAAGACCGAGCGCGCCTACACGGCCCTGAAGAGGGCGTTCAAGGAGCGCAGCGTGGACAAGGTCTACCACGCGGTGGTCCAGGGCCTGCCGGACCCCTTGGAGGGCACCATCGACGCGCCGATCGGGCGCCATCCGGGCCATGACTGGCGCTTTGCCGTGATCGAGGACGGCAGGCCTTCAATTACCCATTACGAGGTATTAGAGGCCTTCGGCAAGGCCACACTGGTGGAAGTTCATCTTGAAACTGGCCGCACGCACCAGATACGCGTCCACTTTTCCGCCCTCCGGCACCCCTGTGCCGGTGACCTAACGTACGGTGCGGACCCGCGGCTCGCCGCCACGCTGGGCCTCACGCGGCAGTGGCTGCACGCCCGCCAGCTCGGCTTCGACCACCCGGTGACGGGGGACAGGGTCACCGTCACCAGCGAGTACCCGCAGGATCTCTCCTTTGCCCTGGAAGTGCTCGAATCCGGGCAGGCCTGACCACTCCGGAGCCGGGCGGCGCATAGAATAGTGCGGTGACTTCCAGCAATGCCTCGTTCGTCCACCTGCACAACCACACCGAGTACTCCATGTTGGACGGCGCCGCCCGCTTGGGGGAGCTTTTCGACGAGACTGAACGCTTGGGCATGCCTGCCCTCGCCACCACCGACCACGGGTACCTGTTCGGCGCCTTCGACTTCTGGAAACGCGCCACGGACCAGGGCATCAAGCCCATTATCGGCGTAGAGGCCTACGTAACACCGGGGACGGCACGGACGGATAAGAGCCGTGTCCGCTGGGGCGAGGAACATCAGCGCAAGGATGACATCTCGGGCGGTGGGTCATACACCCATATGACGCTGCTGAGTTACAACAACGCAGGCATGCGCAACCTCTTCCGGGCCTCATCCATCGCTTCCCTGGACGCCGTGTTCGGGAAGTGGCCGCGGCTGGACCGCGAACTCCTGAACACGTATTCGGAAGGCCTGATCGCCACCACCGGCTGCCCGTCGGGAGAAGTCCAGACCCGTCTGCGGCTGGGCCAGTACCGTGAGGCCCTGGAAGCAGCCTCCGAGTTTCGCGACATCTTCGGGGCGGAAAACTACTTCTGCGAACTGATGGACCATGGACTCGACATCGAGCGCCGGGTTACCGGGGACCTGCTGCGGCTCGCCAAGGAACTGAAGCTGCCGCTGGTGGCAACCAACGACCTGCACTATACGCACGAGCACGACGCCAAGGCCCACGAGGCACTGCTGGCCATCCAGTCGGGTTCCACCCTGCTGGAACCCACCTATGACAACGGCGGCTCCCGGTTCGCGTTCTCCGGCAGCGGCTACTACCTCAAATCGCCCCAGGAAATGCGTGAACTGTTCAGGGACCACCCGGACGCGTGTGACAATACCCTGCTGATCGCCGAACGCTGCGAAGTTTCGTTCAATACCGGGGCCAACTACATGCCGCGGTTCCCCTGCCCGCCGGGCGAGGACGAGACGTCCTGGCTGGTCAAGGAAGTTGCCGCCGGGCTGGAGTACCGTTACCCCGGCGGTGTCCCGGACAAGGTCCGCACCCAGGCTGACTACGAGCTGGAGGTCATCACCTCCATGGGGTTCCCCGGGTACTTCCTGGTGGTGGCTGACTTCATCAACTGGGCGAAGAACAACGGCATCCGCGTGGGACCCGGACGTGGTTCCGGCGCCGGTTCGATGGTGGCCTACGCCATGCGCATCACGGACCTCGACCCGCTGCACCACGGCCTGATTTTCGAGCGCTTCCTCAACCCCGACCGTGTTTCCATGCCTGACTTCGACGTCGACTTCGATGACCGTCGCCGCTCTGAGGTCATCGACTACGTGACCCGCAAATACGGCGACGAGCGCGTGGCCATGATCGTTACCTACGGCACCATCAAAACCAAGCAGGCGCTGAAAGACTCCTCGCGTGTGCTCGGCTACCCATTCAGCATGGGGGAGCAGCTGACCAAGGCGCTCCCGCCGGCCGTCATGGCCAAGGACATTCCGCTGGCGGACATCCAGAACAAGGACTCCAAGCGCTATAGCGAGGCCGGTGACTTCCGGCAGCTGATCGCCACGGACCCCGAGGCCGCCAAGGTCTTCGAAACGGCGCTGGGCATCGAGGGGCTGAAACGGCAGTGGGGTGTGCACGCTGCCGGCGTCATCATGTCCTCGGACCCCATCATCGATGTCATCCCCATCATGAGGCGCATCCAGGACGGCCAGGTGATCACGCAGTTCGATTACCCCACCTGCGAAGGCCTGGGCCTGATCAAGATGGACTTCCTGGGCCTGCGGAACCTCACGATCATTTCCGACGCCCTGGAGAACATCAAGCTCAACCGGGGCCACGAACTGGACCTCGACAGCCTTGCCCTTGACGACGCCGCCTCCTACGAGCTGCTGGCCAGGGGTGACACATTGGGCGTATTCCAGCTCGATGGCGGTCCCATGCGGTCCCTGCTCAAGCTGATGAAGCCTGACAACTTCGAAGACATCTCCGCCGTCCTGGCCCTCTACCGGCCGGGGCCGATGGGCGCCAACGCGCACACCGACTACGCGCTGCGCAAGAACGGGATCCAGGAAGTCATTCCGATCCACCCTGAGCTCAAGGAACCGCTCGCCGAAATCCTCGGCGGGACCTACGGCCTGATCGTGTACCAGGAACAGGTTATGGCCGTCGCGCAGAAGCTGGCCGGATATTCCCTCGGCCAGGCCGACATCCTCCGCCGCGCCATGGGCAAAAAGAAGAAATCAGAACTGGACAAACAGTTTGCCGGCTTCTCGCAGGGCATGCAGGACAACGGCTACTCCATGGAGGCCGTCAAGACCCTCTGGGACATCCTGCTGCCGTTCTCCGACTACGCATTCAACAAGGCACACTCGGCCGCCTACGGTGTCATTTCGTACTGGACCGCCTACCTGAAGGCCCACTACGCGCCGGAGTACATGGCAGCCTTGCTGACGTCAGTGGGAGACGACAAGGACAAGTCCGCGATCTACCTCAACGAGTGCCGCCGCATGGGCATAACCGTTCTTCCGCCCGACGTCAACGAGTCCTCGCTGAACTTCACGCCGGTGGGGAACGATATCCGTTTCGGCATGGGTGCCATCCGAAACGTCGGATCCAACGTGGTCCAGGCCATGGTGGCCGCCCGGGAGAGCGAGGGCGCATATTCCTCCTTCAAGGACTTCCTGATGAAAGTCCCTGCCGTGGTCTGCAACAAGCGGACCATCGAATCCCTGATCAAAGCCGGCGCATTCGACTCCCTCAACCACCACCGCCGCGCCCTGGTGATGATTCACGAAGAGGCCATCGATTCGGTCATCACCCTCAAACGGAACGAGGCAATCGGCCAGTTCGACCTCTTCGCCGGGTTTGAAGAGGCCGAATCGGAGGCGTCCCTGAGCATCGAGATCCCGGAACTTCCCGAGTGGGAGAAGAAGGACAAGCTGTCGTTTGAACGGGACATGCTGGGACTCTATGTCTCAGACCACCCACTGCAGGGCCTGGAAGGGGTACTCAGCCAGCACGCGGACCAGTCCATCACCTCGATTATTGCCGAAGACGGTCCGAACGACGGCGCCATCATCACCATCTCCGGGATGATCACCTCGCTGAGCCGCCGCATCGCCAAGGCCAGCGGCAACGCCTACGCACGTGCCGAGATCGAGGACCTTGGCGGCTCCATGGAGGTCATGTTCTTCGGGCAGGTATATGGTCCCATCGCCTCAGTCCTCGCCGAGGACCTGATCGTTGTGGTTAAAGGCAGGCTGCAGCGGCGCGACGACGGCGCCGTGACACTGAACTGCATGGAACTCTCCGTTCCCGACCTCAGCGAGGGCACCAACGGTCCGCTGCTGATCTCCATGCCCACCCACAAGGCCACTGAAGCCGTGGTCACCGAACTCGGGGATGTCCTGCGCAACCATCGGGGAAACTCGGAGGTACGCGTCCACCTGCACGGCGACTCACGGGTGGAGGTGATGGGCCTGCCGGTCCATATGCGGGTGAATCCCAATCCCTCGCTGTTCGGCGACCTCAAGGTACTCCTCGGGCCGGCCTGCCTTGACGTCTAGCACCTAGATTTCGTAGTCCAGCGGTACCGGCTGGCTGTAGCCGCCGGCATGGTAGAGCAGGGGCGAGCCGTCCTCGCCCACCTGGCCGTCGACGACCTCCACCACCACCACGGCGTTGTTCTCGAAAGACAGCCTCATCTGGATCTTGCCGATCAGCCAGCCGGCTACGTCCTTGAGAACCGGAACATCGTGCGGGCCAAGCTCCCAGTGGTCGCCGCCAAAGCGGTCCTTGGTGCGGGCAAAACGGTCGGCGAGTTCCTGGTTCTCGAGTCCCAACATGTGCACGCCGATGTGGGTGGTGTTTGCCACGGCAGGCCAGGAGCTCGAACTCCGGGCCATGTTGAACGTGAACCGCGGTGGCTGGGCTGACAGCGAAGCGACGGACGTGGCGGTGAAACCGTAGGGCTGGCCGTTGTAGTTGACGGTGATGATCGCCACGCCGGCCGCATGGCGGCGGAACATTTCCTTGAACGTACGCTCGAACGGCACGCGATCTTCGGTCACTATGAAAAACTCCCTGGATTACCCTGAACGGGACTTGGCTCTCTTCAAGGGTATGGCTCACGTGGCACCCCAGGGAAACTGTTTACCCGCACGTCCCCCGGTTGAGGGGCCTGAACATTTGTTAAGGTTTGTTTCATGACACAACGCATCCCGCGGCGCTCCTCCGGGCTTCAATGGGCCTGGTTCGCCGCCGCCACAGCAGGAGGGATCCCCGTTGGCTTGCTTTGGTGGCTGCTTGCACCTGGTGGCCTGAACCTCATCACCAGGGATCCCGCACTGGGGGAGGGCACGAACCCGCTGGTATGGCTGCCCAGGGACCTGACGCTCGCTGGCCTGCTTGTTTTTGCCGGCTGCCTGCTGGCCGTGTTTATCACTGACAAATCCAGGCGCTCCCGGCAGGAGGACCTGGTGCTTGCCCTTGCCGGCAGCCTTGCAGGGGCCGCTGTCGCCTGGCAAACAGGTATGTTCGCAGCCCAGCTGTGGGGAGCCCCGGCGGACACCTCCATCAATGCCAGTGTGGCCTTCTCGCTGCGGTCGTTGCCGGTCCTGCTGCTCTGGCCGGCGGCCACTGCCATCGGCACCTTCGCCATCAGCCTCCTTACGCTCCTGCGGCAGGGACCGGAGGGGACCGCCGGCCCTGTCGGCAGGGACGCTGCTTCCGGCGCGTAAAATGAACCGGTGACCATTACTCCTGAGTTTCCCGCCACCCCCACTGCCCCTGCCGTCAGCTTCCGCACGGTCGACCTCCGTGGCAAGGGCCTGACGCTGGCCGGACTGCGGGCGGCCGTTCCGCGGGCCCAGCACCAGACAGTGGCGGATGCCGAACAGAAAGTCCTGGACATCATCGGGGATGTCCGGCGCCGCGGCTACGACGCACTCACCGAGTACGCCCAGCGTTTCGACGGCGTGGAACAGGACCACCCCCTCGTGCCGGCTGCGGGATTGGCGCGCGCTCTGGCGGAACTGGATCCGGCCGTGCGGAATGCCCTGGAAGAGTCCATCAGCCGCGCCCGGCGGTTCGCGGACAGCCAGCGGCCGCGGAATATCGACGTCGAACTCGGCGACGGTGCCATCGTGAGCCAGAACTGGGTCCCGGTTGCCAGGGTTGGGCTTTATGTCCCGGGCGGCCTCGCCGTGTACCCCTCGTCGGTCATCATGAACGTCGTTCCCGCCCTTGCCGCGGGAGTAGCCTCGATCGCGCTGGCATCGCCCCCGCAGAAGGACTTTGGCGGCCTTCCCCACCCCACCATCCTCGCCGCCGCAGCCTTGCTCGGGATCAACGAGGTCTACGCCATCGGCGGGGCGCAGGCCATCGCGGCGTTTGCCTATGGCGTGGACGCCACAACGGCCGGGCCCACGCTGGAGCCCGTGGACGTTGTCACGGGACCCGGAAACATCTTCGTGGCCACCGCCAAGCGGCTGGTCAAGGGAGTCGTGGGCATCGACTCGGAAGCCGGCACCACCGAAATCGCGATCCTGGCGGACTCCACCGCCCAGCCGCGCTTGGTGGCCGCCGACCTCATCAGCCAGGCCGAGCACGATCCCAAAGCGGCCTCGGTCCTGATTACGGATTCGGAGGACCTCGCCGCTGCCGTGCGGATTGAGCTCAACACCCAGGCAGCAGCAACCAAGCACTCCGAACGGGTGCGTGAGGCGCTCTCCGGGCCCCAGTCCGGCGTGGTGCTGGTGGAGGATCTCGAACAGGGCGTCGCGGCGTGCGACGCGTATGCGGCCGAACACCTTGAGATCATGACTGCGAACGCGGCGGCCGTGGCAGCACGCATCCGGAACGCCGGTGCCATCTTCGTGGGGGACTACAGTCCTGTCAGCCTCGGGGATTATTGTGCCGGCTCCAACCATGTCCTGCCCACCAGCGGAACCGCGGCTTTCTCCTCCGGCCTGAACGTGACCACCTTCCTGCGCGCGATCCAGGTGATCAACTACACCAAGGGTGCCCTGGAGGAAGTCAGCGGGCACATCGTCAGCCTCGCCGGGGCAGAAGACCTCCCCGCCCATGGACAGGCCGTGACAGCCCGCTTCGGCAAACCCGCCTGACGTTCCCCGGCCTGGCAGGGAAGCACTACATGTAGTAATTACAAGCTTGTTATTACGCAAGATGTAGTCGTAGACTGGTAGCTGGACACCGGCCAGCCGGTGGGCATTAAACTGACGCCGAGAGAGCGAGAGAGGGACGCCATGTACTGTCCGTTCTGCCGCAATCCGGATTCCCGTGTGGTGGACAGCCGCATGGCAGACGACGGATCCGCCATCCGGCGCCGCAGGCAGTGCCCCGAATGCGGCCGTAGGTTCACTACGGTGGAGACCACCAGCCTTTCGGTCATCAAGCGCTCAGGCGTCGGCGAACCCTTCAGCCGCAGCAAGGTGATCAACGGTGTTCGCAAGGCGTGCCAGGGCAGGCCCGTCAGCGAAGACGACCTCGCCCTTCTGGCACAGGAGGTCGAGGAACAGATCCGGGCCTCGGGGGCAGCCGAAATCGACGCCCACGAAGTAGGGCTTGTCATCCTTGGTCCGCTGCAGAAGCTGGACAAGGTGGCCTACCTTCGTTTTGCGAGCGTGTACCAGGCCTTCGAATCCCTTGAGGACTTTGAAACGGCCATCTCCCTGCTCCGCCACGAGTCGGAACAGGAAGCCAAAATAGCCGTGACTGAGACAGCCAAGGGCGCGCCGAGCTCCGAGAAGAGCTCCCTCTAGATTCCGGTGGTGGCAGCGGAGGGGAAGCCGCAGTCACCACCGGCACCCTGGCGTTCGAGCGCAGGGATCCGTTGGCCGCTACCTGCCGCCTGAGACCGGCAGCACGGCGCCGGTGATGTAGCCCGCCTCGTCCGACATCAGCCACATCACGGCCGCCGCCACCTCGTCCGGTTCCGCACCGCGGCCCATCGGAATAGTCGGATTCAGGCGTTCGACGCGGTCGGGCATTCCTGCGGCCGCATGCAGCCCGGTATTGGTGCTCCCTGGGGCCACGCAGTTGACCCGGATCCCCCAAGAGGCCACCTCGGCGGCGAGTCCCGCCGTCAGGACGTCAACTGCACCCTTCGAGGCCGCGTAGTGGGTCCACGTGCCGGGCGAGCCCGCCTTCGTGGCCGTCGATGAGATGTTCACGATAGACCCGCCGGTACCGGCACCGGCGGGCCCAAGCCTGCGGACGGCCTCTTGGCAGACATAGATCAGGCCGGTGACATTGACGTCCATCACCCGCCGGACGGTCTCAGCAGGCACGTTGGCGAGGTCGCCGATGAGGTTCCCCGTGATTCCCGCATTGTTCACCACTGCCGTGAGCGGGCCGAGCCGGGCCGCGGCGTCGAACATCTCCCGGACGGCCACGGGATCGCTGACGTCCGCCTGCACGGCCGTTGCTGATCCACCGTCGTCGGTAATGGACCGGACCACTGAGCGGGCCCCGGAGCCGTCCGTCGAATAGTTGACCACGACTGCGTGCCCGGCACGGGCCGCGCGGCGGGCAATGGCCTCGCCGATGCCGCGGCTCGCACCGGTGACGATCATAACGCCGGGAGCATCCCCGGCAGGCAGCCCCAAGGTTACTTGGAGAGCTTGTGCTTCAGCGCGATTTCGATGGCGGCGCCAACGATTCCCGCCTCGTTCTTCAATTCCGCGGGCACGATCGGCGTGCGGAGCTTCATGTGGGGCAGGTATTCATCGGCCCGCTTGGAGATGCCGCCGCCCACGATAAACAGCTCGGGGGAGAAGAGGAACTCCACGTGGGAGAAATAGCGCTGCAGCAGCACGCTGTATTCCTCCCAGCTCAGGCCGTCCCGTTCACGGGCCACGGCGGATGCCTTGCTTTCGGCGTCAAAGCCGTCGATCTCGAGGTGCCCCAGCTCCGCGTTGGGGACCAGGCGGCCATCGAAAATGAAGGCGGAGCCGATTCCGGTGCCCAGCGTGATCACCAGGACGGTTCCTTCCACGCCCTTGCCGGCGCCGAAACGTGCTTCGGCGAGGCCGGCGGCGTCGGCGTCGTTGATAACCTCCACCGGGCGGCCAAGCCGTGCGGTGAGCAGCGCGTCGATGTCGGTGTTGAGCCAGCTCTTGTCCACGTTGGCTGCCGAATGGACCACGCCGTGCTGGATGATGCCGGGGAAAGTGACGCCCACGGGGGAGCCGGCAGCAGGAGCGTCGGGCCGTGCGGAGAGCTCGGCAACTACCTGCGCCACGACTTCCGCCACGGCTTCCGGCGTGGCGGGCTGGGGCGTGGGAACGCGGAACCGCTCACCAAGGAGCTTGCCCTTCTTCAGGTCGACTATGCCGCCCTTGATTCCCGTGCCGCCGATGTCGATGCCGATCAGCGGGGCGTTCTTGTGCGACTTCTCGTCCTTCTTGGCCAATGTGATTCCGTTCGTGGCAGTGGGCGGGCAGGAGCGGTCGGCCCGGGGGCTGACCTAAAACAGGGTGGGTCAGGGCAGGGTGAGGATTTCGGCGCCGGACTCGGTCACCAGGAGCGTGTGTTCGAACTGGGCTGTCCGTTTGCGGTCACGGGTGACCACGGTCCAGTCGTCCGGCCACATGTCCCACTCCACGGTCCCGAGGGTCAGCATGGGCTCAATGGTGAAGACCATGCCGGCCTCGATCACGGTGCTGTAGGCGGGGGCGGCGTCGTAGTGCGGGATGATCAGGCCGGTGTGGAATGCTTCCCCCACGCCGTGGCCGGTAAAGTCCCGGACCACACCGTAGCCGAAACGCTTGGCATAGGACTGGATGGCGCGGCCGATCACGTTGATCTCGCGGCCGGGGGCCACAGCCTTGATGGCCCGGTTCAGCGACTCCTGCGTACGCTCGACGAGGAGCCGCGATTCCTCATCCACCTCACCTACCAGGAACGTGTAGTTCGTGTCGCCGTGGACTCCGTTGATGAAGGCGGTGATGTCGATGTTGATGATGTCGCCGTCCTGGACCACGGTGCTGTCCGGGATGCCATGGCAGATGACTTCATTCAGGGATGAGCACAGGGACTTGGGGAACCCCCGGTAGCCAAGCGTGGATGGGTAGGCCTTGTGGTCCAGAAGGAATTCATGCCCTACTTTGTCCAGGTGGTCGGTAGTTACTCCGGGCCTGATGTGCTTGCCCACCTCAACGATGGCCTGCGCGGCGATCCTGGACGCAATCCGGATCTTCTCCACGGTCTCGGCAGACTTGACCTCCGAGCCGGTGAACTTTGCCGGACCGGGCTTGCCAACGTACTCGGGGCGGGGGATCGACGCCGGTACGGGGAGCTGCGGGCTGACCGTTCCCGGGGTGAGGGTGCCGGTGGGTGCAGTCGAGGCTAGGGAAGGCATAGATTGATCATATAAGGCACCGCAGAAGGCCTAGTAACTGGAGGCCGCATCGGGCCCGCGTACGCGTTACGTTACGTGGGTCACGTGGCGGCAGCCGCAGCCCGAACAATGCCGTCGGAACGAGGAGCACCATGACTGAGTACTGGTACAACGTAAACACCCACGAGGTGGAGGAGGACGCACTCTCGGACTGGAGCCAGCTGATCGGCCCCTACAAGACACGCGAAGAAGCCGAACACGCGCTGGATAAAGTCAGGGCCCGGAACGAGGCGTGGGAAAAGGGCGACGACGACGACTGACGCCCGCCTGCCCGGAGGGTTCGCGGCGCAGGCAGCAGGACTGGTCCGCTGAGGAAACCTAGAAGGAGTGCTCCGGGCCGGGGAACTGGCCCGAACGGACATCCTCGCCATAGGCCTTCGCGGCATCGCTGAGCGTGCTGCGGAGGTCTGCGTACTGCTTGACGAACTTGGCCATTTTCCCACCACGGAGACCGGCCATATCCTGCCACACCAGCACCTGTCCCGTGGTCTCCTTGCCCGCGCCAATGCCAACAGTGGGGACGCTGACCGCGGCGTCGACGGCGGCGGCCGTACCGGCGGGAACCATTTCCATCAGGATGCTGAACGCACCAGCCTCGGCCAGCGCCACGGCGTCGTCAACCAGCCGCCGGGCGTCGTCGCCGCGGCCCTGTACCCGATAACCGCCCAACGCGTGTTCGCTCTGCGGTGTAAACCCGATGTGGGCCATCACGGGGATCCCGGCCTGGACCATGGCCCGCACCGTCTCTGCGTAAAACGCACCGCCCTCGATTTTCACTGCGTGCGCGAGCCCTTCCTTGAGGAACCGGACACCGGTGGCCACTGCCTGCTGCGGGGACACCTCGTAACTGCCAAACGGGAGGTCCGCCACCACCAGGGCACGTTTGGCGGACCGCGCCACGGCCCGGCACAGCGGAAGGAGCTCCTCGACTGTGACGGGCAGGCTGGTCTCATTGCCAAACACGTTGTTGGATGCGGAGTCACCCACCAGCAGCACTTCGATCCCGGCCTGGTCGAAAATCTCCGCCGTGTACTGTTCGTAGGCGGTCAGCATTGCGAAGCGGGTTCCGTCCCGCTTTGCCTGCTGGAGGTGATGGATGCGGACCTTCGCAGCAGGCTTGGGAGCGGCGTCCGGCGACGGCGACGAGGCCGTCGAGGGCCCGTTTCCGTACGGTGCGGGTACTTCAGCGGACGCGCGTGAGTCAGAGCTATTGCTTGAGGCCATGGCAAGAGCGTAGTGCGGGACCCGCCGCCGTAGCTACCGGCCAAGAGCGCCGGGCGGGTGATTCGCGTCATATTGGGCTGGCCCTCGGCGCCGCCAGCAGCGGACGCAACCGGCCCTCCTGCCCGTGCACCAGTGTTAACGCTGTGTTACGCGGGGTGCAGGCTCCCGCATCGGCGCCAATTGCTTAGTAAAGTGTTTGTGAACTGCTGCCGGCTTCCTGAACTGCGGACCCGGGGCATGGACGTTGACCGGAGAAGAGGCCATCATGGACCGCCAGCAAGAGTTTGTCCTGCGCACTATCGAAGAGCGCGACGTACGGTTTGTACGCCTGTGGTTCACCGACGTCGTGGGTTCACTCAAATCGGTGGCACTTGCCCCCGCCGAGGTTGAAGGCGCCTTTGAGGAGGGCCTGGGCTTTGATGGTTCGGCCATTGAGGGCCTTGCCCGCGTGTTCGAATCCGACATGCTGGCCCAGCCGGACCCTTCCACGTTCCAGATCCTGCCTTGGCGCGGTGAGACAGAACAGACATCCAGGATGTTCTGCGACATCCTCACTCCGGACGGTGAGCCGTCCGCCGCGGACCCCCGCAACGTCCTCAAGCGCACGCTGGCCAAGGCCGCGGACATGGGCTTCACCTGCTACACGCACCCCGAGATCGAGTTCTACCTCCTCAAGTCCCAGGAACCCGGCCCTGACGGCTCGCCGGTACCCGTTGACGAAGGAGGCTATTTCGACCACGTTCCGGGCGGCGTGGCGCAGGACTTCCGCCGTACTGCCGTGACCATGCTTGAATCCGTGGGCATCTCCGTGGAGTTCAGCCACCACGAGGCCGGTCCAGGCCAGAACGAAATCGACCTCCGGTACGCGGATGCGCTGCAGACGGCGGACAACATCATGACGTTCCGCACCGTCATCAAGGAGGTCGCTCTCCAGCAGGGCACCTACGCCACGTTTATGCCCAAGCCCTTCACGGCCCACCCCGGTTCCGGCATGCACACCCACTTCTCGCTGTTCGAGGGCGACACCAACGCATTCTATGAAGCGGGCGCTGAATTCCAGCTGTCCAAGACGGCGCGCCAGTTCATCGCCGGCATCCTCAAGCACGCCCCCGAGTTCACGGCGGTGACCAACCAGTTCGTCAACTCCTACAAGCGGCTCTGGGGCGGCGGAGAAGCGCCGAGCTACCTCAGCTGGGGCCACAACAACCGTTCGGCCCTGGTCCGGGTTCCGCTGTACAAGCCCGGCAAGGGCCAGTCCGCCCGCATCGAATACCGGGGCATCGACTCTGCGGCCAACCCCTACCTCGCCTATGCGGTCCTCCTGGGTGCCGGCCTGAAGGGAATCGAAGAGGGTTACGACCTGCCCGCGGCTGCCGAGGATGATGTCTGGTCACTGAGCTCTGCCGAACGCCGTGCCATGGGCCACGACCCCCTTCCCGCCAGCCTGCACGACGCCATCCGCTCCATGGAAGAGTCCGAACTGATGCCGCAGATCCTCGGTGAACAGGTCTTTGAACACTTCCTGCGGAACAAGCGCGCGGAGTGGCAGGACTACCGGCTCCAGGTGACGCCCTACGAACTGCAGCGCAACCTCGGCATCCTCTAGGCCGGCGAGGTGAGCCTTGCCCGCCGCCTGATCTCGGCCGGCTTCAGTGACTTGGAGAAGGGCGAGCGGTTCCTCGCTGCCCGCGAACTTGAGGGCCTGGACCAGGACAAGCTGTTCGCCGGCCTGCAGCTGGCAGCGAACCCGGACACCGCCCTGCAGTCCCTGGTCCGCCTGATCGAGAAGCATCCCGACCTCCGGGTGCTGGCCGCGGCCGATCCTGAGACCAGCGAACCGCTGTACCGGGTTCTGGGTGCCTCCGAGGCCCTTGGCGAGTTCCTCATCCGGCATCCGGAGCATCTTGATGCCTTTGAGGTCAGGGCAAGTCCCGAACCGTTGCAGGCGGATCCTGGCCAGCTCCGGGCCGCCCTGCTGAAGTCCGTCCGGGCAGATCCGAGGTCGGCGAGGCCGGTTGCGGCCTTGACCGGAACCGAAGCCTACGTGTCCCTGCGCACTGCCTACCGCCGTGGGGTGGTGGATCTTGCCGTGAAGGACCTGTGCGCTGCGGACCCCCTGGACTTCATGCCCGCTGTCGGGGCTGAACTGGCTGACCTTGCCGGTGCCGCCATCGAGGCTGCCCTGGCCGTATCCCGGGCCGAGGCAGCCGAGCAGTTTGGCGCCGGGGACGTCGCTGACGTCGGGTTGGCCGTCATCGGAATGGGCAAATGCGGCGCCCGCGAGCTTAACTACATTTCCGACGTCGACGTCATCTACGTGATCGATGCCCCCGGCCTCGACGACGCGCGGGCCAACACCATCGGCACTGCCCTTGCCAGCGGAATCTCACGGGCCATTTCCTCGATCGCCCGGGAGCCGGGGTTGTGGGAAGTGGACGCCAACCTGCGGCCGGAAGGCAAGTCCGGGCCCCTGGTGCGGACGCTGCCTTCGCATGAAAGCTACTACGCCCGCTGGGCGGAAAGCTGGGAGTTCCAGGCGCTGCTGAAGGCCCGCACCATTGCCGGCGACGAGGACCTCGGACGGCGCTACGAGAAGGCCATCGAACCGCTGATCTGGAATTCCGCGGGACGGGATGGATTTGTGGAGTCCGTGCAGGCCATGCGCCGCCGGGTCACCGAACACATTCCCGCCGCCGAGGAACAACGGCAGATCAAGCTGGGGCGCGGCGGCCTCCGTGATGTCGAGTTCACCGTCCAACTCCTTCAGCTGGTCCATGGCAAGTCCGACGAATCACTCCGGTGCCGGGACACCACCTCAGCCATTGCGGCACTCTCGGCCGGAGGATACATCGGCCGCTCCGACGCCGCCGGATTCGACCACGCCTACCGCTACCTGCGCCTCCTTGAACACCGGATCCAGCTGTTCCAGCTCCGGCGGACCCACCTCATGCCGGTCAGTGAGGCAGCGCTGCGGGCGCTGGCCAAGGCCGTGCTGGGCCCGTTTTCCAACGAACGGCCGCATCCCGACGCGCTGCTCTCCGCCTGGCAGAAGACCAAACGTTCCGTACGTGAGCTCCACGAACGCATTTTCTACCGGCCCCTGCTCAACACCGCGGCCAAGCTCAGCAGCGAGGATGCCAGGCTCACACCAGAAGCCGCCCAGGGCCGGCTTGCCGCGCTGGGCTACGGCGACCCGAAGGGCGCCATGCGGCATATCGAGGCGCTCACCGCCGGGGTGAGCAGGCGGGCCGCCCTGCAGCGGCAGCTGCTGCCCATCCTGCTGGACTGGCTGGCCGAAGGCGTGGATCCCGACGCCGGCCTGCTCGCCTTCCGCCGGGTCAGTGAGACCCTGGGCACCACGCACTGGTATCTCGGCATGCTGCGCGACTCCACGGCTGCGGCCGAGCGGCTGTGCCACGTCCTGTCCAACTCGCGGCTGATCGCCGACCTGCTGGAGGTCTCGCCCGAATCTGTGGCGTGGCTGGGTCACGACAAGGACCTTGCCCCGCTGAGCTTCGAGGCCCAGTGGCAGGAAATCACCTCCAAGATGTCGCGGCATTCGGACCCTGAAAACGCCATGCGGCTCATCCGGCTGATCCGGCGCCGGGAGATCCTCAGGATCGCCATCGCCGACTCCGCCGGGCTGCTGGGCCAGGAGCAGGTGGGCGCCGCGCTGGCGGACACTGACCGGGCGGCTGTGCTCGGGGCCCTGCGTGTGGCCGAGGCCATCGTCTCCGCGAAGTCTCCGCTCAAGACCGCTGTGCTGATAGTGGCGATGGGGCGGCAGGGCGGCCGCGAGATCGGCTACGGCTCCGACGCCGACGTGATGTACGTGCACCGGGCGTTGCCCGGCTACACGGAGGAGGAAGCCCAGGAACAGGCGGCCCGGATTGTTTCCAAGGTCTCCAGCCTGCTCACCCAGCCGCTGAAGCCCGCCATCATGGCCGAGCGCGTCCTGCAGGTCGACGCAGACCTCCGGCCGGAGGGGAAAAGCGGCGCGATGGTCCGTTCGCTGGATTCCTTCGCCGAGTATTACCGTCGATGGTCCCTCATCTGGGAAGCGCAGGCCCTGCTTCGTGCCCGGCCGATGGCAGGCGATGACGGGCTCGCCAAGGACTTCCTGGAACTGATCGACCCCATCCGGTACCCGGAATCGATCTCGGAGCAGGACGTCCGGGAAATCCGCCGCGTCAAGGCGCGGGTCGAATCGGAGCGGTTGCCCCGCGGGGCCGATCCCGCCCGCCACCTGAAACTGGGCCGCGGTGGCCTCAGCGACGTCGAGTGGCTGGTCCAGCTGATCCAGCTCCAGCATGCGGGCAGGCATCCGGAACTGCGGACCACCTCAACAGTGGAGGCCCTGGACGCCTCTGCCGCCCTGGGCCTCCTGGAGAAAAGCGATGCCGAGCTGCTGGCCGCCGCCTGGCGCCTTGCCAGCCGTATCCGGTCCGCCAACGTCATCTGGAGCGGCCGGGCATCGGACCTGCTGCCGTCCTCCCGACGCGACCTGGAAGCGGTGGCCCGCTGGTGCGGCTACGAGCCAGGCCAGGCGGGCACGCTTGAGGAGGATTACCTTCGCCTCAGCCGGCGTGCCCGTGCGGTCTTCGAGAAGGTCTTCTACGGCCATTAGGGGTAGTGCTACGTTGGGGCCCATGGCTAAGCAAATCTACGTGAATCTGCCCGTGAAGGATTTGAAGAGGTCGGTCGACTTCTTCACCGCCCTTGGCTTTTCCTTCAACCCGGACTACACCGATGAAAATGCCACCTGCATGATCATCAACGAGAACGCCTTTGTGATGCTCCTTGTTGAGGGCTTTTTCAAAACCTTCACCACCAAGGACCTCACCGATGCCACCGGTTCCACCGAGGCCATCATGGCGTTCTCGGTAGACAGCAAGGAAGCCGTGGACGAAACCGTCCGCAAGGCCATCGCTGCCGGCGGCACCCCCTCTCAGGAAGTGCAGGACTACGGCTTTATGTACAACCACAGCTTCCAAGATCCTGACGGGCACCTCTGGGAGGTTATGTGGATGGACCCCGCGGGCCCGCCGGCGGAGGGCGCACCGGCGGGGGACACCGAAACGCCAGGCACCTGAACGGCGAAGCGCAGTCAGTCTGGCTCATTGCCCTCGACGACCTGGGGCCGGATGCGTGCGCAATCCAGCTCGGCGCGGTGGCCCTGCTGGAACTGGCACCGGGGCAGCTGGATTTCGTGGGCGATCCGCTGCGGCTGGCACTGGCCGGCCTCGCGGAGCAGTCCAGGCGGCCTTATGTTATCGAGGCCGGCGGGGAGGCGGTTGGCGTGCTGACCCTCCAGGCAGGGGCTGCCCGCCTTGCAGGGTGGCCTGACGACCACTCCGCGTGGCTCCTGAGGGGTTTCCTGATAGACAGGCGGCACCAAGGCTTGGGCCTCGGCCGGCTCGCTGCGGCAGCGGCTGTGGAAGCCGCTGCGAAACTGACGGCGAGGCAGGGAAGCGGCGAGGCCGGCGTCGTGCTTTCCGTCAACGAGCGCAATCCGGCGGGGCTGGCTGCGTACCTCAACGCCGGGTTCGTTGACCACGGACAGTACTTAGGCGGCGGTTCCGGGCCGCAGCGGACGATGTTCCGCAGTTTCAGCAAGCAGTCGCCCGGCGGTTTGCCATTGCTTCAGGCCCCACATTGACAGATCATGTGGATTGGCGGTGTTCTTCAAACCTTGTTGGGGGGAAGGCTTGAAAAGTCTTCGTCTCGGGGAGCACATGCCAGGGGGCTGGCTCCCGGTCTCAGCACGTCTGGAGTCAGCCTCCACCTTCGGGTCACAAAAGAGTCCGCCCGGGCCGCCAGCGCAATGCTGGCCGCCCGGGCGGACTCTGGTGGCTGAACCGGTGTTCAGCTGTGGGTGCTAGACGCCGTAGTAGAGCTCGAACTCGTACGGGTTCGGGCGCAGCGAGAGCGGCTTGATCTCGTTCTCGTACTTGTACTCAATCCAGGTGTCGATCAGGTCCTGGGTGAACACACCGCCGGCCTGCAGGAACTCGTTGTCCGCAGCCAGTGCCGTCAGGGCCTCCTCGAGGGTGCCCGGAGCCTTGGGGATGTCCTTGGCTTCTTCGGCGGGGAGCTCGTAGAGGTCCTTGTCGATCGGAGCCGGGGGTTCGATGCGGTTGCGGATGCCGTCAATGCCGGCCATCAGCTGGGCAGCGAATGCCAGGTACGGGTTGGAGGAGGGGTCCGGCGCGCGGAACTCGATGCGCTTGGCCTTGGGGTTGGTGCCCGTGATCGGGATGCGGATACCGGCGGAGCGGTTGCCCTGCGAGTAAACCATATTCACGGGGGCTTCGAAGCCCTTGACCAGGCGGCGGTAGGAGTTCACCGTCGGGTTGGTGAAGGCCAGGACGGCGTCGGCGTGCTTCAGCAGGCCGCCGATGTACCAGCGGGCGGTGTCGGACAGGCCGGCGTAGCCCTTCTCGTCGTAGAACAGCGGCTCGCCGTTGCTCCACAGCGACTGGTGGCAGTGCATGCCCGAGCCGTTGTCACCGAAGACCGGCTTCGGCATGAACGTCACGGACTTGCCCCAGGCGTCGGCCGTGTTCTTGATGACGTACTTGAACTTCTGCAGGTCATCAGCAGCGTGGGTCAGGGTGGTGAACTTGTAGTTGATCTCAGCCTGGCCGGCGGAGCCGACTTCGTGGTGGCTGCGCTCGACCTCAAGGCCGGCCTCGTCCAGGGCGACACACATGGCGTCGCGCAGGTCGGCCTGCTTGTCGGTGGGGGAGACCGGGAAGTAACCGCCCTTGACGGGGGTCTTGTAGCCCAGGTTTCCGCCTTCTTCTTCGCGGCCGGTGTTCCAGTGTGCTTCTTCAGAGTCGATCTTGTAGAAGCTGCCCTGCGGGGAGGACTGGTACTGGACGTTGTCGAAGACGAAGAACTCGGCCTCGGGTGCGAAGAATGCGGTGTCGGCGATGCCGGTGGAGGCGAGGTAGGCTTCGGCCTTCTCAGCAACGCCACGCGGGTCGCGGTGGTACGGGTCGCCGGTGCGCGGGTTCACGATGGAGAAGTTCAGCGCCAGCGTCTTTTCCATGCGGAAGGTGTCCAGGAATGCGGTGGTGACGTCCGGGATCAGCTGCATGTCGGACTCGGCGATGCCCTGGAAGCCGCGGATGGAAGATCCGTCGAAGAGCTGGCCGTTGACGAAGAAGTCTGCGTCAACGCTCTTGGCCGGCACATTGAAGTGCTGCTGGACGCCCGGGAGGTCGGTGAAGCGGATATCGACGAATTTAATATCTTCGTCCTTGATGAACTTGAGGACTTCGTCCGCATTCTTGAACATCTATGCTCCTAACGCATATGTAATATCTGGCTGGCAAGCCATCTGATCCAGCGCAATCCGAAGGGCAGGGAAACGCAGTTTCCCTGCTTGGTGGTATTGCTTGAAACTGCACCCAGCCTATGGACATGGCATTTCTCGTCCGTGTCCACATTGTTTCGGGCAGGTTACAGAATGCCCTGTTATGGCAACGCTATCCCGTGTCCATACTGTGGTCTAACAGGTTCCACAGTATGAACGTTGGTGAGTCGGTAAGCTTGGACAGTGGTAAATCGCAAAGACATTGGCTCCTGGCTCACCGGACCGGACACCTCCGGTATCTCAAGGTACCCGGGGGAGCGCCTCGGCTTGCCCGAGACCGGTCCAGGCTCCATCGCACGGGCCGGCCGGCGCATTGTAGCGATACTCGTTGATTGGGGCATTGCCCTGCTGATCAGCAACTTCGCCTTTGGTGGCGACCCCTGGGCAAACCTTGCCGTCTTTGCCGCCGAACAGATGCTCCTCGTGGGCACGCTCGGCTACAGCATCGGCCACCGACTGGTAGGGATCCACGTGGTGCGGCTGGGCGGCGGCCCCGCCGGTCCGTTGGCCGCCGTGGTGCGCGCACTGCTTCTGTGCCTCGTGATTCCGGCCGTTATCTTCGATCCGGACCACCGCGGCCTCCACGACAAGGCAATGAACACGGTCTTGGTCCGGCGATAGGCGCGGTCCTTAGACCCCGGCTGTTTCCTTGGCGTCGGTGTGCTCGGTGGCACGCTCGCTGAGGTACCCCCGCTTTCCGGCCCAGCGCTCAAAGGCGATGGTCGCGAAGGGGAAGACTGCTGACAGGCCGGCGAACAGGGCGACCGTGAACGGCCAGCGCTGGAGCCGCCACAGGGCGAGGGCTGCGATGCCGTAGCCGACGAAGAGTGCTCCGTGGATGGGGCCTGCGATTTCCACGCCCAGCTCGCTGGTCTTGGCGATCCACTTGAAATACATGCCCGTCAGCAGCGCGGCCCAACTGAAGGCTTCGGCGATCGCGAGGATCCGGAAAGCGCGGACGGTCACTGTTTTCAGCGGCATAGTCATGGGTCCAATCTCTGAGGTAGATTGCGGCAACGTGGCGACAAAAGAAAGCCGTCCCGGTGCCGGCGTTGGCCGGAACCGGGACGGCTCCATGGGTCCTAGCGTCCGCGGTTGGGACGCGCTTTGTAAGGGTCGATGCCCTTGGGAATGGGGAGGCGGTTGCCCAGTGACGAAATCCGCTTCGACACCGCATTGACCTCAAGTTTGGTAAGTTCCTTTTTCAGCTTGCCCATGTTCTTGGCCACCTGGCTGATGGGCACCTGGCCTTCGCCGCGGCCGCTCTCAATCACGTGGACCGTGACATTGGGCAGGATCCGGGCGAGGCGCTTGCGTTCGGCATCAAGCAACGGTTTGACGCGGTGGGTTGGCCCTTCGCTGACAAGAACGACGCCGGGACGGCCGACGGCGCGGAACACGGCATCCTGGGTGCGTGGGTTGACTGCTACTGGCTGGTCCTCGGTGATCCAGCCGCGCTTCAGCGTCCCCAAGGCCGCTCCCGAGGCACCAGGCTGGTTCTCGATCTGCGCGAACGCTGCCCGTTCGGCGCGCCGGGACAGGATCAGGGTTGCGCCGAGCAGGCCCAGCGGAATGCCGATGATCAGGCCGGTGATCCAGTTGTCCAGCCAGAAACCCACCAGGAAGCTGAGTGCCACAACGCCCAGGAAAACCAGCAGCATCAGCCACGGCACCATGGGGTCGTGGCGGCGGGTCATGTTGAAGACCTCGCCGATTTGCTTGAGCCGGCTGGGCTTCTTGACCTTTGCTTCTTTTGGCTTGCGCGAGAAGAGGCCACGCTTCGGGGCGTCTGAGGCCGCCGGAGTGGAGTTGCTGGAATCAGGGGATTTCGCCATAGTGCCTTAATTCTACGTGATTTATGCCTGAGGGCCGGACGCCGGAGAACGCCCGGCGCCGGCCCTCAGGCACAACAGCTGTGTGGTCAGGAATGCGCTGCGAGCAGCGAGCTGGCTTCCTGACGGGTGCTGCCGGAGCTTTCGATGTGGGCGAGTTCGGCCGGGATTTCCCAGCCCTTCTTGCGCATTGCGGTGGCCCAAAGCCGGCCGGCGCGGTAGGAGGATCGGACCAGCGGCCCGGACATGACCCCGAGGAACCCGATTTCGTCCGCTTCCTGCTGGAGGTCAACGAATTCCTGCGGCTTGACCCAGCGGTCCACCGGGAGGTGCCGTTCGGACGGCCGCAGGTACTGGGTGATGGTGATCAGGTCGCAGCCGGCCTCATGCAGGTCACGGAGCGCCTCGGAAATTTCCTCGCGGGTCTCGCCCATGCCCAGGATCAGGTTGGACTTGGTGACCATGCCCAGGTTACGTCCTTGCGTGATGACATCCAGCGAGCGGTCGTACCGGAACGCCGGGCGGATCCGCTTGAAGATCCTCGGCACGGTCTCGACGTTGTGCGCGAATACCTCGGGCTTGGAATCGCAGATCGCCTCGATGTGCTCGGGCTTGCCGGAGAAGTCAGGGATCAAAAGCTCGACGCCGGTGCCCGGGTTGAGCTCGTGGATCTTGCGGACCGTCTCGGCATAGAGCCAGACACCTTCATCAGCGAGGTCGTCGCGGGCCACGCCGGTGACGGTGGCGTAACGCAGCTGCATGGCCTGCACGGAGCGGGCCACCTTGGTGGGTTCGAACATGTCCACCGGGGACGGCTTGCCGGTGTCGATCTGGCAGAAGTCGCACCTCCGGGTGCACTCGGAGCCGCCGATCAGGAAGGTGGCTTCTTTGTCTTCCCAGCATTCGAAGATGTTCGGACAGCCGGCCTCCTCACAGACGGTGTGGAGGCCTTCCTTCTTGACCAGGTTCTTCAGCTGGACAAATTCCGGGCCCATCTGGACCTTGGCTTTGATCCAATCCGGCTTGCGCTCCACCGGAGTGGCCGCATTTCGCTGCTCAATGCGCAGCATCTTCCGGCCTTCTGGTGCCAGTGTCACAGTAGAGCTCCTTCGGGGCTTGATACGAGTGCTTCTTCGTGCTTGCGGAATTCTTCCACGAGCCGGTCAGCGATATCGCCGGGGGCGATGTCCTTGCCGGCTTCGATGGACATCGTGGTGACTCCGGCGTCAGTGATGCCGCAGGCAATGATCTGGGCATAGGGTGCCAGATCATTGTTGCAGTTGATGGCGATGCCATGCATTGTGACCCCGTCCAGGACCCGGATGCCGATTGCGGCGATCTTCCGGTCCGGTCCCTTGCTGTCGGCCTTAATCCATACGCCGGCACGTCCCTTGATGCGCTCTGCATTGATGCCGTAGTCAGCCATCACGGCGATCATGATGGCTTCCAGCCGTTCCACGTAGTCGCGGATGCCCGAGCGGTTCTTCAGTTTGAGGATCGGATAGGCGATCAGCTGGCCGGGACCGTGCCACGTCAGCTTGCCACCCCGGTCCACTGCCACAACAGGCGTGCCGTCCAGCGGACGCTCGTGCTCTTCGGTCAGTTTGCCGGCTGTGTAGACAGCGGCATGTTCAAGGATGAGGACTGTGCTGGGCGCCTCGGCAGCGACGACTTTGTCATGGAGTTCGCGCTGGGTGTCCCAGCCCCACATGTAATCAACGAAATCCGGTGCAAGACCCAGCGTGGAAAACTCAAGAGTCATGGCATCCAGCTTAGACCCCGGCCGGCATTGCTTCCGGTTTAGTGTCCAAGCTCTCACTTCTCCAACACCGGCGGGCCCGAGCCGGCCGGCTGTGGATAACTTCTGCGGCTTCCGCCGGATTCCGCTAGACATAAGCCATGGCTGATTCTGCAGTTCCGGAGCTACCCGGATTTACCGTGGGACGCGAGCTGGGTCGGGGCGGGAGCTCCACCGTCTGGCTTGTGACTGAGCAGCGCACGGGCAGGGACTTTGCGCTCAAGTGCTTTGCGCCTGAAACCCCAGGACCAGGCCCGGTCCCGAAGCCCACGGCCGAAAGTGATGTCCGCCGGGAGGTTCGCATCCTGTCCGCGCTCGACCACCAGCACCTCATCAAGGCCCACGATGTACTCCGTGTGTCGATCGGTTCCTCCGAAGTGCTTGGCCTGTTGGTGGATTACGCCCCCGGTGGTTCCTTGGCCCAACTCGTGTCCAGCCGTGGAAAGCTCACTGTCGGTGAGACGGTGACCGTGCTGACGCCCATTGCGCAGGTGCTGGGCTTTCTGCATTCCAGGGGTTTCACGCACTCGGACGTATCGCCGGGCAACGTGCTGTTCACCAGCCACGGCAAACCATTGCTGGCCGACGTCGGCATCGCACGGATGGTCGGGGATCCCGCCGCGGTGCCCGGCCACGGCACGCGGGGATTTATGGACCCGGCAGGGGTGGATGCGGTGCGGGCGGGCCTGCAGCCGGAGCGGGACGTCTATTCCGTCGCCGCGCTGGGCTGGTACTGCCTCACCGGCGAGGCCCCGGCCCGGACTGCCGACCGTCCGCCGCTTCCGCTGATCCTTCCCGAGGTCCCCACGGAACTGGCCGAGGCCCTGGAAGCGGGCCTTCACGAAGACCGCCGCCGCAGGCCCTCTGCCGCTGAGCTGGCCGTCGCGATCTACCGCAGTGCCGCTCCATTGCCTGTTGACTTGGCCGGCTCCGTCCATCCCAGTGTTCTTCCGGACCTCCTGACCCGCCGCCCGGTTCCCGAACGTTCGGGAACAGGGCTTCGGGAATCTTTCCATGCCCTGCGGAGGCGGATGTCCACGTCGAAATGGTCCGGTGTGGTTGGCGCCAGGCAGGGCCTGCCCTTTCCCGGCGAGAAAGGTCCAGGCGGGCGGCACGCGGGCCCAGGGGAGCCCAGGCCTATGGACGCCACCCAGGCTTCCGGCAAGCGCAACGGCGAGCGGGCTCGTTCCAAAGCCTTGGGCGCGCATGCGGTTCGTTCACAGGCCAAGGCCAAGGCCAAGGCCAAGGCGAACGACAGGGACAGTCAGTCGGCCCCTCGCCGGCCCGGCCGTACGGTAAGGATCGCCATCGTAGCGACCATGCTGGCAGTTCTCGCGGCTGCCTGGTGGCTGGTTGCTCCGGTTGGCCAGGCTCCGCCTGCCCCCAACCACGGGCGGGCGGACAGCACGGCCAGCCGTCAAAGTCAGGCCGGTGTGAGGCCCGAAACCACAATCCCGGCGGACATTACTGCCCGGGTGGGCGCGGCGGACCCGGGAGAGGCTGTCCAGGGCCTGGCAGCGCTGAGGTCCTTGGCTTTCAGTTCTGGACGTCTGGAACTGCTGGACCAGGTCAATGTGCAAGGCTCGACGGCGGCAGCCGCGGACGAGCAGATCGGCGGACCGCTCCGCGCGTCGGGCCATGTCCTGGCCGGCTTCACGAGCTTCCTGTCCGAGGTGCGTGTCCTTCCGGACAGTGACGACAATAAGGCGGTGGTAGCGCTCACCTCGGCCGCGTCACCCTATGAGGAACAGGACCGCTCGGGTGCACTGGTGGCAAAGGGTCCCGCGGCCCCGGCCCAGCAGCTCAAGCTCGTCCTTGTCCAGGTGGAGGGCAAGTGGCGGATCCTTGAGATTCTGCCAGGGCCGTGACAGGAAACCGCAGCCCGGTCAGGACGCTATCCAGGCAGCGGCACGCTCCACAGACGCATGCTGCCAGTGGAACCCGCCCTCCGCCAGGGCTGCCGGCTCCATCCGCTGGCTGGGCAGCAGCAACTCATCGGCCAGCTTCCCCATGACCAGGCGCAGGGCAGGCGAGGGAACGCGGAGCAGTGCAGGCCGGTGCAGCGCAGCCGCCAGTGCAGCGATGAGGGTATTAACGTCTGCGCTGTCGGGGGCGCAGACATTGACCGGCCCCTCGTGCCGTGAATGGAGCAGAAACTGAAACGCCGAGGCGACATCGGGCAAAGTGACCCACGGCCAGTACTGCCTTCCCTGACCTAACG
Source organism: Arthrobacter sp. R4 (assembly GCF_051365025.1). Taxonomy (NCBI): domain Bacteria; kingdom Bacillati; phylum Actinomycetota; class Actinomycetes; order Micrococcales; family Micrococcaceae; genus Arthrobacter; species Arthrobacter sp. R4. The sequence goes on from NZ_JBLWIJ010000022.1 coordinate 100,331, forward strand.
GTCCGCCCACCCCGCTACGGAGCAGGGGGAGCAGTTTGCCCAGGGCGCCGCCCGAGCGGCTGAAGACCACGCCGGTCCGGGGAGTCACCACCCGGACCCCGGCTGGCGCCGTGTGGGCGGCTGCCTCCCATTCCACACACAGCCTTGAAAGGATTCCGGTACCGGCCCGGGCGCCTTCCCTGAGCACTGAGCTCCCGGCGTCCCCGTAGTAGCCGGACGCAGATTGGCTGATAAACGTATGCGGCGGTGCATCCAGCTGGTGCATTGCCTGCGTCAGCGTACTCGTGGCATCCAGGCGGGACCTGAACAGCTCCGCGACCCGGCGGCGGGTCCACGGCCGGTCGCCGATCCCCGCCCCGGAGAGGTTGATCACTGCGTCGCTGCCGTCCAGGGCTGCCGGATCGAGGCGGCGGGCGGCCGGATCCCACGCGACGTCCGCCGCCGATGTGGGCACGCGCCGGACAAGGGTGACTACCTCATGGCCGGCGTGGCGCAGGACCCCGGTCAGGTGGGTTCCAATGAGCCCGGAGGCCCCGGCAATAACAATGCGCATGATCCATCTCACCACGGCGCAGCGTCCCGCGGACACTTCCCAGAGGGCCCGGCGGAGTTGACTATGATCGAACGATGACCTCTTCGAGCTACTTCCGATTCCCGCATGTGCACGGCGATCTGGTCACCTTCGTGGCCGAGGACGACGTTTGGATCGCGCCCCTTGGCGGAGGAAGGGCATGGCGTGTGTCCTCCCTCCAGCTCCCTGCGCGCAACCCCCGGTTTACGCCCGATGGCAAGCGCCTGGTCTGGACTGTCGTCCAGGGGACAGCGCCTGAGGTGGTGACCGCGGAGGTTGACGGCGGAGGCTACCGGCAACTTACCTACTTCGGCCACGCCAGCACCAAAGTCAAAGGGTTCACCGCCGGCGGCGCCGTTTTGGTGACCAGTGCCTTCCGCCAGGCGGAGAGCCGGCACACCTACGCCTACAGCGTCCCGGTGGACGGCGGCTGGGCTGAGGAACTGCCGTTCGGTCCAGTGGAATCTGTTGCCTTCGGCCCGGAAATCGGCGACGAACGCCCCGTGGTCCTCGCCAGCGTGCTCTCCCGCGAGCCCGCCTGGTGGAAGCGCTACCGCGGCGGCACCGCAGGAAAGCTCTGGATCGACTCCGACGGCAACGGCGAGTTCGAACGCCTCGTCCCGGAGCTGGACGGCAACCTGACCGATCCCATGTGGGTGGACGGACGGATCGCGTTCCTCTCCGACCACGAAGGGTTCGGAAACCTGTACTCAGTACTGCCCGGCGGCGGCGACCTGCGCCGGCACACCGACCACGAGGACTTCTACGTCCGGCATGCAGCCTCGGACGGGCAGCGGATCGTCTTCGAATCCGCAGGAGAACTCTGGGTCCTCCACGACCTGAGTTCCGAGGCAATGCGGCTGGAGATCTCCCTCGGCTCCGCCTCCCAGTCCCGGCGCCCGGCCCTGCTGAAGACGGAGAAGCACCTCGGCGCCGTCGTTCCTGATGCCACGGGCTCCGCCAGCGCGGTGGAGGCCCACGGCACCATCCACTGGATCCGCCACAAAGACGGCCCCTCCCGCGTGGTGGAGGCAACTCCGGGCGTCCGGGCACGGCTCCCCAGGCCGCTCGACGGCGGCCGCCTCGCCTACGTCGCCGACCACGACGGCGTTGAGGCCCTGTACATCAAGGAAATCGCCGGGCCGGTGGCCGGCATTGCCGCAGCCGCTGGCGTGGTGCCCGTCGTCGGACCAGCTGACGCTGCCACAGCTGAATCTGGGGACGCACTGCCACGTCCGGTGCCAGCTGCCGGCGTCGCCGCCGTGGCCACCGCACCAGGCAACGTTCCGGTGGGCGATGACTCGCGGGCCGACGTCGCCCCCGTTGAGGACGAGGATGCGCCCGCAGCGGCATCCACGGGCACAGCAGCCATGCATATCGCCTTCGCCAAACCCGCGCGGGCCAGCTCCCTGGAAGCCAGCCCCGACGGCCGGTGGCTGGCCCTGGGTACGTCCTTCGGCGACGTCTATGTCGCAGAGGCGTCCACCGGCGAACTTTCCCTCGTGGCCAGCATCGGCGAAGGAACCATCTCGGAGCTGAGCTGGTCAGCCGATTCCCGCTGGCTCGCCTGGTCCGAACCTGTCACCTCGTTTGGCTCGCGCAGCAGGCTCCGGCTCGTCCAGGTCGGAGGCAAGGACGCCGCCGTGGTTGATGTCACTGATGGACGCTTCTGCGACAAGTCACCCAGCTTCACCCCGGATGGCAAGTTCCTCGCCTTCCTCTCCAACCGCAGCTTTGACCCCGTTTACGACGGCCACTCCTTCGACCTGTCGTTCCCCAGCCCCATCAAGCCCTACCTGGTGGCGCTGGCAGCTGATACGCCATCCCCGTTCGGTCCGGCCGTTGCCTTGGACGGAGCCACCGAGGACATTGAATCCGCCACAGATTCAGCGGCCGGCCCAGAGGGCGCCGCCCGCGCACCGGAAGTACAGGTTGACGCAGAAGGCCTGGCGCACCGGGTCATCGGCGTGCCCGTTCCGCAGGGGAATTACACTTCGCTCAGGGCCACGGAGGGCGCGCTGCTCTGGCTGGACTGGGCCCTGGCCGGTGTCACCGGCGACGGCAAGGCCAACCAAGAGGACAAGGACACACCGCCCAGCCTGGTCCGCTTCGACCTTGCGAAGCGGAAGACGGTGACCCTGGTGGACGCCCTCGACAGCTACCGCCTGTCCGGAGACGGCAAGAAGGTTGTCCTGGTCCATGACAAGAAGGTCAGCGTGGTCCCGTCAGGGGCGAAAGCTGACGAGGACTCGGGGCAGCTGGTCAAGGTTGACCTGGGCCGCATCCGGGTGATGATGGATCCGCTCAGCGTCTGGGGCCAGGCGTTCGATGAAGCGTGGAGGCTGCAGCGTGACTTCTTCTGGGCTGAAGACATGGCAGGCCAGGACTGGGACTCCATCCATAAGCGCTACCGCCCCCTCGTGCACCGCCTCGGCTCCCACGACGACCTCGTGGACCTGCTGTGGGAACTCCATGGCGAGCTCGGCACGTCGCACGCGTACGTCCGGCCTGCCCCGGTGACGGAGAACGGCAGCAACGGCCAGGGACGCCTCGGAGCCGATCTCGCGTTGACGCCTGCCGGATGGGAGATTACCCGGATCCTGGCCGGCGAATCCTCGGATCCGCTGGCAACGTCCCCACTGACCCGCCCCGGCGCAGGGGCCAAGGCAGGGGACCTCCTGCTGGCCATCGATGGTGTCCCGCTCTCGGCCACGGTGACGCCCGCCATGCAACTCGTAGGCGCAGCGGGCCGTGCCGTGGAACTCACGCTCCGCAACGGTCCTGGCCACGGCCCTGCGGCCGGCACCCAACGGCGCATCGCCGTCGTCCCGGTCAAGGACGAGGAGCGCCTGCGCTACCAGGAATGGGTGGCCGCGAACAGGCGAACCGTGCGCGAGGCATCAGGCGGTTCATTCGGCTACCTGCACATTCCGGACATGATGGCCAACGGCTGGGCCCAGCTGCACCGCGACCTTGATACGGAAACGGCGCTTGACGGGCTGATCGTGGACGTCAGGCGCAACCGCGGCGGGCACACCTCCCAGCTGGTAGCGGAGCTGATCGGCCGCAAGGTTACCGGCTGGAGCATGCCCCGCGGTGAGGCGCCGCGCACCTACCCGCATCACGCCCCGCGCGGGCCGGTGATCGTCCTGGCTGATGAATTCGCGGGCTCCGACGGCGACATCATCACGCAGGTTTCCAAGCTCCGGGGCATTGGCCCCGTGATTGGTACGCGCACCTGGGGTGGTGTCGTCGGGATCGACAACAGGTTCTCGCTCGCCGACGGCACAGGGGTTACCCAGCCCCGGTACGCCACCTGGTTCGGCGGTGGCGTGGGCTGGGGCGTTGAGAACTACGGTGTGGACCCGGATATCGAGGTTGCGTACCCGCCGCACGCCTATGCCGCTGGCCGCGACCCCCAGTTGGAATACGGGATCGGCGCACTGAAGGAAATGATCCAAGAGCTGCCCACGGACCGCCCGCCGGTCCGCGAAGGCTACCGCAGGCTCAAGCCCGCGCCGTTGCCGGCCCGCCGTCACGTGGACTGACCGCACGCCGCAGCCAGAAAGGCTCACACACCAAAAAGGCCCTGCTTCAACCGGTAATCCGGTTGAGGCAGGGCCTTGAGGTTTCAGCTGCTGGATATGCTGCTGATTCCCTGGATCAGGACTCCAGGGTTGCATCCAGGGTGATGTCGATGCTGGCAAGCGCTCCGGATACGGGGCAGCCAACCTTGGCCTCGCCGGCGATTTTCTGGAACTCCTCGTCAGAGATGCCGGGGACGGTGGCAGAGACGGTCAGGTGGCTGCCGGTGATGCCGGTGCCCGGAACGAAGGTCACGTCAGCCTTGGTGCGGACCTCGTCCGGGGTGTGCCCGGCCTGGGCGAGCATGTTGCTGAACGCCATCGAGAAACAGCTTGCGTGGGCGGCGGCGATCAGCTCTTCCGGGCTGGTCTTGCCTTCGGCAGCTTCGGTGCGTGCCTTCCAAGTGACGTCGAACGTGCCCAGTCCTGAGCTGTCCAGCGTGGTCTGACCCGATCCTGCAAAGAGGTCGCCATTCCATACTGTGTGTGCGCTGCGCGTTGCTGCCATGTCCACTCCTCAAACGTAGATTCGAACCGGGGCCGGCTCCTGCCTGGGGCCCCGCCGGTTCCCATCCTAGGGACTCGCGGGCACCCATGCACGGGCTGTCCGCTCTCAGTGGATTGTGACCGCCCAAAGCTTGATCTTTGCGGCTTAAGCGCGACGGCGCCGTTCCCGGACGAGGGGAGCGGCGCCGTCGGGCTTTGGCTGGAAGGCGGTCAGTTCCACAAGGTGGCGATGGCCACGTTGAGCAGTGCAAGCCCGCCCACGCTGTGCGCCAGGCCCATGCTGATATCCTCGCCGTTTTTGTATTTGCGGCGGCCGATGAAGGCCAGCACGCCGACAGCCAGGGCAATCGCGAACTTAATGCCCAGCTTGGCGTAATTCGCGTCCATGTCCAGGGCCGGGATCAGCCCCATCATCACGATGCCGGTGATGAGCTGAAGCGCCGCGCCGTCGAACTGCCGGGGGTGGACAGTGGGCTTCTTCATGTTGCCGATCCAGATGCCGACGATCATGGCGGCGCCAACGATGTGCAGGAAAACCATGATGTTGTAGACGATAATCATGGCTTCAGTCTAGCCAGAGGTTTCTACGCCGTGTAGTAAGGCTGGCCGGGTCTTGCCGTGTCGTGCGGCCAGCATCGGGCGGAACCGTTAAACCGCGACGGCGGTGCGCGCTTTCCGGTGGTTTCCCACCGGCGCGTGCACCGCCGTCGAGCGTTCCGAAGCTGGGGCTACAGGCCCAGGTCAGCCTCGAAGGCGCCTTCTTCAAGGCGGGCCTTCAGCGTCTGCAGGAAGCGGCCTGCGTCTGCGCCGTCCACCAAGCGGTGGTCGTACGTCAGCGACAGGTACATCATGGAGCGGATGGCGATCGAGTCATCGCCGTTCTCATCGGCCACCACCACCGGGCGCTTGACGATCGCGCCGGTGCCCAGGATGCCAACCTGCGGCTGGTTGATGATCGGGGTGTCGAACAGTGCGCCGACCGATCCGATGTTGGTGATGCTGAAGGTGCCGCCGGACAGCTCGTCCGGGCCGATCTTGCCGTCGCGGGTGCGGCCGGCGACGTCGGCGATCTTGCCGGCCAGGCCAGCCAGGTTGAGGTTACCGGCGTCCGAGATGACCGGAACCAGCAGGCCCTTGTCGGTGTCCACGGCGATCGCCAGGTGCTCGGCGTTGTGGTACGTGATTTCCTGCTTGTCCTCGTCGTACGCAGCGTTCAGCTTCGGGTGCTGCTTGAGGGCCTCGGCAACTGCCTTGGCGATGAACGGCAGGAAGGTGAGCTTGACGCCGTTCTGGGCCTGGAACGAGTTCTTGGCCTTGAGGCGGAGCTTGGCGACCTTGGTCATGTCCACTTCGTGCACCTGCGTGAGCTGGGTGGAGACCTCAAGGGACTCGCGCATGCGGCGGGCGATCACCTGGCGGATGCGGGGAGCCTTCTGAGTGGTTCCGCGCAGCGAAGAAGCAGCCGGGCCAGCCGGCGCAGCGGATGCCGCCGGTGCTGACGGAGCAGCAGCCGGGGCAGCCTTTGCTTCCGCGGCGGCGATGACATCCTGCTTGCGGATGCGGCCACCAACGCCGGTGCCCGTGAGCGAGGAGATGTCTACTCCCTGCTGGTTTGCGAGCTTGCGGACCAGCGGCGTGACGTAGCCGGATTCGGCACCTGATGTGGCCGGTGCGGCCTCAGCGGCCGGCTTGGGCGCTTCAGCCTGGGGAGCTTCCGCCTTGGGTGCCTCAGCCTTGGGCGCTTCAGGCTTGGGTGCCTCAGCGGCAGCCGGGGCCGGAGCTTCCGCCTTAGCCTCGGCGGCCGGAGCGGGAGCGGCGGCGGGGGCTGCCGCAGGGGCGGAGGCACCGGAACCGATGACGGCCAGCACCGAGCCAACCTCGGCGGTCTCGTCCTCGTTCACGCGGATTTCCTGCAGCGTTCCAGCTACGGGGGACGGGATTTCGGTGTCGACCTTATCGGTGGAAACCTCGAGGAGGGGCTCGTCCACCTCGACGGAGTCGCCTACTGCCTTGAGCCAGCGGGTGACGGTTCCTTCAGTAACGCTTTCGCCGAGGGCCGGGAGAGTGACCTCGTGGCCCTCGCCGCCGGTTGCCGCGGGAGCCTCAGCTGCGGGAGCCTCAGCTGCGGGAGCCTCCTGAGCCGGAGCTGCCGGGGCCTCTTCGGCGGGCGCTTCTTCGGCAGGAGCCGCGGGAGCTTCTTCGGCCGGGGCGGCTGCCTCCGGTGCCGAGGAACCTGCTCCATCGCCGATGCGCACCAGGGGAGCGCCAACTTCGGCGGTCTCGTCTTCGGCGACGAGGATTTCCTCAATCACACCAGCAATCGGAGAGGGGATTTCGGTGTCTACTTTGTCGGTGGAAACCTCGAGCAGCGGCTCGTCCACCTCTACCCGGTCACCTACCTGCTTGAGCCAGCGGGTGACGGTTCCTTCGGTGACACTCTCACCGAGGGCGGGCAAGTTAACGGATTCAGACATGTCGTCCCCGTTCTCCTTATTGATCTTTTGTGCGGATGATTGCTGGCTTGTTCGAGCTTAGTGCACCCGACGGATCATGCCGGGTGCACTAAGCCCTGTTGTCTTGCTGGGCTGCTTAGCCGTGAAGGGCTTTGCCTGCCAGGGCGAGGTGGGCCTCGCCCAGTGCCTCGTTCTGGGTGGGGTGGGCGTGCAGCAGCTGGGCCACATCCTCCGGGTAGGCTTCCCAGTTCACGATCAGCTGGGCTTCGCCGATCTGCTCACCCATGCGGGAGCCGATCATGTGGACGCCCACCACGGGGCCGTCCTTCTGGCGGACAAGCTTGACGAGGCCGCCGGTGCCCAGGATGGAACTCTTGCCGTTGCCGGCCAGGTTGTACTCCTGGATCTGGACCTGGTCGTCGCCGAACTTTTCCTTGGCGGCTTTCTCCGTGTAGCCCACGGTTGCGATCTCAGGCTCGCAGTAGGTGACCTTGGGGATGTTGACATCCTCGACGATGACAGGGTTCAGGCCTGCGATCTCCTCGGCGACAAAAATGCCCTGCTGGTATCCACGGTGGGCCAGCTGCACGCCGGGAACGATGTCGCCCACGGCGTAGACATTGCCCACGCCGGTGTGGAGGCGCTCGTTGGTGATGACAAAGCCGCGGTCGATGGTGACGCCCGCTTCTTCATAGCCGAGGTTGGCGGTGACGGGACCGCGGCCCACGGCGACGAGCAGGTATTCGGCCTCGAACGTCTGGCCGTCCACGAGGGTGACCTTGACGCCGGAGTCGTTCTGCTCGACGCCCTGGAAGAAGATGCCGGTGGAGAACTTGATGCCGCGCTTCTTGAAGGCACGCTCAAGGTTCTTGACGATGGCGGTGTCCTCGTTCGGCACCAGGGAGGGCAGGCCCTCAACAATGGTCACGTCCACGCCGAAGGACTTCCACACGGAGGCGAACTCGACGCCGATGACGCCGCCGCCGAGCACGATGGCGCTCTTGGGGATGGAGTCCATCTTCAGGGCCTCGTCCGAGGTGATGACGCGGCCGCCGATTTCCAGGCCCGGAAGGGAGCGGGAGTATGAGCCGGTGGCGAGGACGATGTTCTTGCCCTTGTAAGCGGTTCCATTCACCACAACGGTGTCGGTGCCCTGGAGCTTGCCTTCACCCTCGATGACGGTGATGCCCTTGGACTTGATCAGGCCCTGGAGGCCCTTGAACTTGCCAGCGACGATGCCGTCTTTGTAGGCATTGACAGCGTTAATATCGATGCTGTCCAGGGTGACATTCACGCCGTACTTGGCGGAGTCGCGGGCGTGGTCGGCCAGTTCAGCCGAGTGCAGCAGTGCCTTGGTGGGGATACAGCCATTGTGGAGGCAGGTGCCGCCCAGCTTTCCCTTCTCCACGAGGCCGACGGTGAAGCCAAGCTGTACGGCCCGCAGGGCGGTGGCGTATCCGCCGCTGCCGCCACCGAGTACCAGGATGTCGAATTCTTGCGCAGTTGCCTGATCGGCCACTTAGACGCTCCCTCGCGTGAACGATGACGCGAGCGTACGCATCATCTGGTCTTGGAACTTGTACTGCCGTGATTATGCCAGCAGGCAAGTTCTCTTGCATTTGTGACTACCGTGGTTCACCTTAGCGAACCACTTATCCATGCTCCACCTTGGCACAGCGTTTGTGGAGCGCTTGTGGTGAGTGTCACGCGGCTTTGTGTCCAAGCATTCACTGTGGTGTCACAAAGCCGCGTGACAGCTCAAAGAGCCGGTCAGGCAGCGGCGGCCAGGAGGTCCTCCACGTAAGCAACCAGCGTACGGACCGTGCAGCCCGTGCCCTGCTTGTGGGTGTAGCCATACGGGCTCCCGTTGTTGAACGAGGGCCCGGCGATGTCAACGTGGGCCCAGGGGATCTGCTCCCCGTCCTTGCCCTTACCCACAAACTCGCGCAGGAAAACGGCAGCGGTCATCATGCCGCCGTGGCGTTCGCCGATGTTGGCCAGGTCCGCCACCTGGGAATCCAGGCTGGGGCGGAGTTCCTCCGGCAGGGGCATCGGCCAGACCAGCTCGCCGGCGCGGTCCGCCGCGGCCTTGAGTGGGCCGGTGACACTGTCGGAGCCCATGACGCCGGCGGTGCGGTTGCCGAGCGCGATGAGCTGGGCGCCGGTCAGCGTAGCGACGTCAATGATGGCGTCCGGGTATTCCCGGCTCGCCGCGACGATGCCGTCCGCCATGACCAGCCGGCCCTCGGCGTCGGTATTGAGCACCTCCACAGTCTTGCCGCCGAACATGGTCAGGACGTCCGCGGGCCGGGAAGCCGCACCTGAGGGCATGTTTTCCGCGATGCAAAGCCAGGCGGTCGCCTTCACCGGCAGGCCCAGGCCGGCGATCGCCAGCACGGTGTTAAGGACGACGGCGGCGCCCGCCATGTCGGACTTCATGTCGCCCATGCCCAGTGCCGGCTTGATGGAGATGCCGCCGGTATCGAAAGTGATGCCCTTGCCGACCAGGGCAATTTTTGCAGTCGCCTTCGCGGGGGCGTACTCGACCTTCACCAGGCGGGGCTGCCGGGCGGATCCCTTGCCCACGCCCATGATGCCGCCGAAACCTTCCTTTTCCAGGCGTTTTTCGTCCCAGACGGTCACCTTGACGGGCAGCCCTTTGGACAGTTCCTTGGCGGCATCTGCGAACGTCTCGGGGTAGAGGTGGCTGGGCGGTTGGTTGACCAGGGTCCTTGTGGCGTTCACTGCCTTGCCGATCAGGCCCGCACGCGTCAGGGCGGGGCGGAGTTCCGGCTCAGGAAGGTCCGTGTAGATCACGGCATTGCTGACCGGGGCCTTCAGCCCGTCCTTGGAGGAGCGGTACTCGGTGAAGGCATAGGCGCCCAGAGCCGCACCCTCGGCGACGGCCGCGACGTCGGCGACTGCCGCCGTCGGAAGCGCCAGGACAACAGTGGTGAGGCCGGCAAGCTGCCGCACAGCGGAGCCGGCGGCCCGGCGGAGTGATTCTTCGGAGAGGACACGGTCCGCGCCGACCTTGCCCACTCCCGCGAGCACCAGCACGCCGGAGCCCGTCTCGGGGAGGCCGGGGAGCCGGACCAGTTGGTCAGCGGCCCCCGTGACGCCGAGGACCTTAAGGGAATCTGCCAAGGCTTCGGCGGACTTGGCCGTCAGCGGATTGTCGAGGAGGACAGGCCCGTCCGTTCCCTGGCCCACACCGATGACAACAGCGTCACTCGATGCCTTCCTAAGGTCCCGGGAGAGGGTACTAAGGTTGATTTCAGTATTCTTGACCACAGGGATCAGTCCTCAATTCTCAAAGATTGTTCGGGCAGGAATGCATGTTTGGCGTCCTGCCATGGACACCTCGGCTGCGGTGGGCCAGGTACTCCGCCGGGGCGTCGCAAGCCCGTCCGGCAGGCAGTTCCGATCGTAGCCCGTCTGCGCCGCGGCAGCGGAATCAGCTGAGAGCTGGGACACACCAACAAGCGGAATGCGCCGGTGTCCCGCGGCGTTGTACGAGGTATCCACCTGAAACCACGAAAGGAACATGCCGTGCTTGAACGGATTTCCGGCTCCCTGCTGGACCCCGATGCGCTCTATGCGAGCAACATCGAGCTGTTCCACAGCCCGGCGCTCCGGGGCCTGAACCTGGTGATGGGGTTTACGGGGTTCGCCGATGCCGGCCATGTGGTCAAGCAGATCAACGCAGAGCTGCTGGACACCCTCGACGCCGAGACGGTAGCGGTCTTCGATGCCGACCAGCTCATCGACTACCGGTCCCGGCGGCCCCACGTCTCGTTTGTGGAAGACCACCTGCAGGATTACCAGGAGCCGAAGCTGGCGCTGTACAGGCTGACGGACGGCCTGGGGCTTCCCTTCCTCCTGCTGGCCGGCTTTGAGCCGGACCTGCAGTGGGAGCGGTTCGCCCGCGCCGTGGTGGGCATTGCTGAGAAGCTGGATGTCAACCTGGTGACGTGGATCCATTCCATTCCCATGCCGGTCCCGCACACCCGCCCCGTTGGCGTCACCGTCCACGGGAACCGGCCCGACCTGATCGAAGGCATCTCAGTGTGGAAGCCCACTGTGGAGGTCCCGGCGGCTGTCGGCCATATCCTCGAACTTCGGCTGGTTGAGGCCGGACGCAACGTTGCCGGCTACGTCATCCATGTCCCGCACTACCTTGCTGAAGCGGAGTACCCCACAGCCGCGGTGGCAGGCCTGGAATACCTGGGCGCCGCGACGTCGCTGATGCTGCCCACGGACAGGCTTCGTGAAGCCGGCCGGGAAGTCAGCCGCCAGATTGCCGAGCAGATTGAGGCGTCCGAGGACGTCAAGCAAGTGGTTTCCCGCCTCGAATCCCGTTACGACGAAAAAGCCGAGGGGACCGTCCGCCGATCCCTGCTGGCCGACGAGAACGACAACCTGCCAAACGGTGACGAACTCGGTGCCGCAGTGGAGGCCTACCTCGCCCGCGAAAACCCCGGCCACTAGACCGCCCGGCCCTGTCCGCCTGGTGGCTCCAACACGGGGATGCCGCCGCGGCGCGGGCATAATGGGGGAGTGACTGCACCCCGCGCCTGGCTGATTTGGACCATCGGTGTCTTCGCGTATCTGGTAGCCGTCTCGCAGCGGACCTCCTTCGGCGTGGTGGGTCTGGAGGCCACCGAACGGTTCCACGCCAGCGCCTCTGCCATCTCCTTCTTCACTGTCCTCCAACTCCTCGTCTATGCCGGGCTCCAGATCCCGGTGGGCGTCCTGGTGGACCGGTTCGGCTCACGGGCGATGATTGCCGGCGGAGCAGTCCTGATGGGACTTGGGCAGCTGCAGTTGGCGTTTGCCGACAGCATCCCCGGCGGCGTGCTGGGACGGGTGCTCGTTGGCGCGGGCGATGCCATGACCTTCATCTCCGTCATCCGCCTTATCCCGCTGTGGTTCGCCCCGGCGCGCGTACCCCTGGTCACGCAGCTGACCGGTATGTCCGGACAGCTGGGCCAGCTTTTCAGCGTTGTCCCGTTTGCCCTGGTCCTCCATGCGGCGGGCTGGACCCAGGCGTTCCTGATGCTGGCCGGGATGTCCGGGCTCGCCGTCGTCCTGGTCCTCCTGTTCCTGCTGGACGTCCCTCCGGGCACGCCGCGGCCACAGTCGCAGCAGGGGCTGAAGGCCACCGGAGCCTCGCTCGCGCGGGCATGGCGCCAACCCGGCACACGGCTGGGGATGTGGAGCCATTTCACTATCCAGTTCAGCGGCACGGTCTTCGCGATGACTTGGGGTTATCCCTTCCTCATTTCAGGCCAGGGCCTCGACGCCGGCACCGTCGCGGCGCTCATGGCGCTCTATGTCGCCGCCGCGATGGCCGTGGGCCCCTTCATCGGCCGCTTTGTGTCCAGGCACCCGCTGCGGCGCTCCACAATGGTCCTGCTCATCGCCGGTGCGACCGCTGCCGCGTGGGCCGCGGTCCTGCTCATGCCCGGACGTTCGCCGCTGTGGCTCCTCGCCGGGCTGGTTGTTGTCCTGGCGATCGGCGGGCCCGGTTCGATGATCGGCTTCGATTTCGCCCGGACGTTCAACCCGGCGCACAGGATCGGCACCGCCACGGGCATCGTCAACGTGGGCGGGTTCATCGCCGCCCTTGTGGCGATCTTCCTGATCGGGCTGGTCCTGGACGTCCTGTACGCCAGCGGTCTCTCCAACGGCACCCTTTACGGGCTCGAGCCGTTCCGGATCGCCCTGTGCGTCCAGTTCCTGCTCATCGGGATCGGCGTCTCGGCGACTTTGGCCTCCCGGCGGAAAGTGCGGCGGCAAATGGCAGCGCAGGGAGTTATTGTTCCGCCGCTCCTGCGGACCCTCGCACAGCAGCGTCGGGAAAACCTGGCCCGGAAAAAGCAGCGGACGCCCACGGACGACGACTGACACTCCTCCTCCACTTTGGGGTGTTTGTCCACATAGGTCATGTTGGGTATTCGTTGCGGGCTATGGTGCGCGAAAGCTGGACGCATGACTCCTCCAGAACACCTCACCGTCCAGGGCCCCGAGGACATCCTTGGGTTCATTCCGCATTCCCTGGGGTATTGGCCGGCCGACAGCCTCGTTGCCATGACGCTCCAGGGGAAAAGCCTGGGGGCCACGCTGCGCCTTGACCTGCCGGGCAGCGAAGTCCTTGCGGATCCAAAGAAGTTTGCCTGCACCGTACGGGACTACCTGCGCGCTGACCAGCAGGCAGACGCCTCCTTGCTGGTGCTCTTCACCAACGAGGGCTGGACGGATGCGCGCCCGGGTGCTGTCCAGACCTACACAGGATTACTGGCAGCGCTGCAGGCGGTGCTGGGCGCCGCCGGCATGCCCGTGCGGGATGCCTGGTACGTGGGGGATACGTACTGGCGGGATGCATATTGCACGGACGGATCCTGCTGCCCACTGCCGGGCCGGCCCATCAGCGACATCCGCGACAGCAGGCTCAATGCCGAAATGGTCTACCGCGGCAGCAGCGTGGGTCCGGCGCCGGAGGACCAGTGCCCCACGCCGGCCGCAATGCCGGCGGAGTCCAAGGCCAGGCTCCGGGCAGCCGAGGCTTCGTGGATGGTCCCGTTGGATCGCCGCCGGGCGAGCCGGGCACAATTCGAGACGCTCCTTGACACCTGGGAGTTACTCTTCCGGTCCGGGCAGTGCCCGGCGGATCCGCTTGTCCTGGGCTTCGTCCGGGCAACACTGCGCGTGCCCGCCTGGCGTGATGCGGTCCTGGTCATGGCCGCCGCAGGCAGGGCTGCCGCGTCTGCCGGTGCAGATCAGTTCGGGATATTCGACGCCGGATGCCGGCTGGCGCCAGTGCGCCCGCAGGCCGACGGTCGCCAGGAAGCCGCGGCAGGCACTGCGATTGCCGCGGGAGGCCCCGTCCGGCCCAGCCCCGTCCCGTCCCACCCCGTCCCGGGCGGTGCCGTCGGCGATGCTGCCCTGGTCCCGGGGTATGGCGAGGTGCTGCTGGGCCTGGCCCCGCCCAGGCCTGACTGGAACAGCATGAACAACCTGGACCGTGTCCTGGAGCAACTGGCCCCCGGGGGAGGGCAGGCCGCAGCGGCAGCGCTTTCGGGGCGCGGCTGGATTTCGTGGTGCCGCGGACGTGGTTCGTACGCTGCTGCGCACCTCGGCCGGGCGCTGGATGAGGAGCCCGGATACCGGCTGGCTGAACTCCTGCTCGAACTCGTGCGGCGCGGGACTCTCTGCGGCTGGGCCGCCCGGAAGGATGCTGCCTGGCAGAAGTTCGGACCTGACGCCGCCTGAGAGGGATGGGGCGGCGTCATGCGGCCACGTTTGGGAAACCGTGAGACAATGGATGCCGAGACCCGGTTGGGTCCGTGAATCTGGTGCACGTAATGGCAACCTTTATGGGAACATTACAGCCGCTTCGGCAGTTCTACTTAAGGACTCTGCCGGCCGTGGTTGCACCTGATATTCATCACGGACTTGACAGGGTCATAGTGGTGTTGCCCGTATGGTGATTCCACAGACCGCCGCTAGAAAGGTTTTCTGTGACCCCGTCTTCCGAGAAGAAGGAACCCGCTGCCCAGGACGACTTGTCCCCTGAGGAGAAGCAGGCTGCAACGAACGCCAAGCGTGCAGCCACGCGGGCAGCAAACAAAGCTGTCAAGGACGCCACCGCCGGTGATGTGGATGGCAAGCCCGAGCCCAAGAAGCGCGGGCCCAAGCCCGGTGCCAAGGCCGCTGCTGAAGCCGCCGGAAAGTCTGCGCGCGGGGACGACGAGGACGATGTCGAGGAAGACCTCGACGACATCATCCTGGATGGCCCGGACGCCGTCGACGACGGTGAAATCAATGCTGCCAAGGAAGCGACCGCTGCAACCGGCAAAGGCTTCGTCTACTCCGACGCCGACGACGACGACGCCCCTGTCCAGCAGGTCATGTCCGCGGGCGCGACCGCCGACCCCGTCAAGGACTACCTCAAGCAGATCGGTAAGGTAGCGCTGCTCAACGCCGAGCAGGAAGTTGACCTTGCACTCCGGATCGAAGCCGGCCTCTTCGCCGAAGAGAAGATCAACGCCGACGACGGCAGTATGGACCCGAAGTTCAAGCGCGAGCTCGAATTCGTTATCCACGACGGCAAGCGCGCCAAGAACCACCTGCTGGAGGCCAACCTCCGGCTCGTAGTCTCGCTCGCCAAGCGCTACACCGGCCGTGGAATGCTGTTCCTGGACCTCATCCAGGAAGGCAACCTGGGCCTGATCCGCGCGGTGGAGAAGTTCGACTACACCAAGGGCTTCAAGTTCTCGACGTATGCCACCTGGTGGATCCGCCAGGCCATCACCCGCGCCATGGCTGACCAGGCCCGCACCATCCGTATTCCGGTTCACATGGTCGAAGTCATCAACAAGCTGGCCCGCGTCCAGCGCCAGATGCTCCAGGACCTGGGCCGCGAACCCACGCCGGAAGAGCTGGCGCTGGAACTGGACATGACCCCCGAAAAGGTCGTCGAGGTCCAGAAGTACGGCCGCGAGCCCATCTCGCTGCACACCCCGCTCGGCGAGGACGGCGATTCCGAGTTCGGCGACCTCATCGAGGATTCCGAGGCCGTGGTTCCGGCGGATGCGGTCAGCTTCACTCTGCTGCAGGAGCAGTTGCACTCGGTTCTGGATACCCTTTCGGAGCGAGAAGCCGGCGTAGTGGCCATGCGGTTCGGCCTCACCGACGGACAGCCTAAGACTTTAGACGAAATCGGCAAGGTCTACGGCGTCACGCGTGAGCGCATCCGCCAGATCGAATCCAAGACCATGTCCAAGCTGCGCCACCCTTCACGGTCCCAGGTGCTCAGGGACTACCTGGACTAAGGCCAGCTCGACTGAAAAGGCACTACACTGCGGGCCGTCCGGCGCCGTGATCTGGTAGATCATGGCGCCGGACGGCCCGTTTCTTTGTCCTCAACGTTTCCAAGGCGACCGCTTAAAAGGATCAGGACCCCTCCGTGGGAGGGGTCCTGATCCTCTTAAGCCTGCTGTCTAGTCGACTGCTACGGGTGCCTTCTCGTGAAGCCGGCCCGTCTCATCGTGCCAGTCGGAGCTCAAGGGCTTGAGCGTTGACTCGACTGCACGGGCATGGTGGCCGCAGAAAAGAAGCTCACCCCCGGAGGACTCGAGTACAACACGGACGTACGCCTGGGCTCCGCAACGATCGCACCGGTCCAGTGCGTTGAGTGTGCGGTCTGCCACTGCTGTTGTCATTTCGGCCTCCTTAGTAGATCTGTATGTCTATGTAACCAGTATTCGTAGCAATTCCATCGCAAGGATTGGGCAAGTTCGCTGTCCGCGTATCCGCAAGACTTGATCAAGAGCCACCTGCCGCATAACGGGAAGATAACGAGTGGCGTCTGCCACAGCTCCGGACAGGCGTGGGAGGCCGGTGTTCGACGCTTGTCAGACTAGGCTGGGGAGGGCGCCTTAGCGCCTGCTGTTCCGTCACTGAAGGAGTTCACAACCGTGGCACCGAGTTCTGATTACACCGCCCGGCACCTCTCTGTCCTGGAGGGCCTTGAGGCCGTACGCAAACGGCCGGGCATGTACATCGGCTCCACTGACTCCCGCGGCCTGATGCACTGCCTGTGGGAGATCATCGACAACTCCGTCGACGAGGCCCTCGCCGGTTTTGGACACGACATCAAGATCATCCTGCACGCCGACAACTCCGTCGAGATCCACGACGACGGGCGCGGCATTCCCGTTGACGTCGAGCCCAAGACCGGACTGTCCGGCGTCGAGGTCGTTTTCACCAAACTGCATGCAGGCGGAAAGTTCGGCGGCGGCTCCTACACTGCCTCCGGCGGCCTGCACGGCGTGGGCGCGTCAGTGGTCAACGCGCTGTCCTCCCGACTGGACGTGGAAGTGGATCGTGGCGGGAAGACCTACAAAATGTCCTTCCGGCGCGGTGAGCCGGGAAGGTTCAAAGATCCCGGGACCAAGTCCGATCCCGCGGCCACCTTCGAACCATTTGTTGAGGACTCCGTCCTGGACATCGTGGGCAAAGCCAAGCGCGGCGTCACGGGAACGCGCATCCGCTACTGGGCAGACCGTCAGATTTTTACCCCCGACGCCAAATTCTCCTACGACGAACTCGCAGCGCGAGCCCGGCAGACCTCGTTCCTCGTACCCGGCCTGAAGCTGACCGTCCGCGACGAGCGCCGCGTGGCCGGCACTCCGGGCGAAGGCGGCCCGCACGAAGAGGTGTTCCACCACGACGGCGGTATCTCCGAGTTCGTGGATTTCCTCGCCGCTGATCCGGCCGTTACCGACATTTGGCGGTTGCACGGCTCGGGCAAATTCAAGGAAACCGTGCCGGTGCTGGACGAACGCGGCCACAGTCAGCTCGCCGAGGTTGAACGCGACTGCGAAGTGGACGTCGCACTGCGTTGGGGCATCGGCTACGACAGCACGGTCCGCAGCTTCGTCAACATCATCTCCACGCCCAAGGGCGGTACGCACCAGTCCGGCTTTGAGCAGGCGCTGGTGAAGACGTTCCGCAAGGCGGTGGAGAGCAACGCCCGTAAGCTCAAAGCCGGGAACGACAAAATCGAGAAAGACGATATCTTCGCCGGCCTCACGGCCGTCCTGACCGTCCGCCTTGCTGAGCCACAGTTCGAGGGCCAGACCAAGGAGATCCTCGGGACCTCGGCCGTGCGCGCCATTGTGGCCAGGGTCGTGGAGCAGGAAATCAACGCCAAGCTCAACTCAGCCAACCGTAATGACAAGGCCCAGTCGGCGCTCTTGCTGGAGAAGATCGTCAGCGAGATGAAGTCCCGCATCTCGGCGCGTGTCCATAAGGAAACACAGCGCCGCAAGAATGCGCTGGAAACATCGTCGATGCCCACCAAGCTTGCTGACTGCCGTACGGACGACGTCGCCCGCTCTGAACTTTTTATCGTGGAGGGCGACTCGGCGCTGGGAACGGCCAAGTTGGCCCGGTCCTCGGATTTCCAGGCGTTGCTGCCCATCCGAGGGAAGATCCTCAACGTCCAGAAAGCTTCGGTAGGGGACATGCTCTCCAACGCCGAGTGTGCTGCCCTGATCCAGGTGGTGGGCGCCGGTTCGGGCCGCAGTTTCGACATCACCGCCGCCCGCTATGGCAAGGTCATCCTGATGACGGACGCCGACGTCGATGGCGCCCACATCCGCACGCTCCTGCTGACACTGTTTTTCCGCTATATGCGGCCGATGATCGACGAGGGCAGGGTCTTCGCCGCTGTTCCGCCGCTTCACCGCGTGGAGGTGATCAACGCAGGCCAGAAGGCCAACGAGATGATCTACACGTATTCCGAAGCCGAGCTGCACGTCCTCCTGGCCCGTTTCGCCAAAGAGGGCAAGCGCTACAAGGAACCAATCCAGCGTTACAAGGGCCTGGGCGAAATGGACGCGGAGCAGCTGGCGGAAACTACCATGGACCCGCGGCACCGGACCCTGCGGAAGGTAGGAATCGAAAACGCCAAGCAGGCCGAGGACACCTTCGACCTGCTGATGGGCTCAGACGTCGCCCCGCGCAAGGACTTCATCATTGCCGGCGCGGCAAGCCTGGACCGGGAGCGAATCGACGCCTGACCGCGCCCTCATCGATTGCTCCACACCTGCCCTTTTGGACGCTCAAAACGGCCGTTATGGAGCACTCGATGGGTTGCTGATGCACCGAAGTGCTCCTCGCTTTGAGGGAAGGTCCGGGCCCGCTCAGCCCAGCAGGCCGGGCACAATGAGCAATGCCGTGGGCAGAGCCAGCAGCAGGACGCAGCCCGCCAGGACACCTCCACGGATGGCAGTCGGGAGCTGCGGGCGCGGTGACAGCAACCTGCTGACCCTCGACGCGGTGGTCCGCGCAGAATCGGCCCCGGTGACACCTGCCGCGGTTTCGAGGCCCTCAAGGGCAAGGCCTGCCTGGCCTGTGGGCTGGAGCTCAGCCCCTCGGTCTGCCGATACTGAACCGCTGGCCACGATCGCTATGGCCTTGATGAGAGTTGCCTTGCTCTCTGTTTTCAGGGCGACGTCATCAGCAAGCATCTCGATGAGCGAGTTCACGGACTCCTGCGCGAGCCGCGTGGTGGGAAGCCAGGGCAGGGCTTGCCGCCAGGCGGCGAACGCCCAGAGCAGGAGATGGTGGCGCTGGCTCAAGTGGGCGTTTTCGTGGATCAGGACGGCGCGCAACTCGGCTGGTTCGAGGGCTGCCATGAGGCCATCGGACAGGACGGTGACTGAGCGTGCGCCGCCGGGAAGGCAGTAGGCCACTGGAGAGTCGTGGCTGATGACCACTGTTCCCGCCCCTTGGGTGGAGGGTGAGGCCAACAGCGCAAGGAGTTCGCGATGCCGCCGTCGCTGCCGTTCGATCTTGTAGTAGGTGAGCAGCAGGGTGAAGACCAGGTGTGCCGTCAGCAGGGCCGCGGCGGACAGCGCAAAGAGATGCCAGAAGCCGAGGGCTGTGGTGGGCGCATTAAAGAACACCATTCCCGCGAGTGCCCGCAGCCCGGCGATCAGGTTCTCGCCGATTGGTTCGAGGCCGTACACGAGCATCGCGCCGATCATGGAGAGTCCACCAGCGAGGGCGATGGCCTGCCAGAGGAGCATCGCGGTGAAGGGTGACCTCGCCGGCCACTGGGCGCGGGAAAGGAAGATAGGTACCGGCCACGCCAGGACTATCGCAAGGACCGCCAGCAGGTACGACGTCCAGAACATGGCCCGCTAAATGTGGCCGAGCAATTTGCGCAGTGTTTCGGCTTCACTTTCGGTCACGGACCCAATGAACCTTGCCAGTACGGCTTCGCGGTCGGGGGCGGATCCCAGTACCTCATGCATGAGCTCCGCCGTGTGGTCTTCCCTGCTGGAAACAGCCTGGTAGCGGTGCGGCCGGGTGCCGCGCTCCCGCTCGACGAGGCCCTTCTTCTCCAGCCGCGAGAGGACCGTCAGTACGGTGGTTACGGCCAATTCCTTGCCTTCATGCCCCG
The DNA here is from genome assembly GCF_051365025.1 of Arthrobacter sp. R4. Classification (NCBI taxonomy): domain Bacteria; kingdom Bacillati; phylum Actinomycetota; class Actinomycetes; order Micrococcales; family Micrococcaceae; genus Arthrobacter; species Arthrobacter sp. R4. The sequence continues at coordinate 120,425 of NZ_JBLWIJ010000022.1, forward strand.
CTGCGCCGCCGGTGGCCTCGGTGCTTTGCGCCAACAGATCGCGCAGGGTGTTTGCCGTGGCTGCTTCATGGCCCGCCCAGAGCAGGTCCATCACTGCCCGTTCCAGTTCGCCCAGACTAGCCATTCCATACATCCTTTGATTCCCCGCACCGTTGGGCCCGAAGGCCGCGGTGACAACACCTGAACACTACAGATACAAATTTACCCCGTTTCTCCCTTACTTTCTACGCCAAGTAGAACAGTGGGCGCGCCGCGGCCTTGTGGGCCCGACGTGATGATGGAACTGTTGGTTTACAGTGCCCCGCGCATTGTTCTACACTCGGTAGAAGTCAAGTTCTACGGAACGTAGAAAAGTTGAACCCCGACAACAGTAGGGACTGCCTTGGACGCCTTGGAAATCGCACGCTGGCAATTCGGCATCACCACGGTCTATCACTTCATGATGGTGCCGCTGACCATCGGGCTGGGCCTGGTGGTGGCCATCATGCAGACCATGTGGCACCGGACGGGCAAGCAGGAGTACCTGCGGATGACCAAGTTCTGGGGCAAGCTCTTCCTGATCAACTTCATCATGGGCGTTGCCACCGGCATCGTCCAGGAGTTCCAGTTCGGCATGGCCTGGAGCGAATACAGCCGTTTTGTGGGTGACGTGTTCGGCGCTCCGTTGGCTCTGGAGGCGCTCCTTGCCTTCTTTGTGGAGTCCACCTTCCTGGGGCTCTGGATCTTCGGGTGGAAGCAACTCAAGCCCGCCATCCATCTGGCCTGCCTGTGGATCGCGGTTGTTGGCTCGCTGTTCTCTGCCTACTTCATCATCGTGGCCAACAGCTGGATGCAGCACCCCGTGGGTGTGGAAATGATCGACGGCCGGCCGGTCATGACAGACGCCTGGGCTGTCTTTACCAACAACACGGCCCTGGTTGCCGTTCCGCACACCCTGATGGGCGCACTGGCGGTGGCCGGCGGCTTCCTGCTGGGTATCGCCTGGTACCACCTCTGGCGGCGACGGCGCGACGGCGTAGACACCGTGGACGTAGACGGCAAGGTGGTTCCGGGCGAGGCCGCGATCCCCGGCCGTGACCGCACCGACCACACAGTCTGGATCCGCTCCCTCCGCATCGGCGCCGTCGTCGCGATGATCTCCTTCGCCGGCACCGCCCTCACCGGCGACCTGCAGGGCAAGCTCATGTTCGAGCAGCAGCCCATGAAAATGGCGGCCGCCGAGGCCGCCTGCCATGACGGCACCGGATTCTCGGTCCTGAGCGTCGGCAACCTCGGATCCGGCAACTGCGATGACATCGTGGCACTCATCGAGGTCCCGGGCATCCTGTCCTTCCTGGCGAAGGGCGACTTCGCCACCGAAGTCAAGGGCGTCAACAGCCTCCTGGACCAGTACAAGGCCGACTATGGAACCAACCTGCCGGACAACCCGATTTACGGCGACCGCGCCGGCCAGGAGATCCAGTACGTCCCCGTCATGGAGGTCACCTACTGGGGATTCCGAATGATGATCGGGTTCGGCGGACTCGCCGCACTTGCTGCCCTTGTGGCCCTGTGGGTGACCCGCAAGGGCACCGTACCTGCGTCCCCGTGGCTGATGCGCCTGGCCGTCTTTGGCATCCTGGCACCATTTGGCGCCAACGCCGCCGGCTGGATCTTCACCGAAATGGGCCGTCAGCCTTTCGTCGTGGCCCCCAACCCCGACCTGAACGGCATCGACCAGGTGTTTATGTTTACCGCAGCCGCCGTCTCCCCGGGAGTGTCGGCCGGGGAACTGCTGACCTCGCTGGTGGTGCTCACCGCTGTCTACGCGCTCCTGCTGGTGGTGGAGGTCAAGCTTCTGGTCAAGTACATCCGCGGCGGCATCGCCTCAGCCATGCCTGAGCTGGCCCACGCACCGGTGGACGAGAACGAGGACGCCACCCCTGGCGGCGAGGGTGGCCCCGGTTCCGGTAAGCCCGCGGACGATGTCCTGGCATTCGCCTACTAAGAGCAGAGGATACTTCGAATGGAACTGCTGCCCACTATTTGGTTCATCGCCATCGCGGTGCTGTGGACGGGATACCTCTTCCTGGAGGGTTTTGACCTCGGCGTGGGGATGCTGATGAAGCTCTTTGCCCGCAACAACACCGAACGCCGCGTGCTGCTCAACACCATCGGCCCGGTCTGGGACGGCAACGAGGTGTGGCTCCTGACCGCCGGGGGCGCAACCTTCGCAGCGTTCCCGCTGTGGTACGCCTCCCTGTTCTCGGCCCTGTACCTCCCGCTGCTGGTGGTGCTCGTGGCGCTCATCTTCCGCGCCGTGGCTTTCGAGTACCGCGGCAAGGTGGACACCGAGAGCTGGCGGGCGCGCTGGGACTGGGCCATCGCCCTGGGTTCGTTCCTGGCCGCTTTCGGGGTCGGGGCGGCCTTGGCACTCACCACTACGGGGCTGCCCCTGAACGCAAACGGCGACCGCGAAGGCGGCCCGTTCGCCTGGTTCAGCGGGTACGCCGTCCTGGGCGGGCTGGCGGTTGTCTGCTTCTCGCTGCTGCATGCCCTGGCCTTCCTGGCACTGAAGACCGACGGCGACGTACGGCACCGTGCGCGCAGCTGGTTCATCCGCCTGCTTCCTGTTTTGCTCCTGCCTCTGGCCGGATGGGCCGTCAGCGTCCAGGTCCTGTCCGGCAAGGCCTGGACCGTGGCCGCGGTGGCCGTTGCCGTAGTAGCCGCAGCAGTTGCCTGGTTCCTGGCCCGCAAGGGTGCGGAAGGACGGGCGTTCACCGCCCTCGGAGCCTTCCTGGTGCTGGGCAGCGCCTCGATCTTCGGCGCGGTGTTCCCTGTGGTCCTGCCCTCCACGCTCAGTCCGGAGTTCAACCTCACTATTTCCAACGCCTCGTCCTCGGACTACACGCTGGGGCTGATGAGCATCGTGGCGGCGGTAGGGCTGCCCCTGGTCATCGCGTACCAGGCTTGGACTTACTGGGTCTTCCGCCGCCGTGTCAGCGCAGCCCACATCCCGGAAGCGCACAGCTTCCTCCCGGCAGTCGCCGCCAAAGCCTTTACCAAGGGCTGAGCCGTGCGCCCAGGCTTCCCCTCCGGCCCCGTTACCCGCTCAGCGATCTACTGGCTGGGATTCCTGGCGGCGCTGAAGGCGTTGTCCCTTGTCCTGATGGGGCAGGCGGTCGCCTCCATGCTTGCGGGCCTGGCCGCAGCGGACCCCGCGTGGGCGGACGGACTCGGCTGGGGGATGGCCGGCGTCGTCCTGCGGTCCGTCACTGTCTGGGCGCAGGCGGTGGCTGCCCGCCGCGCCGCCCTCGGCGTCAAAGAGGAGCTGCGGTACGGGCTGCTCGCCCGGGCGCTGCGGAACGGGGCCCGCACAGCCGGACCTGCCGACGGCGGACTGGCCGTCCTGGCCACCCGCGGGCTGGATGCGCTGGACAGCTACTACACGCAGTTCCTTCCCGCACTGGTGAACTGCGCGGCCATTCCGCTGCTTCTCGGGGCCCGGATACTGTTCGCCGACTGGGTCAGCGCCGTGGTCATTGTCCTCACTGTCCCGCTGGTACCCCTCTTTATGGTCCTGATCGGCCGGTACACGGAGGACAACGTCCGGGCTGCCCAGGCCACCCTGTCCCGCCTTTCCGCGCACATGCTCGAGCTCGCCAAGGGCCTTCCTGTTCTGGTGGGGCTGGGACGCGCAACAGCCCAGCGCAAAGCCCTCGAGGAGATTTCCGAGGAGTACCGGTCCCGGACCATGGGGACATTGCGCACCGCGTTCCTCTCGGCACTGGCCCTGGAGCTCATCGCCACGATCTCCGTGGCAGTCGTGGCAGTCTTCATCGGCGTGCGCCTTGTCCACGGCGACATGCCGCTGGAGGCCGGCCTCCTGGCCCTGGTCCTCGCGCCGGACTGCTACCTCCCGCTCCGCGAACTGGGCACCGCACACCACGCCAGCGACGACGGCCGTGCGGCGCTCGCAGAAACGAGGGCGGTCACCTCGGCACCCGAGCCCCGGCCGCTGCCGGCCGGCGAGGCCAAGGGCGGGGCCGCGGCCGGGGGCGCGGAGTCCACGGGCCCTGAGGACGACGGCGATGCCGCGGCTGGTGCGGCAGCTGGCGGGGGAGTGAGCGTTACCGCACTCACGGTGACCTACGCGGGCAGGTCCGCGGCCGCCGTCGGGCCTCTCACCTTCACTGCGCCGTACGGACAGATCACCGCACTGGATGGCCCCAGCGGCACGGGGAAAAGCACCATTTTGGGCGTGCTGGCCGGGACGATCGGCGACGGTAACGGCACGGCCATCAGCGGCCGGCTTGCCGGCTTCGACCGGGACAGCGTGGCCTGGGTGCCGCAGCACCCGGTCATGGTGCAGGCAACGGTCCTCCACGAAGTGGCGCTGTACCTCGGTGGCGGAAGGAACGCAGCGGCCCCCGACGAAGCAACGGCCCGCGAATGCCTCGCCGCAGCCTCCGCAGGCCACCTTGCCCATAAACACCCGGCCGAACTGAGCCCGGGGGAGCTGCGCCGCGTGGCGCTGGCCCGCGGGCTGGCACGCGTCAGGTCCGGCGCTACGGTGCTCCTGCTCGACGAACCCACGGCACACCTTGACAGCGCCTCGGCGGCGCAGGTGGAGGCTGCCATCCTGGCGCTTCGCGGGCGGGTCACTGTCATCCTGGTGGCACATGACGCCCGCACCCGGGCACTGGCGGACTACGTGGTGCCCGTGTCGGCCCAAGGCATCACGGATGCTTCCGCGCCGGTCAACCGGGCGCCGGAAGGCGCGGAGGCCGTACTCCCGGCGGACAGCGACGGTGCCGCACAAGGCACGTCCGCAGCTGCGGCGGCAGCGGCCAGCGGAAGGTCCTGGCGGGACGGGGGCCGCGCTACGGGCCCACTGCTGGCCCGCCTCCTCGCGCCCGTCGCGGGGCGATTCACCGGAGCAGCGGTGGTGGGAACCTTGGCGGCACTTTTCGCCGCCGCCCTGTCCGGGCTCTCCGGCTGGCTGATCATCCGGGCGAGCGAACAGCCGCCCATCCTGTACCTGCTCTCCGCCATCGTCGGCGTGCGGTTCTTCGGCATCGGCCGGGCCGTCCTTCGCTACTGGGAACGCCTCCTGGTGCACGATGCGGTGTTCTCCACCCTTACGCGGCTCCGCGGGCGCCTGTGGGAGTCACTCAGCCGCCGCGCACTGTCCCTTCGGCGGCTCCTGCAGGGCGGCAACGTCCTGGGCTCGGTGGTCACCGACGTCGACACCGTCCGGGACTTGCTCCCGCGGGTGGTCCTGCCCCCTGTGACAGCGGCTGCAGTTGCTGCGGCGGCACTCACCGCGACTGGCCTGCTGGTGCCTGCAGCGCTTCCTGCCGTGGCGGCGGCCGCAGCCGCCAGCCTGGTCCTGGCCCCCGCGTCGGCGTTGTGGGCGGACCGGAAATCGGCGGCGGCGGAGCAAGACCTACGCGACGGCGTGCTCCGACGAACGTCCGCGGCATTGGATGCCCGGGCCGAGCTCCATGCTAACGGCGTATCCTCCAGGGTGCTCCGGGGCCTCACCGCTGAGGACCGGGCAGCCACCAGGGCTTCCCAACGTTCCGCCTGGGCTGAAGGACTGGGACAGGCTGTGACCACAGCTGCCTGCGGGGTGGCCGCGCTGGCCGTCGCCGTCCTTGCAGCCCCCCAGGTGCTCGCCGGATCACTGGCGCCTGCCACGGCCGCCGTGATTGTCCTGCTGCAGTTAGCGCTGGTCGAACCTTACGCAGCCATGACGACGGCGGTCCGCCAGTTTCCAGCCTTCCGCGACGTCATGCGCAGGATCGGCCGTTCCGGCGCCCTCGAGGGCATGCCACCGGCATCCGACGCCGACACAGGAGCCACCGCCCACACAGCCGCCGACGGCGTCGTGCGGCGTGACGCCCGCGCCGCTGGGGCGCCGGGCCTGGAGCTTGAGGGAGTGGCAGCAGCCTGGCCCGGCGGGGACACCGTGTTCACCGGGTTGAGTGTTTCAGCGGCCCCCGGACGCTGGTTGGCAGTCACTGGGCCGTCCGGCGCCGGGAAATCCACGCTGCTGTCAGTGCTGCTTGGCTTCCTCTCGCCGGCCGCCGGCCAGGTCCGCGTGACCGGACGGGCTGCCTGGTGCCCCCAAGAGGCGCACCTGTTCGACTCCACGCTCCGCGGCAACCTGCTGCTGGGCCGCCCCGCTGCGGAAGAGCCGGACACAGCTGACCGTGAGATGGCAGCGGCCCTCGTTGCCGTAGGCCTCAGCCAACTTGTTTCGCGCCTCCCGGCAGGGCTGGACACCAGGATCGGGCCGGGAGGCTCGTTCCTCAGTGGCGGCGAGCGGCAGCGCCTGGCTGTTGCCCGGACACTGATGACCGGGGCCGAGGTCATCCTCCTGGACGAGCCGACGGCCCACCTGGACGCCGAAGCGGGACGGGCCATGCTGGCAGACCTGCGGTCCGGACTGGCGGACCGGACGGTCGTCCTGGTAACCCATAACCTGGCTGACATCCGCCCGGAGGACGACCTCCTGGACCTTGCCCAGCCGGAATTTCCCGGTGCGGTACAACGCCCGGGCATGGTGCCGGCGTCGTAACCCTATGCCGTGGCCGGCGCTCCGAACCAGGCGGCGAGCGCGTCTCCAAGGCCCTGCCGGCCGGGGCTTCCCACCCAGGCCACGTAGCCGTCGGGGCGGATCAGGACGGCAGTGGGGGCTGGGACCGGCCCAAGCGCCGGAAGCTCCCAGGCGCCCTCGTAGGTGGCGTCAACCAACTGGACCCGGTCCGGTCGCGGAACGGTGTCGAAGCCACCGGGCTCACCGAGGTTGAGCAGCACAGGCCGGGCATCGTGCAGTAAGGAGAATACCCGCAGCGGGCCGTCGGCAGTGGCGAGGTCGAGATCGGGCATGCGGCGTCCGAGCAGCGGGTGGCCCTCGCCGAGGTCGTAATGGATGTCCAGGCCGGACATCATGGCGGCGAAGTATCTCCGTGGCTCGTCCATGCCCAGCAGTTCGGCCACGGTGTCGCGCAGCGCCTCGATGCGGTCATCGACGCGCATGAGGGCGACCTGCGCCATGGTGTTGCGCAGGACGCGGGCAGCGACCGGGTGGCGCTCGGCATGGTAGGTATCAAGGAGGCTCTCCGGCGACGTTCCCTTGACCACCTGGGCCAGCTTCCAGCCCAGGTTCGCCGCATCCTGCACGCCGGTGTTCAGGCCCTGGCCTCCGACCGGGGAGTGCACGTGCGCCGCGTCGCCGGCCAGCAGGACCCTTCCCTGCCGGTAGGCAGCGGCCTGCCGGGTCATGTCGGTGAACCGGGAGATCCACGTCGGGCTGTGGACCCCGTAGTCGGTCCCGTAGACGGCGATGAGGCCCTCACTGAGATCGCGCAGGGTGGGCTCGCCCGTGCCGATGTGCGGCTCGGTCAGCACCACGCCCACGGTCCCACCTGGCTTGTAGATGACTTCTCCGTCCTTGATCTGGTATTCGACCTTGCCGAGGGCGTGCGTGCCGGAGGGTGTGCGGCGGATGCCCAGTTCAGGTTCTTCGGTCATCTCGACTTCGGCGCGCAGGGAACTCGTCGTCGGATCCCAGCCGGGAAAGTCGATACCCGCTGCTTTACGGACCAGGCTGCGTCCACCATCGCACCCGGCCAGGTACGCCGCCCGCAAGGACTGCCCGCCCGAGAGAGCAACGTTGACGCCGGCTGTGTCCTGCACAAAACCGGTCACCTCACGTCCCCGATAGAAAGTCACCGGCAGCTCGCCAACCCAACCGGCCAGGATGCGCTCGATGTGGTTCTGCCACAGGCCGAGCCCATAGTTGTGCCGGGTTGGAAAGTCACTCAGGTCCAGGCGGACCGAGGCGAAGCCCGCGACCTGGGCCACCTGCCCCTCAGCAAGGAACCGGTCGGCGATTCCACGCTGGTCGAAGATCTCGATCGTGCGCGCGTGCAAACCCCCGGCGCGCGAACCGGGGAGGTCCTGGCTGGCGCGCCGCTCGACAACGGCAACGTCGACCCCCGCCAACGCCAGCTCTGCCGCCAGCATCAGCCCGGTCGGACCTCCTCCGGTGATCACCACGGCGTGCTCCGCATTCCTCGACACACTTTCAGTCATAGTGCTGCCCCCGTTTCCCTGCGTATTGGCGTCCGGCGATTATGCGCCCTCCTTGGGGGCTTGCCGCAAGCCCCCAAGGAGGGCATACATTGGAAATGGAAGCGGTCTGCGGATCGGCTGGGAGGCTGGCTTCACGCGCAACATCCCTGGGTTAGCCTGTTCCAATGAACCAGGAACTCACAGTGGACTTTCCGGGGCTCCGGTGGCGGCCGGCAACAGCATCCGACGTACCGGCCTGGGCGGCCCTGATTGCGCGGACTGCCGCCGTGGAGAATCCCGTCTGGTTCGAGCGGGAGGCTGACCTGCAGCAACAGGTGGAATCCCGGAAAAACCCGCCAGCCGAGAACACGGTGCTGGGCCTGGATGACGACGGCGTTCCCCGGGCCTATGCGCGGATCTCCCGCAACCCGGGGGCTGGGAAAGCCCATGGCTTCGGCTGCGTGGACCCGGACTGGCAGCGCCGCGGGATAGGCAGGGCGCTGCTTGGCTGGCTGGAGGAACGCACCCGGCGACGTTTCGCCGCGGACCTTCCCGACGACGGAACCCGGCAAGTGCCATTGTTGAGGATTGGCACCGAAGAGCAGCACCACCACCAGGGAAGGCTGCTTGAGTCGTCGGCGTATGCCGTGGTCCGCTACTTCAATGAAATGCACCGGCCACTCAACCAGCCGTTGCCGGGGAACGTCCTCGGCAACGGCCTGGAACTGGCCGGCATGGTGCCGGGCCTCCACGAGCCGGTCCGCCTGGCGCACAACGACGCGTTCCGCGACCACTGGGGAAGCGAGCCGCGGGACGAGGAGTCCTGGAATTTCACGGTGAACCACCCGCAGGCCCGTCCCGACCTGAGCACGGTGGTCCTGGACAGCAGCACCGGGCAAGTGGCGGGCTACCAGCTGGCAAGCCACGACCCCGACATCGCCGTCCAACGCGGCATCCGCGAGGGGTATACGGAACTGCTCGGTGTCCGGCGCGAATACCGCGGGCGGGGGATCGCCCAGGCCCTCCTCGCCGACGCCATGCGCCGTTTCACCGACGCCGGCATGGACGTGGCCTCCCTGGACGTCGATTCGGAAAACCCCACGGGCGCGCTGGCCCTCTACACCAAGATGGGCTACCGGCCGGTCAACACCAGCATGGCGTGGGACAAAGAGGTTTAAGCCCGCTCAGCCGTCCACATCGTGGAGGTGGTGGACGACGTCGTGCAGGAAGTACTGCGCGAGTGTCAGTACCGTGAACTCCGAGCCGTTGCTGCGCAGGCCTTTACGGCCCCACTCTGCCTGCCTGACGCCGGCAAAGGACTCGGCGACCTGTTCGCCTTCCGCGGTCAGCTCTGCACTGACGACCGCCGGGTCGGCGTTCGCATAATCCTTCTCGACGGCGGTCTGGTCCTGGTCCCAGTTTTCGAACCGGGCGTCATCGGCGTCGAGCATGAGATTCAGCCGCTGGTCAAAGAGGGTGAAGACGTCGCGGACATGGCATGCGTACTCGAGCGGGGACCACGTGGCCTCGTCCGGGCGGTCGGCCACGTCAGGGCGGCGGAGCACTGCCCGCCACCGGGGAAGCATATTCTGCACCGTGCCGGGAACCGTGGCCGGTGTAACGGTGGAGGCGTCGAAGGAGCATTCCGGGCACGGCCGGGAAAGGACCCAGGTCCAGTCTTTGACATCGGGAACGATAACCATGGCAGCAGTCTAGGCCGGATCCGGCCAGGCCATGGCAGGACCCACCACATCAACTGGCTGGGACAGCGGGATGCCCGAACCATCCCGCCTGCCGTGCTCCTGCGGCAGGGAACGGGCCACGCCGGACGACGATGATGCCTTCGCCGGACCGTGGCCTGCCCAGCCAAGGAGCAGTGTGTCTTCACCCTTGAGGAACCGGTGAGCCCGGACCCCGGCGGTGGCGCGGCCCTTGGCAGGGTACTCGGCGAAAGCCGTCACCTTCGCTGCGCCGGGTGCCGTTCCGGGCAGCGCTCCGTTCGTTCCGGCGATGGTGACCACCACGGCGTCGTCGTCCCCGGGCGCCACCGCGCCGAAGAACACCACCTGGTCACCGGAGGCCAGTTTGATGCCGGCCATTCCGCCGGCCGTCCTGCCCTGCGGGCGGACCGTCCCGGCTCCGAAGCGGAGCAGTTGGGCCTGGCGGGTCAGGAATACCAGGTCCTCCTCCTCGGAAGCGGCGGGCGCAACACCTACCACCTGGTCCTTATCCTTGAGGGCAATGATCTCCCAGTCCTCCCGGTTCAGGGGGTAATCGGGCTGGACGCGCTTCACCACGCCCTGGGCAGTGCCGATGGCCAGGACCTGGTCCAGGGGAGCGAATGCCACCAAGGATTCGCCCTTGAGCAAGGTGATGAACTCCCGGGCCTGGACTCCGCCGGCGAGGTTCGGCAGTCCGGACATCGGGGGCAGGACCGGCATGTCCATGACCTGCAGCCGAAGCATCCGTCCCTGCGACGTCACGGCGGCAATTTCTCCGCGGGCCGAGGTTTTGACGACCGACAAAAAGACGTCGTGCTTCGACCGCGGACCCGATTCCGCGAGCGGCTCCTGGTTGGACGTGCGGGCGATCTGCCCGGACGCCGTCAGGATCGCCCAGCAGGGATCATCGGCGATTTCCAGGGCCAGTGGCGCCGCCTTGCCCTTGCCATTGGGTGCAGCCAATGCAGCGGCCACCGTGGGGGAGACGGCCTCGGACTCAAGCAGCACGGTCCGCCGGGGCGTGCCGTACTTTTCGGCGATTTCGCCCAGTTCAGTGGAAACCAGTTCGCGCAGCCGCTCCTCGGAGCCGAGGATGGCCTCCAGTTCCGCGATCTCGCGGCGCAGTTCGTCCTGTTCCTTCTCCAGCTCGATCCGGGAGTACTTGGTCAGCTGGCGCAGCCGCAGCTCCAGGATGTAGTTGGCCTGGATCTCGGAGAGGTCGTAGATGGACATCAGCCGTACCCGGGCAGCCGCGGCTTCGTCGGAGGATCGGATGATCTGGATGACCTCGTCTATATCGACGATGGCCACCAGCAAGCCCTCCACCAGGTGCAGGCGGTCTTTCTTCTTGCCGAGCCGGAACACAGTGCGGCGGCGGACGACGTCGATCCGGTGCCCCACATAGACCGACAGCAACGCCACCAGGCCCAACGTCTGCGGCTGGCCGTCCACGAGGGTCACGTTGTTGATGCCGAAGGAGTCTTCCATCGGGGAGTACCGGTAGAGCTGCTGGAGCACGGCATTGGGGTTGAACCCGTTCTTGAGCTCGATGACCAGGCGCAGCCCGTGCTTTCGGTCGGTCAGGTCAACGATGTCGCTGATCCCGGTCAGCTTCTTGCCGTTGACGGCGTCCTTGATCTTCTCGATCACCTTTTCCGGCCCCACCATGTAGGGCAGTTCCGTGACCACCAGGCCCGTTCGCCGTGCGGAGAGCTGTTCAATCTCCACCTTCGCCCGGGTCTTGAACGATCCACGGCCGGTGGCGTAGGCATCGCGGATGCCGTCCAGGCCAACGATCCGGCCGCCCGTGGGAAGGTCCGGGCCGGGTACAAAACGCATCAGGTCATCCAGCGTGGCGTCAGGGTGGGCAATCAGGTGCCGCGCCGCGGAGATCACCTCCACGAGGTTGTGCGGGGCCATGTTGGTGGCCATCCCCACTGCGATGCCGGTGGCTCCGTTGACCAGCAGGTTCGGGAACGCGGCAGGAAGCACGTCTGGCTGGGTCAGCTGGTTGTCATAGTTGGGGACGAAATCCACCACGTCTTCGTCGAGGTGGTCCGTCAGGGTCAGCGCTGCCGCCGCGAGCCTGGCCTCGGTATACCGCGGGGCTGCCGGGCCGTCGTCGAGCGAGCCAAAGTTGCCGTGCCCGTCAATGAGGGGCAGGCGCAGCGAAAAGTCCTGGGCCATGCGAACCATGGCGTCGTAGATGGCGGTATCGCCGTGCGGGTGCAGCTTGCCCATCACCTCGCCCACAACACGGGCGCTCTTGACGTGGCCGCGGTCCGGGCGGAGGCCCATCTCGCTCATCATGTACAGGATCCGGCGCTGCACCGGCTTCAGGCCGTCGCGGGCGTCAGGCAGGGCCCGGGAGTAAATCACCGAATAGGCGTACTCCAGGAAGGAGCCTTCCATCTCGGACGTGACGTCGATGTCCACGATGTGCTCGGTGTAATCGGAGCTGGAATCCACTGCTGGGGCTGGACTTTGGCGGCGGGCCATGGGGCTGGTAAATCCTTCTGGGGTACTGGTCTTTGCACTGATTGGCGGCACCGGGGTGTGCCGCGGGAGTTTTTGGCTAGGCTAAGCCTATGGTGGATCAGCCCGGGGACGGCGTATATCCGGAATATTGGGAAGCCGATGTCGTCCTGCGGGACGGCGGAACAGCGCATCTGAGGCCCATCCATCCGGCCGATGCCGACGCCGTGCAGGCCTTCCATACAGGCCAGTCCCAGGACTCTATCTACATGCGTTTCTTCGCCTTCAAAGCCAGGCTCTCCAGCAAGGAGCTCAAACGCTTCACGGAGGTGGACTACAAGGACCGGGTGGCGTTCGTGATCACCATCGGCGGCGAAATCATCGGGATCGGGCGCTACGACAGGCTTGATGACCCTACCGAGGCCGAGGTCGCCTTCAACATCGCCGACGCGCACCAGGGCCGGGGCATCGGCTCGATCCTGCTCGAACACCTCGCAGCTGCCGCCCAGGAAAACGGGATCCGCCGGTTCAGCGCCGAAGTGCTCCCGGAAAACCGGAAAATGCTGATGGTCTTCTCCGACGCCGGTTACGACGTCAAACGCCACTTCGACGACGGCGTGGTCAGCCTCGAGTTCAACATCGGGCCCACGGACAAGTCCCGGGCCGTGATGGAATCACGCGAGCACCGTGCCGAGGCGAGGAGCGTGCGCGACCTGCTGACGCCGTCGTCCATTGCCGTGGTCGGTGCCAGCCGCAAATGGGGGACCGTGGGCTACCAGCTGCTGGAGCACATCATCGAAGGCGGCTTCACCGGTCCCGTCTACGCCATCAATCCCGAAGCGCTGGAGCTCGCCGGCATGCTTTCCTTCGGCCGGATGGCCGAGGTACCCGGTCCGGTGCAGCTTGCGGTCATCGCCGTCCCGTATGAGGAAGTTTCCACCGTGGTGGACGAGTGTGCCGCTGCCGGCGTCAAGGGCGTGGTGGTCGCCTCTGCAGGCTTCGCGGACGACGGCGAACGCGGCCTCGCCCGGCAGCGCGAACTGGTCCGGAAAGCACGGGCGAACGGAATGCGCGTCATCGGGCCCGCGTCACTGGGCATCGTCAACACCCACCCGGAGGTCTCGCTGAACGCCTCGATGGCGCCCACCTTGCCCCGGCGGGGCGGCCTGGGCCTCTTCAGTCAGTCAGCTGCCATTGGGGTGTCCCTCTACGCGGCGTCCAGCCGGCGCCGGATGGGGATCTCCACGTTCCTGTCGGCGGGCAACCGGGCGGACGTCTCCGGGAACGACATGATGCAGTTCTGGGAGGACGACGCCGACACCACGGCGGTGGCACTCTACCTGGAATCGATCGGAAACCCCCGGAAGTTTTCCCGCCTGGCCCGGCGGCTGGCGCGCACCAAGCCGGTGATTGTGGCCAAGTCCGAAACCATGGGCCTGCGCCTGCCGCCCGGGCACGCTGTCCGGACCACCCAAGCGCCTGCGGGCGCCCTGGATGCCATGATGCGCCAGTCAGGCGTCATCAGGGTGGAAACGATCGAGCAGTTGATGGACGTGGCGCAGATCGTTGCCGGACAGCCCCTGCCGGCCGGCCCGGAACTGGCCATCCTCAGCAATTCGCAGGCGTTGGGCAAAGTCGTGGCCGACAGTGCAGTGGCCAACGGCCTGGGCGTAGGCTCGCTCGTCACCGGCCTTGACCTGGACGCCGGTATGTCCCTTGCCCTGCCTGCTCTCCGGCGCAGCCTCCAGGACACCCTGGCTTCGGAGCACGTGCACGCCGTCGTGGCGGCCCTCCTGCCGGCCCGGGGCCTCACCGTGGAGAACATCGCCGGGGTGCTGGCCGAATGTGCCGCTGAAGCCGGGAAACCCGTGGTGGCCGCATTCACCGGCATCCTGGACCCCTCCATCTATGTGGAAGGCATGGTGGGCGAGGCACCGGCCATACCGTGCTTTTCCAATCCCGGGGCGGCTGTGGCCGCGCTCGCCGCCGTGGTCAGGTATGCCGAATGGGTTGCGCGCGACCAAGGCCATTTCGTGGAACCCGTGGGATGCGATCCGGAGGGGGCGCGTGCAAGCCTGGATGAACTGCTTGCCGATGTCCACGGTGAGCAGCTCAAACAGCTCAACCAGGGTGAAGCCGCTTCCCTTCTGGCTTATTACGGGATCCGAGTCCTGCCCTCCGTCGGATTTGAAACGGCTGACCAGGCCGTTGACGCCGCGGAGGCGCTCGGGTGGCCCGTAGCAGTCAAGACCACCGACCCCGGGCTCCGGCACCGTCTTGACCTGGGCGGCGTGCGCCTGGACATCGAGGACGCCGAATCGCTGCGCCGGAACATCGAGCAGATGCGGCGCTCGCTGGCACCCTATGGCGCGCCCTCACTGGAGGTGCAGTCCATGGCGCCCGTGGGGCAGGCGTGCACCTTCCGGGCCATCGAGGACCCGCTGCTGGGCCCGGTGATCTCCTTCGGCCTCGCCGGCGACGCCGTCAACCTGCTGGACGACTGGGCCCACCGGGTGCCGCCGCTGTCCGCTGCCGACGTCAAAGACTTCATCCGCAGTCCCCGGGCGGCCCGCAAGCTCTTCGGCTACCAGGGCCTTCCCGCGGTGGATGTGGGAGCCCTGGAGGAACTCGCCGGCCGGGTGGCGTGGATGAAGGACAACCACCCGGAGATATCCCTCGTCGAATTCAACCCGGTGCTGTGCGGAACGCAGGGCGTGGCAATCCTTGCGGCGGACGTCCGGATCGGGAACGCGGCACAGCGTACGGACAGCGCCCGCCGTGCCATGCTGGGCTGACCGCAGTTAGCAAGTCCCCGGCCGATCTGTGAAAATGGGGGAATGAGCTCACAGCCTCCCACGTCGACGCCTCAACCGCCCGGCAATGACAACCAGGCCACCCGACCCCACAGCTCACACAGCCACAGCGCCCAGGGGCAGAGCCTCGACGGTGCCCTCCAAAAGGCCGGCTTCTACCCGCGGCTGGTGGCCGACGTCGTTGACGACGCCCTGGACGGCCGCGACTGCGTAGCCCACCTGGTGCACCTGGAGACGCACTTTGACCGGGCCGAAGTCCGGCGCCACATCACGGTCCTGGTCCTCACTTCCGACATGCTGGTGATCACCCATGTGGACGACCAGCAGTTGGACGAAGCCGGTGAACAAATTGTCGCGCAGATCTCCACCGAATCCGTCCCCGTGGCCCAGATCCGCTCTGTGGTGCTCAGCTACATGTATGCGCAGCCGCAGAACTACAAGCCCTCCGATCCCGTGCGCGAGCTGACCTTGGCCATCGCCTGGTCCGGCGGGCAGCGGCTGGACATGGGCCCGGCCAGCTGCGGGGACCCGCAGTGCGAGGCCGACCACGGCTACAGCGGCACTATCGCCCAGGAAGACATTGTGCTGCGGATCAGCGCCGAAGCAGACGGACTCCAGGCCGTTCAGGACGCCAAGCTCTTCGCCCGTGCACTGCGGGCCGTCAACACTGGCTCCACCTCGCCGGTCCTTCACACCGCGCAGTCCATGCAGCCCCGGTCGCGTGCCGGCGTCTTCGGAAACCGCCTCAGCCGCGGTCACCAGCAGCGCTGATGCCCGGCCACGGGAAAACTGCAGTCCCTCCACCCCCGGCCGAAAAAGCAGGCACGGCCACCCTGCCGCACGCTCCCGCCTTCGGCCAGCGCTCCATCGCGGACGTGCTCACCAGCGCCGCGGCAAGCCTGGGCGTGGACGGGTTCGCCAACACACTGGACCTGCCGCCGTCTTCACGGGTCTGCGTGGTCCTAGCCGACGGACTGGGCCGGAACCTGCTGAAGCAAAAGTCTGCCCACACACCGTTCCTGCGGTCCGTGATGCAGAACGGGCAGGGCTCCGTCCCCGTCTGGCTGGACTCCACTTTTCCATCCACCACCGCAGCGGCACTGGCCAGTTTCGGAACCGGGCTGGCTCCGGGCCAGCACGGAATGGTGGGCTATGACGTCCTGGACGCGGACCAGGACAAAGTGGTCAACATGCTCGGGAACTGGGACGCTGGCGTTGACCCGCTCACCTGGCAGCCATTCCCCACTGTTTTCGAACAGGCCGCCGCGTTCGTCGACGTAACGACGGTCAGCCTGCCGCAGTTTGGTAACTCGCCGATGACCCAGGCAGCCCTCCGTGGCGGCCGCTTCATCTCCGGCACAACCTCCCATGCCCGGACGGGCTCGGCCGCCGAAGCCATGGCGGCAGCAGCACCTGCCCTGATGTACTTTTACGTCAACGACCTCGATAAGGCGGGCCACCGGTACGGTTGCCAGTCAGAACAATGGGAACACCAGCTCGAGGAGCTGGACGCGACCGTCAAGCGACTCAACGCCTCCCTTCCTGCCGGAACAACCGTCCTGCTCACCGCCGACCACGGCATGCTTGACGTCCCGCCGCAGCAACGGATCGACTACGCGGCGGATCCCGCCCTCATCGCCGGCGTGCGGCACACGGCGGGGGAGCCGAGGATGGTTCACCTGTACTTGGAAGACGGCGTCGACGGCGCGGGGCGCGACCGCCTCCTGGATGCCTGGCGGAACCGGTTCGGCGACAGGATCTGGGCATTCACCCGCGAAGAGGCGGTGGCCGGCGGACTGTTCGGTGCCCTGCGTCCCGCCGTCGGACCGCGGATCGGAGACGTCATGATCGCGGCGCGGGACGCTCTGGCGCTGTATGACAAGCGTCGCGTCAGACCGGCCGCCATGGAGGTAGTGGGCCAGCACGGCTCGCTGACCAAAGCCGAACGCGAAGTCCCGCTGCTGTGCTTCACTGCCGAAGGCAGAAAGGCCGGACGTGGCTGAGCTGGTGTTCTTCTCGGGGACCATGGACTGTGGCAAATCCACACTCGCGCTGCAGATGGACTACAACCACCGTGCCCGTGGACGCGGCGGAATCAGGTTCAGCCGCAACGACCGCGCCGGCGGCTCCCGGATCTCCAGCAGGCTCGGCCTGGAAACCGACGCCGTGGAGGTCACGGACCACACTGACTTCTGGGACGAGGTGGTCACCCGGCGCACCCGCGGACAGCGGGTGGACTACCTGATCTGTGATGAAGCTCAGTTCTATTCGCCCCTGCAGGTGGAACAGTTGGCTCGGCTCGTCGACGAGGTCGACGTCGACGTTTTTGCTTTTGGGATCACCGCGGATTTCCGCACGAGGCTTTTTCCCGGCTCCCAACGGCTGATCGAACTCGCCGACCGGGTTCAGGTCCTGCAGGTGGAGGCGCTGTGTTGGTGCGGACGGCGCGCAACACACAACGCACGCACGGTGGATGGCGTCATGGTGATGGAGGGTGCCCAGGTGGTGGTGGGCGATGTGGACATGGCTCTGGACCCTGCCGCGGCCGGTACCGAAGGCCAGCTGCCGGTAGTGGGTTACGAAACGCTGTGCCGCCGGCACTACATGCGGCGGGTCACTGCCCACGGAGCCAACATCATGGCCCAGCAGGACCAGTTGCTGCCGTTCGAGACGGACGCCTGCCTGTGGCGCGGTTCGGGCGGAACCGCGAGTTAGTCGCCCCTGGTCCCGAAAACGATCTCGTCCCAGCTCGGAATGCTGGAGCGTTTTGGCTTGGAAGGCTGCCTTTCGGGAACATCCGCATCGCGGTCGGCACGGCCGGCTGGAGCGGACTCGTCATGTGCGCGGCGTTGGTTCCGGCCGCCCAGCAGTTCCTCAAGGCCAAAGCTGGCCCCTGTGTGCGCTGGATTCTGCGCCGGCGCTGCAGGAGGAGCAGCCTCCGAAGGGCGGGCCGGGGACGCGACGATGGTGACTTCGCGGGTTTCCGTGCTCACGCCGTCGTGCAGTTTCAGCACGTCATCGCCGTCGTCTTCGTCTTTGTTGTGCAGGGGAATCAGGCTCAGCCGGGACAACATGGAGGGCCTGGCGTCGCGCCTGCGCGTGAGGGGATCGGCCTGCGCAGCCGGGGCGTCCGGCTCCGAGCCCGGTCCGGAGGGAGCAGCCTCGTGCTGCTCCGGTTCAGGCGGGACCTCGGACGGCCTCGGGTGGGCTGCCGGTACGCCGTGCGTGAGGAGCAGGGCCAAAGCGTCATCGGCGTCCTCATCCACACCAAGCCGCTGGCCGCGGCGGGAACGGAGCATGTCCAGCAGCCCGTCAGCATCCTTGCCAGGCTGCGGGACAGCCGTAGGGCCGGTGTGCACGCCGCCGGAATGGCGTGCGGCCGCTTCAGCGTCTGTCTCAAAATCAAAGGGCCGGTCCGAAACGGCTGTCAGCCGGCGCGCAGGGACAAGGCCGTCGAGGGGCTCAAGTTCACTGAGTTGCTGGGCCCAGCGGTTGGCGTTCTGCAGGGACTTGCGCGCGGGGCTGAACGTCCACAGGGCCGGGGGTTCCTCGCCGATGCCGGCTGTGCCATCCTTTTTTGCTTCGAAACGGGCAGCAACCGTCCAGCTGCCGTCAGGGCGCCGCCACGAGTCCCACTCGACTGACGACGGTTCGATGCCGTGCGCCCTGAGCCGGTGCGCCACCATGTCATCCAGCGACGCCGGGTTGTCGCCAAAAGCAGAACGGTAAGCATCATGACCGGGGGAAGGGGAAGCCACCTCGATTTTCCGGGCCTGCTGGGCGACGTACTCGCGCTCGGCAAGAACGGGCCCCTCATACCGCTCAACCTTGGCCAGGGGCAGGCCGGAAAGCTCCGCCACGTCCGCGGCGGTTGCGCCGCTGCGGATTCTCGCCTGGATATCCCGCGGGGACATGGCAACGGGCGGCACGGCGGATGCTGCCTTGGCCGACGACCGGCTGGCCGCCCGCAATGCTTCATCGATCGGCAGCTGGAACATCTCGCCGCCGGCTCCGCTCAACAGGAGATGCTCCCCGTCGTCGTGTACGCCTACAAGCCGTAGATCCTGCATACAAATCCTCCACCCTGGCATTACTATCAATCGAAACTCTGCCACCCGGCAGTCCCTTTTTGGGTCAAGAGCTAGGGCGCGCCGCGATATTCCGGGCGTTTCCGGGCCTCTCCCGGAATCGGCGGGCGAAGCCACCGCCGTTCTGGCCGGCCTGGAGAGGGGCCGAAGCAGACTATGGCTTTTAGCTCCGTCTTGCGGAAAGATGTGCCCCACGCAGGGCACAAACGCATACTGTCCAGCGTTATGCAGGTGGTAAACCGGCCACCGGAACTGGAGCGAGGTTAAGAGGAAATGGCCACCGATTATGATGCGCCGCGCAAGTCCGAAGAAGACCTCAGCGAGGACTCCCTTGAGGAACTGAAGACCCGGCGCTCGGACAAGCCCACGGCGGTGGTGGAGGAGGACGAGAGCGATCTGGCCGCTGGCTACGAACTCCCCGGGGCTGACCTTTCGGGCGAAGAACTCATGGTCCAGGTGGTCCCCGCGCAGGCCGACGAGTTTACCTGTTCGTCCTGCTTCCTGGTCCGGCACCGGTCACAGATCGCCAGGGAAAAGGACGGCCGGTTCTACTGTGTGGAGTGCGAAGGCTGATCCGGGAACCGACGCCGCGGACCGTTGCCGGCGGGCAACCGCTACTTGCCGGACAGGGCCGCTGTAAGTTCTTCGGGGCGCCTCGTGGACGTGAGCCAGTACGGGGTCCGGTCGGACGGGTCGGTGATTTCGATCCTGACCACGGGGTCGATCCAGCCCCTGATGCAGAGATAGGCCAGCCCGTTGAGCCGGGTGCCCCGCTCGGCCGTCGCTTCCTTGGCCCGGAACGGCTGCACGCTGCCGACGAACCGGCGTTCGATTGTCGCGCGTCCGACCGTTAGGGCGTCCTGGGTAACCGTGATGGTAGGGGTGGAGAGCACCAGCAGGACCGCCATGATGCCGAACAGGACTGCTGCCGCGGTGTACCCGGCGGCTGCACTGATGGGGGCGAACACCAGGATTCCGGCTCCGGCGATGCCGGCCACTATGATCCAAACCCACGGCGTTGGCCACAGTTTCTCCCGGAAAACAACCGATGGACTGGCGGAGGGGCTGTTGGGAACCGGCACGGCGGAGCTTGATTCGGGCATGCCCCCAGCTTTCCATCTTTGGGTGGCTATTTCATCTTGGCCCGGAACCGCCCAAGCTAGGCCGAATAAGCAGGCGGGCGTTAGAGTGAGTGACTGTGACTGACGAACTTGCCACGGTAGAAACCGCTTCCGAATCCCAGGCCCCCGCATTGCTCGGTGCCCCCACGCTGCAGGTACAGCTGAAAATGCTCGACGCCGGCCTGGAGGCCCCCTCCTACGCTCACCCGGGCGACGCCGGCGCGGACCTCCGCGCCCGTGAGGACGTGGTCCTGCGGCCGGGGGAGCGGAAACTGGTTCCCACCGGGGTGTCCATTTCCTTGCCTGACGGCTTCGTTGCGCTCATCCATCCGCGCTCCGGCCTGGCCACCAAGCACGGGCTGACCATCGTCAACGCACCCGGTACCGTGGATGCGGGCTACCGCGGCGAAATCTCCGTGACCCTCCTGAATACGGACCTGACGCAGGACATCGAACTGCGTCGCGGCGATAGAATTGCACAAATGGTCATCCAACGGGTGGAGTACGCACAATTCGTCCGCGTCGATGAACTGGATGGGTCAGTCCGGGGTGCCGGCGGGTTCGGCTCTACCGGCGGATTCACCCCTCCCACTGCCTGACGCCCTGCCGCAGGAGGACCGGTTTTCAGCGCCACCGGTACGCGCGGCCGCCAGTCGGCACGGATCGAATACGGCAGCACCCAGGGTTGACGGCGGGACCGCCGGCCAGGCACATTCACAACTAAGGAGACGACCCATGGTTTTTGGGCTCGGCAGGAAAGCCAAAAAGGAACAAGAAGCCGAACCGGATGCACCGGCCTCGCCGGAGGAGTCCGCGGACGAGGCAACGGACGCGTCCGGCCGCAGCGTCACCGGGCCTTTTGATATCTCCGAAATCGCCAGCCGCGACGGCTATGTGGACCTGGGCGCGCTCCTCATCGCACCCAGCGAGGGGCTCCAGCTCCGTCTTGAAGTTGAAGAAGCCACCCAGCGGGTGGTGGCCGTGACCATGGACCTGAACGGTTCAAGCCTGCAGCTTCAGGCGTTCGCGGCTCCCAAGTCCGAGGGTCTCTGGGACGAGATCCGGGAACAGATCGGCCAGTCCGTGGGAAGCCAGGGCGGTCAGGTCGAGGAGGTCCAAGGCCAGTTCGGCACTGAGCTGGTGGCAAAACTTCCAGCAGGCGCCCCGGACGGAAGCCAAGGTTACCGGGTGGCCCGCTTCGTGGGCATTGACGGCCCGCGCTGGTTCCTGCGCGGAGTCCTCGGCGGTGCCGCAGCCATGGACCGTGACGCCGCAGCACCCTTGGAAGCCCTGTTCCGAAAGATCGTGGTGATCCGCGGCGACAGCCCCATGCCGCCTCGCGACCTCCTCCAACTTCGCCTGCCCAAGGACGCCAGCACGACGCCGCCGTCGGGCGCTCCTGCGCTGCAGGAACCCGAACGCGGCCCGGAGATTACACAGATTGGCTGATTCCCCTCAGGGTGCCACATCCCCGCTCCGGGGAGCCGGAGTACCCGTCAGCGAACTCCCGGACAAGGGCCGTGTGGTGTGCCACGGCTACATCGAATCGGTCACCTATGTCCCGGCCGACCAGACAGCGGCGTTCACGGCCATCGTCACTGATTCGGAAGGCCCCAGGGCGGGCACCCAGCCAGCGAAAGGCCGCCTTCGCGTCATCTGGCTCGGCCGCCGCCGGGTTCCGGGCATCGACGCCGGGACCGAAGTCCGGCTTGAAGGCATGCTGACACACAGCCAGGGCCTGCCCACGATGTTCAACCCACGCTATGAAATACTGTCCCGCCAGGAGAACGAATGACCGCGCCCCAGCAGCCAGAGAAGCCTTCCGAGCCGGCTCAGGAGCCGCCAACGATGGCAATGCTCGCAGAGGGTTACGCGGCCAAAGCCGGCCTGCACCGTACCCACGATGGCCGGATCGACGTTTTGCGCAGCGCCGGCGGTGTCCAGGGGATAGCGGAGAGCATTGTCCCCGGACTGGTTTTCCTGATCTCCTTCACCATTACCCGCGACCTCACCCCGTCGCTGGTGGCAGCCCTGGCCTCTGCAGCAGTTTTCACTGTGGTGCGCCTGGTCCAGCGGCGGCCCCTGACCCAGGCCCTTGCCGGTGTGGTGGGTGTGGGAATCTCAGCCTGGCTAGCCAACACCACAGGTAAGGCCGAAGACTTCTACCTTCCCGGATTCATCACCAATGCGGCTTACATCGTGGCCATGATGGTGTCGATCTTCGTCAAGTGGCCCATTGCGGGGCTTCTGTTCGGCTTGATCCGCAACGAAGGCTTTGACTGGCGCAAGGACCCATCCCGCCTGAAGGCCTACCGGCTGGGGACCTGGATCATCGTCGCTGTCCTTGCGTTGCGGCTGATCGTGCAGGTTCCCCTGTACCTCCTGGGCGGTGAAGGGCTCACGGCCCTGGCCACGACCCGGCTCATCATGGGTGCGCCGCTGTATATCCTGGGTGTCTGGATTGCCTGGTTGGTCACGCGGCCTGTCCCGGCGGGCGCCGGAACTCAGCCCTCGAAGCCGTCGTCCTCCGGAACCTGAGCTTCCGCCGGCTGGGCGGGGCGGTCGCCGTCGTCGGAGCCCTCGGCCGGTTCGGCAGAGAGCAGCGCGCGCAGCTCGTCCTCGGCCGCGATGGTGGTAACAAAGAACAGTTCGTCTCCGCCGTCGATCACGTCATCGCGACTGGGGGTGATCGGCGCGTGGTCCCGCAGGATGGCCACGAGCGTGGAGTCCTCGGGCCAGCGGATCTCGCCCACGGTCAATCCGATGGCGTGGGAATCGTGCGGAACCGTGAACTCCACGATCGATGACACCCCGGTCTGGAGCGTAAGCAGCCGGACGAGGTCGCCGATCTCCACTGCCTCTTCCACCAGGGCGGTCATCAGCTGCGGAGTGTTGACGGCCACGTCCACTCCCCAGGAATCGTTGAACATCCAGTCGTTCTTGGGATTGTTGACCCGGCCCACGGTGCGGCCGACGCCGAACTCGGTTTTGGCCAGGAGGGACACCACAAGGTTGACTTTGTCGTCGCCTGTGGCTGAAACCACGACGTCGGCGTCTTCCACTTTGGCGCCCTGCAGCGTACTGAGCTCGCAGGCGTCGCCCACCAGCCAGTGCGCACCGCGGAGTCCGCTGCGCCCAATGACCTCCGGTTTGAGGTCGATGAGCAGGATTTCATGCTTGTGCGCCAGCAACTCCCTGGCGATTGATGAGCCGACACTGCCGGCGCCCACGATGACGACTTTCACTACAACTCCTTGGCGGGTGCTTTGGCCAGAATGTGGGCGACCTGTGGGCTCCGGTCCACCAGCAGCATGGCGTGGACAGTGTCGCCGTCCTGGTAGGCCATGCCGGGTTCGGGAAGGATGCCCTCACCGAACCGGGTGAGGTAGGCGACCCGGATTTCAGCGGCCTTCTCGATCTCACTGATCCGGTGCCCGATCCAGCCGGCGTCGAGGTCCAGTTCCGCCAAGACCAGGCGGCCCGACGGTTCGCGGAAATCGCCGGCGAGGTGCTGTTCGGGAAGGATGCGCCGCAGGACCTGGTCCGCGCTCCAGCGCACGGCCGCGACCGTGGGAATACCGAGCCGTTGATAGATCTCCGCGCGGCCGGGATCGTAGATCCGGGCCACCACGTGCGGGACATGGAACGTCTCGCGGGCAACGCGCGTGGCAAGGATGTTGGAGTTGTCGCCGCTGGACACTGCTGCGAAGGCATACGCTTCGGCAACCCCGGCCTGCTTCAGGGTGTCCCTGTCGAACCCCACGCCGGTGACTTTCCGGCCCGTGAAGCCCTGCCGGAGCCTGCGGAAAGCGCGGTCATCCTGGTCGATGATGGCCACGGAATGGCCCGCATCCTCGAGTGTGTGCGCCAGCGTTGCCCCCACCCGGCCACATCCCATGATCACGAAATGCGCCACCCGTATCTCCTCAACTTCTCCTTGCCCGTTACTGCTGCTAGAACTCTACCGGCACGGGCACCGCGATCGTTCCGCACGGGGCGTCACAGGCACGGGCGGGCTAGCCAGACGCCACTGGGTCCCCGGTCCGGAGCCGCTGTGGCAGCGGGTGCAGGTGGCCGATTCCTTCCGCGGTGACCTGGAGGACGCGGGCCGTGGGGATGTCATAGAACAGGCCGGTGAGCTGGACGGCGCCGGACTTCAGGGCCCCTGCCACCGAGGGGTGGTCCTGCAGCCGCTCGAGCTGCACGGCGACGTTGACCATGGCCAGCTGATCCACGGGATTGAAGCCCGCCTCCGCTGCCGCCCGCTGCACCGGGTGGCCGCCGCGGAAGGCCAGCAGGCTGGCCCGGGTGTGTTCAAGCCACACGTCGATTGGCCCTGTCGCCTGGCGGCCAGTTCCTCCGTCCAGCGACGCCGTCATCGCACCGCAGCCGCTGTGGCCGCACACCACCAGGGTCTCGACGGACAGTTTGCCCACCGCGAACTCCAGTGCGGCGTCGGTTGCCGCGTCGGTTCCCGGACTGCCCACGACGTTCCCCACGTTGCGGACAGTGAACAGGTCTCCCGGGCCGCTGCTGGTGATTACGTTGGGTACCACGCGTGAGTCCGCGCAGGTCAGGAAGAGTGTGGACGGGTCCTGGTAGGTGGTCAGTTCGCCCACATGCGGCTGAAGCAGGCCTGCGGTCCGGCGGTGGTAGTTTTCGACGCCGGCCATGATGGGCTGCAGCGCCGGCGCATCATCGCCCTCCGGGCTGGGAGGAGTTGACGTCCGTGCCTGCCAGGCGCTCCACGGTGCGAACCCGCTGCGAAGGGCGGACCGGGCGTCCCCACGGCAGGGCGCTGAAGCGTGGGCATCGTCCAGGCTTGCAGTGCCGTGCTCCTGCACGGTGACGGAACCGCCGGTGGCCACATGGCGGGTCTGCCAGGCGTCCAGCGCGTCCTGGACGGGGTGGTCCAGGTAATCAACATCCAGCTCCAAAGT
Organism: Arthrobacter sp. R4; assembly: GCF_051365025.1. Classification (NCBI taxonomy): domain Bacteria; kingdom Bacillati; phylum Actinomycetota; class Actinomycetes; order Micrococcales; family Micrococcaceae; genus Arthrobacter; species Arthrobacter sp. R4. The sequence goes on from NZ_JBLWIJ010000022.1 coordinate 145,647, forward strand.
CACGTTCGTGCCGGCGGGGACAGCGGCGAGGACAGCGCTGAGCCGGGGCAGCGACAGAAAGCTGCACGAACCGTCGATGACGACGCGCCAGGCGCCGTCGGACCCTGATTCCGGGAAGGCGCTGACGGTAGCCCGCGCTATCCGCCACAGCACCAGTGCAATGGCCAGCAGCAGCCCGGTCAGCACGCCCACCAGCAGGTTGGCGAACACAACGATGGAGAGGGTCACCGCGTAGACGAGCAGGTCGCCGGTCCGGCGGGCGGTGCGGATGTCCGCCGGACGTACCAGCCGGGCCCCGACGATGATCAGCAGTCCGGCGAGGACGGACTCGGGGATCAGTTGGATCAGTCCCGCCAGCAGGAGGGAAAAGACAAGCACCCAGACACCATGCAACACCGCCGAGGACCGGGTCCGTGCCCCGGCCTCCAGGTTGGTGGCGCTGCGGACGATCACTCCCGTCACCGGCATACCGCCCAGCAACCCTGACGTCACGTTGGCGGCGCCCTGGCCCATGAGTTCCCGGTTGAAGTTGGTCCGCGGGCCGTGATGCATCTTGTCAACTGCCACGGCCGAGAGCAGGGATTCCACGCTCGCGATCAGGGCGATAGTGACGGCGCCAATGACCGCGGCGGACCAGTTTCCCGCGGGCAGCTGCGGCAGGGACAGGGAATCCGTCAGGGATCCGCTGAAGGTGATCCGGTCTACGCCGAAGGGAACTGAGAGGGCCGTGGCGGCGATGACCGCCACCAACGGGCCGGGGACGCGGCGCACCGGCTCAGGCATGCGCCGCCAGAGGAGCAGCGTTCCGATGACGGTGATGCCGAGCCCGGCAGCGGCAAATTCGGCGGCAACCACGCTGGCGGGGATGGCGGCGATGTTTCCGAGGGCTGAACTGGCAGAGCCGGCTCCCAGCAGCACGTGGAACTGCTGGAGCACGATGGTGATGCCAATGCCGGCCAGCATCGCATGGACCACCACGGGGGCAATTGCCAGGGCCACCCGTCCGAACCGTGCCAGGCCCAGCAGTGCCTGCAGCACTCCGGCCACGGCGGTGATGGCACACGTGGCCGGCCAGCCGAACTGGTCAACAAGTCCGGCCACAATCACCGTCAGGCCGGCGGCGGGTCCGCTTACCTGGAGCGGCGAGCCGCCCAGGCTTCCGGCCACGATGCCGCCCACCGCGGCGGCGATCAGGCCGGCCATGATGGGCGCGCCCGAGGCGGCCGCTATGCCCAGGGAAAGGGGCACCGCCACCAGGAAAACCACCAGCGACGCCGGGAGGTCGTACCGCAGTGCGTCAGCAAACCGCCCGCCGGCAGCCCGGCGGGGCCGTGGACCAGGGGAACCCGTTCCTCCGTCCTTGCTGCCGGGATCGTGAAAAGTTTCCGTCGTAACAGGTGCTGTTCTCAAGGCGGTCCTTCGTTTGTCCGGTGGGTGGTGGCCACGCTATTGACCGGCCGTTGGCGGGTGCAAGGCGTCGAACAGTGAGAAAAAACACCCTGTTTCCTGGCTTTCACGTGCACGGCACGGGCGATTCCGGGGTTTCGCCGGCACGTCGGCGGCTGATCTTTTCCTGCCATGCCGCGGCGCACACCCTGGTGTACCTTATTCAAGTCAAATTGCTGGCAAGTGCCGCTTTGAAGCCCTTATCGCCGCCAAAATCATTGGCTATAGCAGCCGACGGACGCGTGTGGTCTAGGCCGGTGACCGCCTGTTGCGCTATGACTGGACTGCCGCGGGTTTGTGTGGATGCCTACGGTGCGTCTGGGCCCTGATCCGGTCTGACGGCAGTGTCGTAAGGTTGCTCTAGTGCTCAACAGAAGTGGGGCGTCGTGAGTAGTCTCAAGGAACAAACGTGTTGACAATGCTGAACGCCATAAAAAGAGTGCTGGTGGGCCGGCCCTTCAGGAACGACAGGCTCGCCCACACCCTGCTCCCCAAACGGATCGCCCTTCCGGTCTTCGCCTCCGACGCCCTGTCCTCCGTTGCGTACGCGCCGGATGAAATCCTCCTGACCCTTGCCCTCGCCGGCGTCAGTGCAGTGGCATTCTCACCGTGGGTGGGCCTCGCGGTTATGGTGGTGCTCTTGACTGTGGTGGCGTCATACCGCCAAAACGTGCACGCCTACCCGTCCGGCGGCGGCGACTACGAAATCGCCAACGAGAACCTCGGCAAGTTCGCGGGGCTTACGGTGGCCTCGGCACTCCTGGTCGACTACGTCCTGACCGTGGCCGTCTCCATGTCCTCGGCCGCCACCTACCTGACCACGGCTGTGCCTTCCCTGCACGGGCAACAGGCGCTCTTCGCCACCATCGGCGTCGTCATCCTTGCCCTGGTCAATCTCCGCGGAGTCAAGGAGGCCGGCACCCTCTTCGCCGTCCCCACATATATCTTCATGGCCTCGATCCTGGGCATGACGGCGGTGGGCATCTTCCAGGCCGCCACCGGCCAGCTGCGTGAAGCGCCCTCCGCGGGATTCACGATTGTCCCTGCCCCGGGTTTTGATGAAGGACTCGTGGGCCTTGCCGGCGCCTTCCTGCTGCTGCGGGCGTTCTCCTCCGGCGCCGCGGCGCTCACCGGCGTGGAAGCGATCAGCAACGGCGTGCCCAACTTCAAGGTGCCTAAGAGCAAGAACGCCGCCACCACCTTGCTGCTGCTTGGCCTCATCGGGGCGTCAATGCTCGCCGGCATCATCTACCTGGCCAATGCCACGAAGGTCCACATTGTGCTGGACCCGGCAACGGAGTTCCTGGTGAACGGCTTGCCGCTGCCGGAGGGCTACATCCAGAGTCCTGCCATCAGCCAGATCGCCCAGACCATCTTCGGGCCCGGGTCCGTCGCCTTCTTTATTGTGGTGGCTGCCACCGGCGTGATCCTGGTGTTTGCCTCGAACACGGCCTTCAACGGGTTTCCGGTGCTCGGCTCCATCCTGGCCCAGGACGGCTACCTGCCCCGCCAGCTGCGGACCAGGGGAGACCGGCTGGCATTCAGTAACGGTGTCCTGGCCCTGGCGGCCGGTGCGCTGGTGCTGATCATCGCCTTCAACGCCGATGTCACCAAGCTGATCCAGCTCTACATCGTGGGCGTCTTTATCTCGTTCACGCTCAGCCAGCTGGGCATGATCAGGCACTGGGGGAGGCAGCTCAAGCTCGCCAAGGACAAGACCGTCCGGCTGCGGATGGCGAAGTCGCGGACCATCAACAGCATCGGCTTTGGCATGACAGCCCTGGTGCTGGTCATCGTCCTCATCACCAAGTTCGAGCAGGGCGCCTGGATCGCGCTGCTGGCCATGTTTGTCCTGTTCCTGATCATGTGGAGCATCCGCGCACACTATGACAACGTGGCCAAGGAACTGGCCGTGGATGAGGATTCCTCTCCGCGTGCCCTGCCGTCCCGGGTCCACGCCGTCCTGCTGGTATCCCATGTGCGCAAGCCCGTGCTCCGTGCGCTGGCCTACGCCAGAGCGTCGCGGCCGTCGAGGCTTGACGCCATCACCGTGGACATCAACGCCGAGGAAACCGCCCACACCGTGGCCGACTGGGAAAAGCTGGACATCCCCGTCCCGCTGACCGTGCTGGCAAGCCCGTACCGGGAGACCATCACGCCCATCATGGAGTACGTCAAAAACATGCGGCGCGATTCCCCCCGCGACCTCATCGTGGTCTACATCCCCGAATATGTCGTGGGCAAATGGTGGGAACAACTCGTCCACAACCAGACTGCGCTGCGCATCAAGACCCGGCTGCACTTCGAACCCGGCGTGATGGTGGCCAGTGTTCCGTGGCAGCTGAAATCATCCGAAGAAGCCAAGAACCTGCAGGATATCCAATGAGCTCGCATACCCAGACCCAGTTCCCTTCCACTACCGAGGTTAAGGAACTGGTGCTCGACGTCGGCCCTGTGGCCCACGGCGGCCACTGCGTGGCCCGGCATGAGGGCAGGGTGATCTTCGTGCGGCACGCCATCCCCGGCGAAAAAGTCCGCGCCCGGCTGACCGACGCCGGTGAAGCAGCCAAATTCTGGCGCGCCGACGCGGTGGAAGTCCTCGAGGCGTCCCCGGACCGGGTGGAGCACTTCTGGCACGCGGCCGACTCCCGACGCGCCTGGACCCACGGCCACCCGCCGGTGGGCGGCGCCGAGTTCGGCCATATAGCGCTGGAACGCCAGCGAAGCCTGAAGGCCGCAGTCCTGACCGAACAGCTTCAGCGGCTCGCCGCCGTCGGCCAGTTCCCGGGCGGTGAGGTCACCGTTGAGGCGGTGGCAGGGAACAGTGCGGGGGCGGACCCAACGTACGACGCCGACACTGGCCTCGGGTGGCGGACGCGGGCCAGTTTCTCGGTCACCGCTGCCGGAAAACTGGGCATGCACGCCCACCGCTCCGACCACATCATTGCGCTGCGGGAGATGCCGCTCGCCTCTGCCGGCATCAACCGGCTGCGGCTGTGGAATATTGACCTGCAGGGGATCGAGCGCGTGGAGGTGGCCGCACCGGCCAACGGTTCACGTCCCCTGGTGCTGCTTGCCCCGGCTCCCGGGACGAAGCCAAAGCGGCTGAGCGCCATTGCCGCCCAGCTTCCGGAGGATGTCTCGGTGGCCACCTTCGATCCGCTCACGGACGACGTCCAGCAGTTGCGGGGACGCACCTGGGTGCAGGAATCCGCCGCGGGGCACGAATACCGGGTCACCGGCGCCGGCTTCTGGCAGATCCACCGCGACGCGCCCGAAGCACTTGTGGGGGCCGTCACAGGATTCCTGCACGACGGTGGCTTCCTTTCGCCCGGTTCCGTGGTGGCAGATCTCTATGCAGGCGCCGGACTTTTCACGGCGCCGTTGGCTGATGCGGTGGGCGAAACAGGCTCTGTACTGTCGGTGGAAGGCGCTCCCGGCACCAGCAAGGACGCCCGAAAGAACCTGCACGGGGCGCCGCAGGTGGAGATTGCCCAAGGGCGGGTGGAACGCATCCTCCGCCAGAAACCACGCAATTTTGATGCCCTGGTGCTGGACCCGCCACGTGCCGGTGCAGGCAAGGCCGTCGTAGGCCAGCTGATGGCCGCGAGTCCGCGGGCCATTGCCTATGTGTCGTGTGATCCTGCATCCTTCGCCCGTGACGTGGGTTACTTCCAGCAGGGAGGATGGTCGCTGGCGGGGCTGCGCGCCCTGGACTTGTACCCGCACACCCACCACCTGGAGACGGTGGCTTTACTGGTGCCGAGCCGCTGACGCCGCAGTTATTTGGACTACTATGGCCCTTAGTAGTCCCACGTCGCGCTCCGTATTCACGGGTGACCCCATGTAATTTTTGCGGGCACGCACTAATTAGGCCTGCCTAACTAGCAAGCGGTCAACCGCGCGACAAAGATGAAACTGTTGCGAGAGGAGTCCTGCGATGAGCACTGTGGACAGCTTCGGTTCAAAAGGCAAACTTAATGTAGCCGGAACCGAATACGAAATTTTCCGGTTGAACTCCGTTGAAGGTGCAGAAAACCTTCCGTTCAGCCTCAAGGTATTGCTTGAAAACCTGTTGAGGACCGAGGACGGCGCGAACATCACTGCCGATCACGTTCGTGCCTTGGCTGGCTGGGATCCTGATGCCCAGCCAGATACAGAAATCCAGTTCACGCCTGCACGGGTGATCATGCAGGACTTCACCGGTGTTCCCTGCGTGGTTGACCTGGCGACGATGCGTGAAGCGGTCAAGGAGCTCGGTGGCGACCCCAAGCGGGTCAACCCCCTCGCTCCTGCAGAGATGGTCATCGACCACTCCGTGCAGATCGATGCTTTCGGTAACTCCGGCGCACTGGAGCGCAACATGGAGATCGAATACCAGCGGAACGGCGAGCGTTACCAGTTCCTCCGCTGGGGCCAGACCGCCTTCGATGACTTCAAGGTTGTTCCCCCGGGAACCGGCATTGTGCACCAGGTCAACATCGAATACCTGGCCCGCACGGTCATGACCCGCGAGGTGGACGGTGCCCTGCGCGCCTACCCCGACACCTGCGTGGGCACTGACTCGCACACCACCATGGTCAACGGCCTGGGTGTCCTGGGCTGGGGCGTTGGCGGCATTGAAGCCGAAGCGGCCATGCTGGGCCAGCCCGTCTCGATGCTCATCCCGCGCGTCGTCGGCTTCAAGCTGACCGGGTCCATCCCGGCCGGAGCCACCGCCACCGACGTCGTGCTGACCATCACCGAGCAGCTGCGCAAGCACGGTGTTGTGGGCAAGTTCGTGGAATTCTACGGCGAGGGTGTCGCCGCGGTGCCGCTGGCCAACCGCGCCACCATCGGCAACATGAGCCCGGAATTCGGTTCCACCGCCGCAATGTTCCCGATCGACGACGTCACATTGGACTACCTGCGCCTCACCGGCCGCTCGGACGAAAACGTGGCGCTCGTGGAGTCCTACGCCAAGGAACAGGGCCTCTGGCACGATCCGTCGCGTGAGATCAAGTTCTCCGAGTACCTCGAGCTGGACCTGTCCACGGTTGTTCCCTCCATCTCCGGCCCCAAGCGTCCCCAGGACCGCATTGAGCTGACCGATGCCAAGGAGCAGTTCCGCAAGGACATCCACAACTACGTGGCCATCGAAGACGGCAGCGTGGACGAGTCCCTGGAAGAGTCCTTCCCGGCCTCGGATGCGCCATCGTTCACGCACGCTGATTCCCACACCACGGAAACCGCACGCGTGGTCTCCGCCGCGAACGGCGCCAACGGACGCCCGTCCAACCCGGTCCACATCAAGACCGAAGACGGCCGCGAGTTCGAGCTGGACCACGGAGCAGTTTCCATCGCCTCCATCACGTCCTGCACCAACACGTCCAACCCCTCCGTCATGCTTGCCGCCGCACTGCTGGCACGCAACGCCGTTGACAAGGGCCTGACGTCCAAGCCGTGGGTCAAGACCTCTGTTGCTCCCGGCTCCAAGGTCGTCACCGACTACTACGAGAAGTCCGGCCTGACCCCGTACCTGGAGAAGCTCGGCTTCTACATCGTGGGCTACGGCTGCGCCACCTGCATCGGCAACTCCGGCCCGCTGGACACCGAAATTTCCGAGGCCATCCAGGCCAACGACCTCTCGGTCACCGCGGTGCTCTCCGGCAACCGCAACTTCGAAGGCCGGATCAACCCGGACGTGAAGATGAACTACCTGGCCTCCCCGCCGCTGGTCATCGCCTACGCCCTGGCCGGTTCCATGGACTTCGACTTCGACACCGATTCCCTGGGCAAGGACGAGGCCGGCAACGACGTTTTCCTGAAGGACATCTGGCCCAACCCGGTCGAGGTCCAGCAGGTCATCGATTCCTCGATCGACAAGGACATGTTCGCCCGCGGCTACGAGGGTGTCTTCGACGGCGACGACCGCTGGAAGGCTCTCGACACCCCCGCCGGCGACACGTTCGCCTGGGACCCGAAGTCCACCTACGTCCGGAAGCCCCCGTACTTCGAGGGCATGAAGGCCCAGCCGGAGCCCGTCCAGGACATCTCCGGTGCACGCGTGCTGCTGAAGCTGGGCGATTCGGTCACTACTGACCACATCTCCCCGGCCGGCTCCTTCAAGTCGGACACCCCGGCCGGCCAGTACCTCCTGGCCAACGGTGTGGAGCGCAAGGACTTCAACTCCTACGGTTCGCGCCGGGGAAACCACGAAGTCATGATCCGCGGCACGTTCGCGAACATCCGCATCAAGAACCAGATCCTGGACGGCGTCGAGGGTGGTTTCACCCGCGACTTCACCCAGGCTGACGGCCCGCAGGCCTACGTCTACGACGCCGCCCAGAACTACCAGGCAGCCGGCATCCCGCTGGTGGTCCTGGCAGGCAAGGAGTACGGCTCCGGTTCCTCCCGTGACTGGGCAGCCAAGGGCACCGCGCTCCTGGGCGTCAAGGCAGTCATCGCCGAAAGCTACGAGCGCATCCACCGCTCCAACCTGATCGGCATGGGCGTCCTGCCCCTGCAGTACCCGGCCGGAGAAAGCGCAGCAACCCTGGGCCTGACCGGCACTGAGGTTTTTGCGGTGGAAGGCGTCACCGGGCTAAACGAGGGCTTCACGCCCAAGACCCTTAAGGTGACCGCCACCGCTGAGGACGGCACCGCCAAGTCCTTCGATGCCGTCCTGCGCATTGATACCCCGGGCGAAGCCGACTACTACCGCAACGGCGGCATCCTGCAGTACGTCCTGCGTCAGATTTCCGCCAACTAGCGGCTTTCTGTACTCAGGCAAACACCCTGACGAAGCCCCGGCCGGTCACCGACCAGCCGGGGCTTCGGCTTTGGATTTGAGCCGAGGCGTTAGAGTTAACAGGCACGTCTACCACCTGAAGGAGGGGTCATTGGGACTCTTGGACGCCATCCGGAATCCGCAGGACCTGAACGAGTTGTCCGAAAAGCAGCTGGCGGAACTCGCCGGTGAGATCAGGAGTTTCCTGATCACGAACGTCTCCCAGACCGGTGGACACCTTGGACCCAACCTTGGGGTGGTTGAGCTGACGCTGGCCGTGCACCGCATCTTTGACTCGCCGCGGGACAGTATCGTTTTCGATACCGGCCACCAGTCCTACGTGCACAAGCTCCTCACCGGACGCCAGGACTTCAGCACACTCCGTCAGGAAGGCGGCCTGTCAGGCTACCCGTCCCGGGCCGAATCCGAGCACGACATCGTCGAAAGCTCACACGCTTCCTCGTCCCTGTCCTGGGCGGACGGTATCTCCCGGGCCCGGCAGCTCACCGGGGAAGGCGACCGGTACACCGTCGCGGTGGTAGGCGACGGTGCCCTGACCGGCGGCATGGCCTGGGAAGCCATCAACAACATCGCGGCCGATAAACGCCGCCGCGTGGTGATCGTGGTCAACGACAACGGCCGCTCCTATGCGCCCACCGTCGGCGGCTTCGCCGACTACCTGGCATCGCTGCGTCCCACCATCGACTCCTTCCGCGCCGCCCCCGCCTATGAGGGGACCCTGGACTGGTGGAAAAAGAAGCTCCAGAACAGCGGCCCCGTGGGGCAGTTCACCTACAAGAGCCTGCATGCCATGAAAAAGGGCATCAAGGACTGGTGGGCGCCCCAAGGCATGTTCGAGGACCTCGGCATGAAATACATCGGCCCCGTGGACGGGCACAACCTCCAGGCCATGGAGCACGCCCTGTCCACAGCCAAGAACTACGCGGGCCCGGTCATTGTCCACGCCATGACCGAAAAGGGCCACGGCTACGCTCCCGCCCGCGCCCATGAGGCGGACCAGTTCCACGCCGTCGGCATCATCGACCCCGAGACGGGCGAGCCCACGGGCAGTGCCGGCGCCCAGTCCTGGACCTCCGTCTTCGCTGACGAGATCGCCGAAATTTCCGATGAGCGGCCTGACATCGTGGGCCTCACCGGCGCCATGCTGATCCCCGTGGGCCTGCACAAATTTGCCGCCAGGCATCCCGACCGCGTGATCGACGTCGGAATTGCCGAACAGCACGCCTTGACCTCCGCCGCCGGCATGGCCTTCGGCGGGCTCCACCCGGTGGTGGCCGTCTACGCCACGTTCCTGAACCGCGCGTTCGACCAACTGCTGATGGACGTCGCCCTGCATAAGGCCGGCGTCACCATCGTGTTGGACCGGGCAGGCGTCACCGGGCCCGACGGCGCAAGCCACCACGGCATGTGGGACATGGCCATGGTCCAGATTGTGCCGGGACTGCACCTCGCAGCCCCGCGCGACGCCTCCCGTCTGCGGGAGGAACTCCGCGAGGCTGTAGCCATCAGTGACGCCCCCACCGTGGTGCGCTTCTCCAAGGGCACCGTGGGCGCCGAAGTCGAAGCCATCGAAAGGCTAAGCGACGGCGTGGATGTCCTGGCCCGACGTCCGTCCGGTTCCACTGAAAACGACGTCCTGATCGTCAGCGTCGGGGCCATGTCCGAACTTGCCCTGGACGTTTCCAACCGCCTCGGCGCGCAGGGAATCAGCACCACCGTGGTGGACCCGCGCTGGGTGCTGCCGGTCCGCCGTTCCATCATCGCGCTGGCCTCCCATCACCGTCTGGTCATCTGCATTGAGGACGGCGTCCGCGCAGGCGGAGTGGGGTCGCGGATCAGGCAGGAAATGCGCGCCGCCGGGGTGGACACTGCCCTGAACGAGGTTGGCCTGCCCGTGGAGTTCCTTGACCACGGCACCAGGAGCCAGGTCCTGGAGCGCGTCGGGCTGACCGCCCAGCAAATAACGCACGACGTCGTCGCGCAGGTTTTGGGCACCAAGGTTCCGTTTGCGCGTCCCCTCCCGGGCCAGCAACACCCCACCACCGGCAGCCTTCCGATTCTGTGAGGGAAGAAGACGCACTGAAGTACCCGGGGGCAACCGGTGAAAGCGGACCGGCGATACATAGCAGCACCACACGCGTTCCGGGCCCGCTGCAGCCCGGCCAATTAGTGGTGGCCCGGAACCGCAAATGGAACGGCAAGGCCCACTGGGCGGTCCCGGGCCGCTATCTGGGTGAGGACCGGCACGGCTGGTGGATTTTCCAGGGAACCAACGAATTCTGCTCCCGGCCCGGCGCCGCGTTCTACACCCGGTCCGATGCAGTGCTGCTGGTGCCGCGCTCCGGCGACTGGGTGGCCACGTTCTATGACGACGCCCACCCCAACGGGGTCCGTGTCTACGTTGACCTCGCCGTTGCCCACGAGTGGACGGACATCCGGCCCGCCGTCACCGAGTTCCATGTGATCGACATGGATTTGGATGTCATCCGCATGGCGGGCCGCGGCGTCTTTATCGATGACCAGGACGAGTTCGCCGAGCACCGCATCGCCATGAATTACCCGGACCGGCTGGTGGATGACATCCAGGCCGCCGCGGATGAGCTTTACCAGGCCGTCAAGGCACAGCACGCACCGTTCGACGGAACAGATGTCGAATGGTTCACGAAGGGACGGTCATGAGCGGAATCATCAGGGTCTACAAACGGGACGATGAGGGAGTGCTGCACTTCCGCGAAGGCTGGTTCGACGAGGACTACAGCCAGTTCGTGATGAACTATGGCGTTGTGGGCCACCAGAGCAAGACCGAAGAAACCGACGTCGCCGACGCCGCCGCGGCGGAGGGCCTGATGGATGCGTTTGCCGTGCAGTGCGCGGAGGACGGCTACGCCGAAATCCCCGACGAGGAGCAGTTTTGGGTGGTAGCCCAGTTCGCCCTGAAGACCAAGGAGGGCACCGACCGCGACCGCTACCTTGAGGAGAAGGCGAAGGATGCCCTCATCAGCCACCTGGCGTGGCGCGGGCTGGGCACGGTGGAACGCTCGGAATTCAGCGACTACAAGCTGAACATCTTCTGCCTTTGCCCCGACGTAAACAAAGCCGTCAACGCGATCAAGGTCTGCAGCCGCGGCGAGGATTTGGACTTCACCAAGCTCAGCATTGGCGCCGCACCCTTCACTGATCCGGACAGCTTCAAGCTCAAGCACTCGGCGAAGCCAGCCAACAGCTTCAGCCTCTAGGACGGAAGTCGATGACTGAATACCGCCGCCTCGGAAACTCCGGCCTCACCGTTTCTGTTGTGGGCCTGGGCTGCAATAACCTGGGCCGGGCCCATACGGCCACCGAGTCCCAGGAGGCCACTGACGCCGTCGTCCACGCCGCCCTCGACGCCGGTGTGACTCTCTTCGACGTGGCGGACACCTACGGGCGCGAGCCCGGCCTCAGCGAGACCATGCTGGGCAAGGCTCTGGCCGGGCGGCGGGACGAAGCCGTGGTGGCCACCAAGTTCGGGATGGACATTCACGGGGCCAATGGCCGCGATTTCGGCGCCCGCGGCTCCCGCAGCTACATCATCCGCGCGGCGGAGGCATCGCTCCGGCGGCTGGGCACCGACTGGATCGACCTGTACCAGTTCCACACTCCGGACCCGCTGACGCCGATCGAAGAAACCCTCTCGGCGCTCGATGACCTGGTGACGAGTGGGAAAGTGCGGTACATCGGGCACTCAAACCGCGCCGGCTGGCAGATCGCCGAAGCTGAGTTCGTCGCACGTACCGCCGGGGGTGCCCGGTTCATCTCCACCCAGAACCACTACAACCTCCTGGACCGGCGGGCGGAGCTGGAAGTCACCCCCGCAGCCGAGGCGTATGGCCTTGGCGTCCTGCCTTACTTCCCGTTGGCCAACGGGCTCCTTACCGGAAAATACTCGCCGGACACGGCGCCGGAAGGCACCCGGCTCAGCCATACCCGGACCCATCTGGTGCACGACGCCGACTGGGGCCAGCTCACACGGTTCAGCGCCTTCGCCGAACAGCGTGGCCTGTCGGAGGTTCAGGTGGCCTTCTCCTGGCTCGCGGCCCAGCCGTCGGTCAGCAGCGTGATCGCGGGGGCCACCAGGCCCGAACAGGTCCGCCAGAACGCGGAGGCCGTGGCCTGGGTGCCGACCCCGGCGGACCTTGCGGAACTGGATGACATCTTCCCCAAAGTCCCCAAAGTGGCACTCTTCTAGGAAACGGCATGAGGGAACGACGCCGATGACCAGGCTGCTGCTGGATGTGGATACCGGGATAGACGACGCCTTGGCACTGGCGTACCTGGCCTCGCTGCCGGAAGTGGAGTTCGTGGCTGTGACTGCGACCCCCGGAAACGCGGGCCTGCGCCAAGTGGCCTTGAACACGCTGGCCATGCTGGAGTTGTGCGGGCGTCCTGGGGTTGAGGTCGCCGTTGGCGCCGAAGTTCCGCTTTCCGTCCCCCTCGTGACCACCCCGGAGACCCACGGACCCCAAGGTCTTGGACACGCCGTGTTGCCACCGCCGTCCGGGTCAGTGTCCGCTCGGCACGCCGCCGATGTCTGGGTGGAAGCAGCACGCGCCCGCCCGGGGGAGCTGACGGCGCTGATTACGGCGCCGCTGACGAATTTCGCCCTGGCCATCCGACGTGAACCGCGGTTGCCGGAATTGCTGAAACGGGTGGTGATCATGGGCGGAAGTTTCTACCACCAGGGAAACACCACGCCCACGGCAGAGTGGAACACCCATGTGGACCCGCATGCGGCCAAGGAAGTCTATGCGGCGTTCCGCGGGCTGCCGGAGGACCGGCTCCCCATTGTCTGCTCGCTGGACACCACGGAGCGGATCGAGATGCGGCCCGAGCACATAAGGCGGCTTTCCGCGGCGGCGGGCTGCGCCGTGGAGGAACTTGTGCTTCCCGAGCAGCCCGAGGGGCTCCGGAGCACGTCCGAGAACCCGCTGGTGCGGCACCTGTCCGATGCGTTGCGGTTCTACTTTGAGTTCCACCGGCACTATGACCAGGGGTACCTGGCGCATGTCCACGACTTCTTCGCCGCAGGCGTGGCAGCCTGCACGCTGGAGTACAGCACCCGGACGGCAACCGTCGACGTCGAGGTCGAGTCCACCTTGTTGATGGGGACCACCGTGGCGGACTACCGCAAGCTGTGGGGACATCCGCCCAACGCCCGGGTGGTGTCCGGGAACAACCCTGAACAGGCCTTCCAGGAACTCATCCGGTCCGTCGGCGCCCTCGCAGCCCGGCTGTACGAACGGTAAGTCCGGCAGTGACCTGTCAGTCCTACAGCGGAGCGTCGTCAGGCAGATCCACGTCCAGGGCCAGCAAGGCGTTCTCCACCACCTCGGTCAAAGCCGGGTGGATCCAGTAGGGGCCGCGCGCCAGCGTATGGACCGGCACGTCCGTGGCCATCGCCTGGACCAGTGGCTGGATGAGGATGGAGGCTTCGCGGCCCATGATGTGGGCTCCGAGCAGGCGTCCGGTGGACTTCTCGGCGACGAGCTTGACCACCCCTTCCTCGTCCTCCATGGCCCAGCCGTAGGCGGTGGAGCCGTAGTCCTGGACCGCCGTAACAATCTCCGTCCCTGGCGCTGCCTGCGAGCGGGCGTCATCTTCGGTCAGGCCGACGGAAGCCACCTGTGGGTTGGAGAACACGGCAAACGGCACTGCCGTGTAGTCGATGGGCCGGAGCCGGTCCGGGTGTTCGAGGTTGTTCGCCACCACCCGGGCTTCGCGGTTGGCGACGTGCTTGAGCTGGTAGCTGTTCGCGATGTCGCCCAGGGCGTACACGCCGTCCACAGGCTGCCCGTTGGAGAGGACCCTGAGGTGGCGGTCCACGGACAGAGTGCGGTCCCCGTCCAGGTCAAAGCCGGCAGCCTCCACGCCCAGCCGGTCCGTGTTAGGCACCCGCCCCGTGGCCATCAGGACGATATCCGCCCGGATGCGTAGCGGCGTGCCATCATCATCGGAGAAAACGACCGTAACCGAGCCGTCGCCGTTGTCCTCCACAGCCTGGAGCGCGTATCCAAGCTCCAGCCGCCAGCGGCTGGCGGCTGCGGCTGCGAAACGCCCGGCGATCTCCCGGTCGTTGCCGCGAAGCAGTCTGCCGGAACGGTTTACCTGGGTGACGTCGGCGCCGAAGCCATGGAACACCGCGGCAAACTCCGCCGCGATGTAGCCGCCGCCCACAACCACCACTCTCCCCGGCAGGCCGTCAATGCGCATGACGGTATCGGAGGTATGTACCTGCGGCAGGCCGATCCCCGGAACTTCGGGCAGGACGGCCCGGGAACCGGCGGCCACTACTACCCGGTCCGCGGTGAGTTCCACGCCTGAATCGGTGACGAGCGTCCTGGGACCCGTGAACCGAGCGTGGTCCTGGTACAGGTCCACATTGTCGAGTTCATCCGCCCGGTACCGCCGGCCGGACTCGGAAATCGAATCGATCCGGCCAAAAATCCTGTCCCGCACATCATTCCAGTGCACCTTATCCAGGCTCAGGTCCACACCGAGGCGGCCCGCTTCCGAGGGCGTGGCGGCAAGCCCGGCCGGGTAGACAAACATCTTGGTGGGGATGCAGCCGACGTTCAGGCACGTACCGCCGAACACGCCGCCGTCGATCATCGCTACCCTCCTGCCGTCCCAGAACGGAGTAATCAGCGAATTTCCGGATCCCGAACCGATGATGGCCAGGTCGTAGTGGGGCATGCATCCGCCTTTCGTGAGGTCCTCCGCAGGACGGGGGGGTGGGGTGGTGGAGTGGGCCTTTCCGTGAGTCTATGGCAGAGCTGGGCCGACGTCGGAACGCCGGCCTGCCGGAAATCGGCCGAAAACGGCCGGATAGCTGCGAGGTACCAGCCGGTAGACTGGATGGCGGACCGGCCGGCACCCAAACGCGCCGGTTGCCGCCGAGGTGACATAGGCGGCGTTCCGCATTGCCCGGGCTTTCCGGGCTTCCCAGCCTGAACCTTCGAAGGAACGCCATGTCATCGCCCTCCCTTACGCTGGAATCCCCAACCCCGGCCGCCGCCCGGAAACGCCGGTTGCTGGAAATCCTCGGTGCACTGGCCATCGCAGGCACCTACATCTACCTTGTGCTCAACCAGCCCGCGGACATCACTGGCGGACCGGGCAGCGCTTCGGCGCTGATCGCGCTCTCCGGGTTCCTTGCTGGCGCCATCCTGCTGATTGTTGCCGTCCTGCCCACGCTGCCCGTCTCCACGCTGGTACTGATTCCCGTTGCGCTGGTGCTGAACATTGTGCTGGGCCAGTTTGTAGGCAGCACACTGGTGCCGTTCTATCTTGACGCCATCGGCACGGTCCTCATCGCGGTCCTGGCTGGACCGGCAGCCGGAGCCGCCACAGGCGCGCTGAGCAGTATCGTCTGGTCCTTCTTCAATCCGACTGTCCTCCCGTTTGCTGCCGGCGCCGCCCTGATCGGCTGCCTGGCAGGCCTTGCCGCCCGGTATGGACTGTTCCGCCGCTTTTACCTGGCACCGGTGGCCGGTTTCCTGACCGGGATCATCGGGGGTGTTGTCTCCGCGCCCATTGCCGCCTTTGTCTTCGGCGGCACGTCGGGGCTGGCGACCGGCGCCATCGTGAGCGCCTTCCGCTCTATGGGGGACACGCTCCTGGCCGCCATTACCAAGCAGGCCCTGATCTCGGATCCCATGGACAAGGCCATCGTCTTCACCCTGGTGGCCATCCTGGTGTATGCCCTGCCACGCCGTACACGCCTGCAGTTCCCCTTCGTGACGCGCCACCGCGTGTTGGCGGGCCACGGAACCGGCCGGCCCGCCAGAGAGACCGCCGGCGCACCTACGGACCAGGCCGCCTGACCCTCCCCTGATGCGACTCCATCCGTTTACATCGCTGGCCGCCGCCGGCAGCACGGCAGTGATGACGACGGCGGCAGCGAGCCTGCCGCTGTCCCTCGCCGTGATTGCCGCAGCAGTGTGCTTGTCGGTCGCCGCGGGAGTGGAACGCCGGATGGCGGCCGCTGCTGCGGGAATTCTGGTTCCCCTCGTGTTGTCGCTCTTCATCCTGCATGGACTGTTCTTTCCCGAAGGCGCTGCCGTCCTGGCGCAATGGGGACCGGCGCGGGTCACCGTGGAAGGGCTGCAGTTTGCCCTCGACCGGGCTACCCAGCTCTCCGCGTCAGTGCTCGTGCTGCTGTTGTGCTCCTTT
This sequence comes from Arthrobacter sp. R4, assembly GCF_051365025.1. Classification (NCBI taxonomy): domain Bacteria; kingdom Bacillati; phylum Actinomycetota; class Actinomycetes; order Micrococcales; family Micrococcaceae; genus Arthrobacter; species Arthrobacter sp. R4. Next base: position 162,091 of record NZ_JBLWIJ010000022.1, read on the forward strand.
ACCATCAGCGTTCCGGACTTGGTCGCCGCATTGTCCGCCCGGGGCGTTCATGCCCGTTTCGCGTTTGTGCTGGCCTCCACCCTGACCCTGCTGCCGGCCATCACCACGCGGCTGGGCAGGATCAGGCATGCCCAGGAGGCCCGCGGCCTCGTGATCACAGGGGGCGTTTTCCGGCGAATGACAGCTTTCCGGTGGCAGGCAGTGCCGCTGGTCCTGTCATTGGTGGACGAGGCCGGCACCCGGGCGGCTGCCCTGGAAGCCCGTGGCTTCGGCGGACCCGGGCCGCGCACCAGTTACCGTGAGGTGCCCGATCCGCCGTTCCAGCGCCGGCTGCGCCTGGTCCTCCTGCTCGCGGCCGCTGCGGCAACAGTGGTCCGCCTCGGGCAGTCATGGGTGGGTTCTTGAGGATGGCGGAAAGCTCCACCCCCGTACTGGCTGCGGGGATAGAAACATTCATTTATCCCGGCGATACGGAACCCGTCCTCGCCAGTGTGGACCTTTCCCTCGGTGCAGGCACACTGACGGCAGTGCTGGGCGGCTCCGGCAGCGGCAAATCAACACTGGGACGCCTGATTGCCGGGTGGCTGCTTCCCGGCAATGGCGGGAGCCTGACGGGATTCCTCGACCTTGGCGGTACGAGGCTGCAGTTCACGGGAGAAGCTGATCCACGAATCAACCCCGGTACGTGGGGCCGCGTGGTGGGCTTCGTGCCGCAGGACGCCGTGGCGGCCCTCTCCAGCGTCCGCGCAACGGTTGCCGAAGAGTTGGCCTTCGGGTTGGAAAACGTGGGAATGGATCGGGCCGGAATGGCCGCCGCCGTTGGGCGCACGGCGTCAAGGGTCGGCCTGGACCACCTGCTGGACAAGGACCCGGCAAGGCTTTCCGGCGGCGAACTGCGCCGCCTGGCCATCGGATGCGCCGTCATTTCCGGGCCTGCCGTGCTGGTGATGGACGAGCCGTTCGCTTCCCTTGACCGGGAAGGAGCCGAACGCTTGGCGCTCCTGGTGCGGAACCTTGTGAAGGACGGCACCGCCGTCGTGGTCCTGAGCCAGAGGGTGGACGATTTGCTGCTCGACGCCGACACCTGGGTGCTGCTCAGCGGAGGTACGGTGGCGATAACGGGCACGCCCGCCCAAGTCGCCGGCTCCGGAGAGTTGGCAACGGCCGGCGTAGTGAGCCCGCGACCGGGCACGGGGGCCAGTGTCCTGCCGGTCCCGGAAGAACTGGGAAACGGTGCTCCTGGCCTTGATGCACGTGTCGCTGGTGCCACCGTTCTCAGTGCCTCTGCCCTTGGAGCAATGGTGCCCCGCCCGCCCGCGGTCGAACTGCGTGGCGTCTCGTTCAGCTACCGCCAACAACGCCGGCGCTGGCTCAAAACAGAGCCGGACCCCGCCGCGGCAGTGGTCCTTCAGAACCTCAACATGGAAGTACGCGCCGGCGAGATCGTTGCTGTCACCGGAGCGAACGGTGCCGGAAAGTCCACACTGCTGCGGCACCTCAACGGCCTGCTCCAGCCCACGGCCGGGACGGTCCTGGTCAAGGGGCAGGACATCGCCGGGCACCCAACGGGAAGGGTGTCCGGCGACGTCGGGCTCCTCTTCCAGCAGCCCCGGGACCAGCTGTTCGCGCGCACCGTGGAACGGGAAGTCCGCTTCGGCATGGAACGGTGGCCGGTCCGCCGGAAACCAGGCCGCCGGCCAGTCTTTAGATGGGCGGCCGCGCAGGGAGCTGCCGGGAGGCACTGCCATGACCCGGCAACCGAGCGGGCCGTCTCTGAGGCCCTCGCCGCCGTCGGCCTGGATCACCTCGCCGGCCGGCATCCGGCAGAACTTCCCGCGTCCCACCAGCGCCTGCTGGCCCTGGCCACCGTGCTGGCCAGGCGCCCGTCTGTCCTTGCCCTGGACGAACCGACCGTAGCCCTGGACGGCCATGGACTGGCGGTCCTGGACCGCGTGGTCCGGTGTGCCGCCGCGGAGGGCGCCGCCGTCGTGCTGGTCACACACGACCTCGAGTACGCGCGGTCCCTTGCGCATCGGCTGGTGCACCTGGAGTCCGGCCGCGCGCTGACCTCCCAGTGATCCCGGGCCAGATCCCGGTTCCCTGACGCCTTGGCCGGTTCCGGACGGGCAGGCTACGCGCTTGCTGGCGCCGCGGAACGGGATGCGGTGCCCGGTGCGAGGAACCGCTTGCCGTTCACCCGCTCGGAGGCGCCAACCCGGTCCAGGTACGGGGTGATGCCGCCCAGGAACATGGGCCAGCCCGCGCCGAGGATCATGCAGAGGTCGATGTCCTCCGGACCTGCCACCACGCCTTCTTCCAGCATCAGGCCGATTTCCTCGGCCAGGGCATCCTGGACCCGGTGCAGCACCTCGTCTCCGTTGGACGGCGAGGTACCGAACGACATCAGCGACAGGGTGGAGTCCGGGATTTCCTGCGTTCCGTCGGCCGCGGGGGCCCACAGCGACTTCACGCCGTTGTCGATCAGCTTCTTCAGGTTTGCGGACACCGGAAAGCGGTCGCCGAAAGCGGCGTGCAGGGACTCCTGGACGTGCTGCGCCACCGGCAGGCCCACCATGGCGCCCAAGGTGAACGGCGTCATCGGCAGGCCCATAGGCCGCAGGGCGTTGTCGGCAACCTCTGCCGGGGTGCCCTCGTCAAAGGCGGCCGTCACTTCGCCCATCAGCCGCAGCAGGATCCGGTTGACCACAAAGGCGGGGGCGTCCTTGACCAGCACAGCCGTCTTCTTCAAGCCCTTGGCGAGCTCGAAGGCGGTGGCCAGCACGGCGTCGTCTGTCCTGGGAGCCCGTACGATCTCCAGCAGCGGCATAACAGCCACCGGGTTGAAGAAATGGAATCCTACGAGCCGCTCCGGGTGTTCAAGATCAGCAGCCATGTCAGTCACGGACAATGACGACGTATTGGTGGCCAGGATGCAGTCAGGCGAGACGATCGCCTCCACCTCGGCGAACACCTGCTTCTTGACGTTCAGCTCTTCGAAGACGGCCTCGATCACAAAGTCGGCGTCAGCAAAGGTGTCCTTGGAAACGGAGCCCGACACCAGCGCCTTAGTGCGGTTCGCGGCGTCCGGGCTGATCCGCTTTTTGCCGAGAAGTTTATCCACCTCGGCATGGACATAACCAACACCCTTATCCACGCGGGCCTGGTCGATGTCGGTCATCACCACCGGAACCTTAAGCTGGCGCGCAAACAGGAGCGCCAGTTGGCTTGCCATGAGGCCTGCCCCCACCACGCCGATCTTCGTGACCGGGCGTGCCAGCTTCCGGTCCGGGGCACCTGCCGGGCGCTTGGAACGCTTCTGGACCAGGTCCAGGAAGGCGTACACGGTGGCGCGGAATTCGTCGGTCTGCATCAGCACGGCAAGGGTTTGGCATTCCAGCTCCGCGGACGCCGCCTGCGTCATAGTGCGGTTGGCTTCCAGGATGTCCAGGACCTTGGCCGGTGCCGGGGAGGCGTTGGAGGTCTTAGCCTCCACGAACGCCCTGCCGGCCTTAACGGCTGCGGCCCAGCGTTCGGCAACTTTGGGATCGGAAGGGTCGACGGCGTTCGGCCGCTCCGGGACCACCTCACCTGTGATGACCTTGGCTGCCCATGCTAGGGACTGCTCCAGGAAGTCCGCCGGTTCGAAGAGGGCGTCGGCGATGCCGAGCCGGAAAGCGTCCGGCCCGGTGAGGGTCCGGTTGTTGCTGAGCGGGTTCTCGATCATCACCTTGACGGCGTTCTCGGGCCCGGTGAGCCGCGGCAGGATGTAGACGCCGCCCCAGCCGGGAACCAGGCCGAGCACAGCTTCAGGAAGCGCCAGCGCCCCCGCGCCGGTGGACACGGTGCGGTAGGTGGACTGCAGGGCGATCTCCAGGCCGCCGCCAAGGGCCACACCATTGATGAACGCGAAGCTGGGGACGCCGAGGTTGGCGAGGGTGGCGTAGACGTCGTGTCCAAGCTGGGCCATCCACAGGCCATGCTCCCGGTTCTCCAAAGATTTCACGGCGGAAAGGTCCGCCCCGGCAACAAGGAAGTACGGCTTGCCGGTCACGCCCACGCCTACAATCTCGCCCCGGGCGGCCCGCTCCTTTAGTCCCTCCAGGACTGTCCCGAGTTCCACCAGTGTGTTGGGCCCAAGGGTGGTGGGTTTGGAGTGGTCCAGGCCGTTGTCCAACGTGATCAGGGCAAACGTCCCGGGGCTGGACGTGCCGGGGGCAGCTGGCAGTTCGATGTCCCGGACGTAGGAGTGCGTCACGGTTTCGTCGGGGAAGAGTTGGGCAAGCGTGGTGAAATCGGCGGCGCTCATGCTGCGGCTCCTTCGGTAGTGGCGTCGGTCTGCTGCGGGGCTGCGGTTCCGCTGTATTGGGCGTGGTGCGGGTTTTCCCAGATGACCGTGGCGCCCATGCCCAGGCCGATGCACATGGTGGTGATGCCGTAGCGCACGGTGGGGTCCTCCTGGAACTGCCGTGCGAGCTGGTTCATCAGCCGCACGCCGGAGGAGGCCAGCGGGTGGCCCACCGCAATGGCGCCGCCGTACCGGTTGACGCGGGGGTCGTCGTCGGAGATCCCGAAATGGTCCAGGAAGCTCAGGACCTGCACGGCGAAAGCCTCGTTGATTTCGAAGAGTCCGATGTCATCGATGGTGAGCCCGGCGTTCTTCAGGGCCTTCTCGGTGGCGGGGACGGGTCCGATGCCCATGACTTCGGGTTCGACGCCTGCATACGCGTAGCTGACCAGGCGCATCTTGACGGGCAGCCCAAGCTCTGCGGCAGCTTCGGAAGAAGCCAGGAGCGCGGCCGTGGCGCCATCATTCAGGCCTGCTGCGTTGCCTGCCGTGACCCGGCCGTGGGCCCGGAAAGGCGTGCGCAGGGCGGCCAGGTCCTCGAGCGTGGTGCCTGGCCGGGGTGGCTCATCAACGCTGTTCAGGGTCCAGCCTTCGCCCGGCTTGAGGGTTGCCACCGGCACCAGGTCGGGCTGGATCTGGCCCTTGCTGTACGCGGCGGCGAGTTTGTCCTGCGAGGCAACGGCGTAAGCGTCAGTGCGGCCTTTGGTGATGGCGGGAAAGCGGTCGTGCAGGTTCTCGGCGGTGTTGCCCATGTTCAGGGCGGCGGGATCAACGAGCCGCTCGGACATAAAGCGGGGGTTGGGATCGGCACCTGAGCCCATCGGGTGGTTGCCCATATGCTCCACGCCGCCGGCGATCACGACGTCGTAGGCACCGAAGCCGATGCCGCTGGCGGTGGTGGTCACGGCAGTCATGGCGCCAGCGCACATGCGGTCGATGGCGAACCCGGGGACCGTGCGGGGGAGGCCGGCCAGGAGCGCCGCGGTGCGTCCCAAGGTAAGGCCCTGGTCACCGGTCTGCGTGGTGGCGGCAACGGCAACTTCATCTACCCGCTCCGATGGCAGGGACGGATTGCGGCGGAGAAGTTCGCGGATGCATTTGACCATCAGGTCATCCGCGCGGGTTCCAGCGTAGATTCCTTTGTCGCCGGCCCGGCCGAAGGGTGTGCGGACGCCGTCAACAAAGACGACGTCGCGGACAGTGCGCGGATTTCCGCTGCTTCCGTGGTGGCTCACGTATAACTCCTCATCGAGACGTTGGCGCCGGTCAGTGGCCAAGGGGCAGCACTGGTCCGAACGGCAGTGGACACTATGTTACTCGCCAGTAACTTAGTGTGCAAGGCTCACTGAGGGGAAGTTACCCGGCGGCCGCGGCTGCCTTCGGCTCCTTCGGTTCTTTGGGCTCCTTGGGCGGCAAGGGTTGGGGATTGCGGAAAGCCGCCGTGATCAGTGGGGCAACCAGCCCGATCTGCCATTCACGGGCGCCCAGGTCGCGGAGTTCCGTGGATACCGATTCTTCGGTGATATCTGCGGGAGGCCGCCAGGCGATCCGGCGCAGGTAGTCCGGTGTCAGGAGGTTTTCCAGCGGAAGGTTAGTTTGTTCCGCCTTCTGCTGCAGCAGTGGCCGTGCCGTGGCCAGCCGGGCGGCAGCCTCCGGATCCCGATCGGCCCAGACGCGAGGCGGCGGCGGGGCGTTGGTGGGCAGGTGCAGCGGGGGGAGGTCCGTCAGGTCACGGGCAGCCGCGATGCAGCGGAGCCAGCGCGGAGCCTCGCGTTGGGCGGCCCTTCCGTGGAAGCCCTTGGTTCCGAGCAGTTGGGGAACGGTGGAAGGCATGGCTTTCGCGGCCGCCACCAGGGCGGAATCGGGAATGAGCCTGCCCGGCGCCACATCGCGTTTCTGCGCCAGCGAATCGCGCTCCAGCCACAGTTCCCGGACCGCGGCGAGTTGGCGCCGGTCACGGACCTGGTGCAGGCCGGAGGTCTTGCGCCACGGGTCAACCCGCGGCGGAGCTACGCCGGCAGCCAGGATGGCCGCGAATTCCTGCTCCGCGAATTCGAGCTTTCCGTCGGCCTCCAGCAGTTCGATGAGCTCCTCACGCAGTTCGGTGAGCACCTCCACGTCCAGTGCCGCGTAGCGCAGCCAAGGTTCAGGCAGGGGGCGGGTGGACCAGTCGGCGGCGGAATGTTCCTTGGCCAGGCCGAAGCCCAGCAGCTGCTCGATCACCGCAGCGAGCCCAACGCGCTGGAGGCCCGCGAGCCGCGCGGCAAGCTCGGTGTCAAAGAGCTTGTCCGGCCACATACCCAGCTCGGAGAGGCACGGCAGGTCCTGGCTGGCTGCGTGCAGGATCCATTCCACCCCGTGGAGGGCATCATTAATGATGTCCAGGTTCTCGAAGGGCTCAGGATCGATGAGCCAGGTGCCGGAGCCTTCGCGGCGGATCTGGACCAGGAAGGCGCGCTGGCCGTACCGGAAGCCGGAGGCGCGCTCGGCATCCACCCCGGCGGGTCCGGTGCCGGCCGCGATGGCGGCGGCGCACCGCTCCAGCCCGGACTGCGTTTCGATGACCAAGGGCACGCCGTCGCGCGGAGCATCAAGGTCGATGACAACGGGGATGGAGCTGTCGAAGCCGTCCACGGTGATGTGGGGAGTAGTGTCAGCAGCCGGAGCGCCGGCTGTGGTGTTATCCGGAATGTGAGGGGTCATGGTGCCTTCAGTTTACCGACAAGGTGGTCCAGGGCCGGACTAGTTCCGGCGCCGGTTCGGCAGCGCCGAGACCCCGTCCGGCAGCGGCGGTAATCCCGCAAACGTGCAGACCATGTCCGACCACGCCTCCAGGTGGGCCGTGACGTCAGATGAGGCAGGTGTCCAGGATGCTCGCAGTTCGATGTCGATTGACCCTGGCCTGTCGGCGAGGGTGCCGAAGCTCTCCGAAAGGACACGGGTGGCGGTGGGGCCGGCGGCACGGTAGGGAGCCTTGTGGTTTTCCAAGGCCTCCACGAGCCAGGTCCAGGCAACGGTGCCCAGCATTTCGTCGTTGCCCATCTCCGGCTCCAGCTGCGCACGGATGTAGGTCACGATCCGGAACTCTCCGTCCCAGACGGCGGAGCCGTCGGGATCGTGCAGCAGGATGAACCGGCCGGTGGCAAGCTCGGTGTCCTCCTGATCTTCCGTCCCGGCAGCGGCGGCGAGTGCCATCGCCGCAGGGCCGTGGAGTGGTGCGGTGGTGCCGGCGGTTCCGGAGGCCATAACCTCCGCACCCAGCGCCACAGCGAAGGGCGCCAGGCGTGCCGGTGCCGGAATCTCCGCCAGGCGCAGTTCGCTGCGGCATTGTGCTTTCCTGAGGGTTCCCAAGGCGTGGAGAAACTCCGGGGGAACCTGGGCGAGTGCGTTCACCTTCGCAGGTTACGCAACAGCCGGGGACAGGCAGTGCAGGCTCGCCGTCGGCCACCTTTTGCTACGTGGCGGCATTGCCTGCGTTGTAGGCGGCCAGCTCTTGGCGGATTGCGGCCACAAAATCATCAACGTCCTCCTCGCTTGTATCGAAAGAACACATCCACCGGACTTCCCGGGCTGCTTCGTTCCAGTCGTAGAAACGGAAGGATTCCCGAAGCCTGTCCGCTACGCCCTCCGGGAGGACGGCGAACACTCCGTTGGATTCAGTCTTCTGGGTTGGTTGAACCCCCTCGATCTTGTCCACCGCCGCACGCAGGCGGGTGGCCATCGCGTTGGCGTGGGATGCCGAACGGAGCCAGAGGCCATCCTCCAGGAGTGCGATGAACTGGGCGGACATGAACCGCATCTTCGATGCCAGCTGCATGTTCATCTTGCGCAGGTAGACCAGGCCGTGGGCGGCCTCCGGGTTCAGGGCCACTACCACTTCACCAAAAAGCAGCCCGTTCTTGGTGCCGCCGAAGGACAGGATGTCCACGCCGGCGTCGCGCGTGAATGCCCTCAACGGCACCTGCAGGTGTGCCGCGGCGTTGGCAAGCCTTGCCCCGTCCATGTGGAGCTTCATGCCCCGTGCGTGGGCGTGGTCGGCGATGGCCCGGACTTCAGCGGGCGTGTAGCACGTGCCCAGTTCGGTGGTCTGGGTGATGGAGACGGCCAATGGCTGGGCGCGGTGCTCGTCGCCCCAGCCCCACGCCTCGCGGTCGATCAGCTCCGGCGTCAGTTTTCCGTCCGGGGTGGGGACGTGCAGGAGCTTGATCCCGCCAATCCGTTCGGGAGCGCCGTTTTCATCCATGTTGATGTGGGCGGTGGAGGCGCAGATGACGGCGCCCCAGCGGGGCAGCAGGGACTGCAGCGACAGCACGTTGGCGCCCGTCCCGTTGAAGACCGGAAAGCTTTCGATGCCAGCGCCGAAATGGTCCTCCAGCAGTCCGTGGAGCCGCGCGGTGTAGTCGTCCTCGCCGTAGGAGACCTGGTGGCCGTCGTTGGCGGCCGCGAGGGCGGCAAGGACCTCGGGATGGACGCCCGAGTAATTGTCCGACGCGAAGCCGCGCACGGACGGGTCATGCAGGCGGCCGGCGGTACGCGCGCCGGAATCGGCTGTGGTTGTCATCGCTTTGTTCACGCTTTCAGTCTAGGGAGGTCAGGTGGCCAGCAGGAGCCTGCGGCCGTTCAGTTCGTGTGCCGGCCGGCTGAACAGGCCAACGACGGCGGCAGCCAGGTCTTCGACGTCGGTGGCCCCGGGGAACTTCCGTTCCGGATGCTGCAGGCGGAGGTCCGCATCAACGAGTGTCTTGACGACAAGTACGACGGCGGCACTCCAGGGGGCAGCGCCCTGCCCTTCAGCGCTGGAGGCGGCGCGGCTGAAGCCTTCTGCCATGGCCATGGTCCAGGTTTCGGCGGCGGCTTTCGCTGCCACGTAACTGGCTGTGGCCGCCGTCGGATTGTCCACGGCCGTGGAGGAGACCATGGCAAACCTGCCTGTTCCGGAGCCGGCAAGGTCGTCGTAGAAGACCCTGGACACATTGCGGAGCGTGGTGATGGCGCCTCGCTCCAGGAAGTCCCAGTCGGCGTCGCTCTGGTCTGCAATGCCCTTCGCGCCGCGCCAGCCGCCCACCAGGTGGATGACGGCGTCCATTCGCCCGACGGTTTCCGCGACGGAATCCCGGAGGCTCTGGACAGCCGCGAGGTCGGCGAGATCGCACACGAGTGGGGTGACGCCGTCGCCCGCCCGACCTGCTGCCGCTTCGATGCGGGCCCGGTCCGAGCCAACGGTGAAGACCCGCTGGCCGGCACGGTGGAGTGCGCCGGCCACGGCGATGCCGGACGCGCCGCTGCCGCCGGTGACCAGCACGTTCAGTGTCGCTTCACTGTCCGGGATATTCGCCTTCATCGCATCGGCTGCACTCACAGCGCGGAACTGCCAGTGATGCCGGCGGTGGATTCGATGACCGGGCGCATCTTCTTCTCCAGTGCCTCGTAGAACATGGACAGCGGGAATTCGTCATCCAGCACCTGGTCCGTGAGGCCGCGGGGCGCTCCGGCGAGGGGGAGGGCGTCCGGTCCCTTCGCCCAGACGGACGCCGGGTGCGGGGTGACCGTACCGGAGATCAGCTGGTACGCGGCGAGCCAGTGGGCCATTTTAGGCCGGTCGATGGAGCGCCAGTACAGCTCATCGATCCTGGCCCCGAGGGCGATGACCGCTTCCGCCACTTGGTCCCAGTCGATGCTGAGCCTGCTGTCCGTCCAGTGGAGGACGTGGTGCTGGTGCAGCCAGGCGAACAGCAGCTGGCCGCCCAGTCCGTCGTAGTTGCGGACCCTGCTGCCGGTGATGGCGAAACGGAAGATCCGGTCGAAGATGATGGCGTACTGGACCAGCTTCGCGTGGCGGCGGGCTTCAGGGCCGGCGTCCTCGTCCTTTTCAATCCGGACCGATTCACGGAAAGCCGTGAGGTCGCAGCGGAGCTCCTCGAGGGAGTAGAGGAAAAACGGCATGCGCTGCTTGATCATGAAGGGGTCAAAGGGCAGGTCTCCGCGCATGTGGGTCCGGTCGTGGATCAGGTCCCACATCACGAAAGTCGCCTCGGTCAGCTCCTGGTCCTCAAGGAGTTCCGCGGCGCCGGCCGGCAGTTCAAGGCGCGTGATCTCGGCAGCAGCCCGCAGGACACGGCGGAACCGGGCGGCCTCGCGGTCGGCAAAGATGGCGCCCCACGTGAACGTAGGCGTCTCGCGGACGGCCACCGTCTCCGGGAAGAGGACCGCCGAGTTGGTGTTGTACCCGGGCGTGAAGTCCAGGAAGCGGATGGGCACAAAGAGCCGGTTGGAATAGTCGCCGGCTTCCAGGGCCGCGATGAACTCCGGCCAGATGACTTCGATCAGCACCGCCTCCACGAGACGGCTGCTGCTGCCGTTCTGGGTGTACATGGGGAAGACCACCAGGTGCTGGAGGCCGTCCTGGCGCTGCTCCTGCGGCTGGAACGACAGCAGCGATGCCAGGAAGTCCGGAACGCCGAAACCGGCGTCGGCCCAGGCCCGGAAGTCGGCGGTGACTGCCGCGAGATAGTCGGCGTCGTGGGGGAACCGGGGCACCAGTTCCTCAATGGATTCAACGATCGCTGCGACGTGGACGGCGGCTGCTGCGTGCCCGTCCTGGTCCGGGATGGATCCGTCCTGGGCCTGGAGCAGTTGGAGCGAGGTGGCGGCAGCCTTGAGCCGGAGCCAGCCGGGATTGTCGGCGGAAATTCTCGCGGGGGCCATGATCGTGGTTTCAGTCATCGGAGGCAGCCTTTCTGGTTGCTTGGGCATCTACGGTGAGCGTAGCAAGCAACCAGACTTCCTAATGCAAAATATGGCTAAGCATAAGAAGCTCTCAGCCTCAGGGGGTTCAAAAGCGCATCCAGCTCCAGCGCCGGCCGTGGCTGGCGCGGGCGTCGCCGCAGTTCAGGACGCTGTACCGGACTGGCCGTCCCCACCTTGCTGTTCCGCGCCGTCCTGTTCCACGCCGTCCTGCTCATCCCGGGGCACCAGCTTTAGCGAGACCGAGTTGATGCAGAAGCGCTGGTCCGTCGGCGTGCCATAGCCTTCGCCCTCGAAAACGTGCCCCAGGTGTGAGTCGCAGGTGGCGCAGCGCACTTCAATGCGCTCCATCCCCAGCGTCCGGTCGTGGATGTACCGGACGGTCCCTTCCGCCAGTGGTGCCCAGAAAGAGGGCCAGCCGCAATGCGAATCGAACTTTTCGTTACTGGTGAAGAGTTCAGTGCCGCAGGCCCGGCACTGGTAGACCCCTGAGGTGTGGGTGTCCCAGTATTCGCCGGTATACGGCCGTTCCGTGCCGGCCTCGCGGAGCACGTGGTATTCCTCGGGAGTGAGCTCTTGCCGCCACTGCGCGTCCGACTTCACGCCCGCGCCGGCGGGATGGTCCGCCGGAAGCGTCTCTCGGATGGAATCCGTCGCCTTGTTGCCAAAAATCTTGTTTCCGAAGATGCTCATAGCCTGTTCAACGCTTACGAGTCACCGATAAATCCCGAGCCCGCATAGAGATGCAGGACAGGAATGCCCAACTGGTCCTGCGCCTTGCTGGCCCAGTCGGTGTGGAACGTGTCTGAAACAGCGTGCGGGCGGGTGACCACTACGGCCTGTGTTGCCCCGAGTTCCTTGACCTTCGCGACCAGACCCTTAACCGCCCCGCCGTCCACTACCTCGCCGGTCACTCCGGCCCCGAGTCCCTCGAGGGCGCCCAGGGACACAGCCAGCGTCTCTGATGCCTCCGCCCGTTCCACTGTGGGATCCGGGGCATGGCTGGTCAGCTCCCGGAACGCCTTGGAAATCTCCAGGAGCGACAGATGCTCCAGGAAGTCCACCAGCAGGTGCCTTTCCGTGTTGGCCGGGACCAGCAGCACAAGGCGCGCATCCGCCCCGTTCACCAGCCGTTCTATGTTGACGCGGTCGTCCGCGCCCAGGGGTTCTTCGGTCAGGATGACGATGGGATCGCTCATGCCATCAGCCTAGTCCTGTGCCTGTGCCGCTGCATCCATTTGCCCCGCCGGGCCCGGCGGGTCCGGCGCTCCGCTGTCCGGGGCCGGGGGTGGCGGAATATGGCCCACGGGCCAAGGACGGTAAGAATGGACCCATGGCTTCTTCTCCACGGACCCCTGCCCCAAAGGCCACCGTTGCCCCCGCTGCCGACGCCGGGATGTCACTGCGGGCCAAATGGACCATCGGCGGTGTGATCGGGGGCGGTGCCCTGGCCGGACTGCTGGCCACGGGGTCGTCAGCCCTGGCCCTGTACTTCGCTCGCAGGGTCATTACGCCGGCACCACGGCGGGCGGCGGACCAGGAAGTGCTGGCTGTCATCCGTGAAGGCCAGGGCCGGCAGGTCATCCTGGCGGCCACCCCGGATACCACCGTGGACGGCGTGTATGGGTTCTTTTTCGACGGCGGCAAGGGACACGCCCGCATTGGCCGCATCGTGTCGTACTCGCCAGCGGAACGCACGGTCCTCCGTGAGGTCGAAGCCGTCTACAGCGGCGACCTCGACAGCGCCCACCGGGGCTGGTGGAGCGGCGCACTCTATCCGACTCCGGAGGCCGCTGGCCTCCCGTCCGAAGATGTACTGATTGAGGTCGACGGCGGGCAGGCGCCGGCGTGGCTGGTGCGGGCAGGGGGCACATCCCGCACCTGGGCCGTGATGGTGCACGGCAGGGGAGCCACCCGCCAGGAGGCCCTGCGCGCCGTCGGTCCCGCCCTGGAACTGGGTCTGACCAGCCTGCTGGTGTCCTACCGGAATGACGGACTGGCGCCTTCAGCCGACGACGGACGCTATGGACTTGGATCAACAGAATGGCGCGACATCGAAGCCGCCATCGAGTACGCATTGGGAAATGGGGCCGAAGAGATAGTCCTTTTTGGCTGGTCCATGGGAGGCGCCATCTGCCTGCAGACGGCGGATCTGTCCCGCTACCGCCACCTGATCCGGGCCATGGTCCTTGACGCTCCGGTCATCAACTGGGTCAACGTCCTGGCCCACCATGCGGAGATTAACAGGATCCCGTCCCTCGTGGGTCGGTATGGCCAGCTGATGCTCGGCCACCCCTTGGGGCGCCGGCTCACCGGGCTCTCGGCGCCGGTGGACCTCAAAGCCATGGACTGGGTGGCCCGGGCTGTTGAACTGCGCACGCCCACCCTGATTGTGCACAGCGTCGACGACGAATACGTTCCCTATGAGCCATCCGCCCTGCTGGCCGAACGAAACCCGGAAATGGTCACCTTCGAAACGTTCAACCACGCGCGGCACACCAAGGAATGGAACGTGGATCCTGCCCGCTGGGAGCGCCTCGTCAAGGCGTGGCTCAGGCAGCAGCTGGCCCCGAGGGTCAACCCCGGCCAGACAAGCGTCACGGTTAGCCCAACTAAGTAGCAGCAGATGTCGTTTTGAGGCGTCTAAACGACATCTGCTGCTACCCAGTTGGGGGAGGGCGGGAATTCGCGGAGGAAAAGACCGTCCCTAAGGTTTGACCGTTCCGATCGGGGCCGTGATAGCGGATGTGAGCCGGATCAGCTCAGCGGGCGCCAGCTCGATGTCCAGCCCCCGCCGGCCGCCGGAAACCAGCATCGTTTCCAAGGCAACGGCACTGCCGTCGATGACGGTGGGTGAGGGCTGCCGCTGGCCCAGCGGCGAGATTCCGCCGAGTACATAGCCGGTCCGGCGTTCGGCGGACTTGGGATCGGCCATGGTGGCCTTTTTCGCGTCCAGGGCAGCCGCGAAAGCCTTCAGGTCAAGATTGCCGCTGACGGGCACTACGCCCACCGCCAGCCGGCCTTCCACCTCCACCATCAGCGTTTTGAAGACCCTCGCCGGGTCGATTCCCAGGGCTTCGGCAGCTTCGGTGCCATAGCTGGCCGCGGAAGGATCGTGGGTGTACGGGTGCAGCACAAAGGGAACGCCGGCCGCGGTCAGTACCGCGGTGGCCGGCGTTCCCTGCGAAGTGCTTTTGCGCCCCATTAGCCGTGCTGGCTGCTAGCTGTGCAGCCGGGCCGAGGCTGCGACCTTGCGCTTGATGCGGCCCAGCATGGCGGTCATGCCGCGCATCCGCAACGGTGTGATCGCCCGGGTAAGGCCCAGCAGTTCAGGCATGTCATCCGGAACTGCCAGGATTTCCTCCGCGCTGAGCCCGTCGAGCCCCTCAAGGAGCACCCCGGCGAAGCCCCGCGTGGTGGGGGCTTCAGGCGGCGCCTTGAAGTACAGCCGAAAAGTGTCAGCCGAGCCGGCGTCGTTCTTTTCCGTCTCAATGGTCAGGAATAGTGGCGACTGGCATTCCACCACCTGCTCCAGGAGCTCAGGGTGGTTCTTCAGGCGGTCCGGCAACTCCGGAAGTTCCCGCGAGAACTCGAGCAGCAGCTGCAGCCGCTCGGGCTCCGTGAGGGCCTGGAAGTCGTCCACGATTTCCGCCAACGAGGCGGGCAAGGCATGAGTAGTCATCTACTCCAGCTTACGCCGGGACGGAGCCGCGCTCCGCACCCTTGACGATGGGAACGCGGACGGCGTTGCCCCATTCGGTCCAGGAGCCGTCGTAGTTGCGGACGGTGTCGAAGCCCAGCAGGTACTTCAGGGCGAACCAGGTGTGGCTGGAACGTTCGCCGATCCGGCAGTAGGCCACAACGTCGTCGCCCTCGGTGAGGCCAGCCTCGCCGAGGTACAGGGCCTCGAGCTCATCGCGGCTGCGGTATGTCCCGTCCGCTGCGGCTGCGCGCGCCCAGGGAATGGAGGCCGCGGTGGGGATGTGGCCTCCACGGAGTGCGCCCTCCTCAGGGTAGGCAGGCATGTGCGTGCGCTGCCCGGTGTATTCCTCGGGGGAGCGGACGTCGATCAGCGGCTTGCCGAGGTGTGCCAGCACGTCCTCTTTGAAAGCGCGGATGGGGGCGTCGTTGCGCTCCACCACCGGGTAGTCGCCCGGTGCCGGCGTGGCGGTCTCGGTGGTCAGGTCCCGGCCTTCGGCGATCCACTTGTCGCGGCCGCCGTCCAGCAGGCGGACGTCCTCGTGACCGAACAGGGTGAAGACCCACAGGGCGTAGGCGGCCCACCAGTTGGACTTGTCGCCGTAAATCACTACGGTGCTGTCACGGGAGATGCCCTTGGACGAGGCCAGGGCGGCAAAGGCCTCGCCGTCAACGTAGTCGCGGGTCACTTCGTCGTTGAGGTCGGTGTGCCAGTCGATCTTGACTGCTCCGGGGATATGGCCGGTCTCATAGAGCAGGACGTCCTCATCGGACTCCACAACCACCAGCTTTCCATCGGCCACAGCGCCGCTTTCCAGGGCGGCGGCGAGCCACTCAGTGGAAACCAGGCGCTCAGGGCGGGCATAGGCTGCGAACTTCTCGTTCTGTTCAACTGGGTAGGACAAGGTGATGGCCTTTCATTCAAACGTACGGCGGACCTGCTGGAGGATGCTGGGAACCTGGTTCAACACTAGCCACGGCGGCACACGAAATCCGCTGTTCCGTTAATAGAGGGAAATATGGGCTTCGTCACGCTCCGTGGCTGGCCCGTGCCCGGGGTGGGGAAGGCGTGCTGCATTGCCGGTATCCTTTCTGGGGACAACCCACCAGCAGAACGGACCACCTTGGTACAGATCGAACAGCTTGCCGCCCGCACTCCGGCAGTTTCGGTGGATGAGCTCCTTAAGGGCTTTTATCCTTCACCGCGGTTCGGCCAGGTCTCCTTCGCAAGTTACCGCCCGGACCCCAAGCAGCCGAGCCAGTCCCATGCAGTCCGGGAATTGGAAGGGTTTGCGCAGGGTGTGGGCGCAGGGAACGGTGGCGGCCTTTTCAAGAAGCTTTTTGCCAAGAAGGACACGTCCCGGGCCGGCATCTACCTCGACGGCGGTTTTGGTGTGGGCAAGACCCACTTGCTGGCATCTTTGTGGCACGCCGCGCCGGGGCCTAAGGCTTTTGGCACGTTCGTGGAATACACCAACCTCGTGGGGGCGCTTTCCTTCCGCAAAACGGTGGAGGCGCTCAGTCACTACAAGCTGGTGTGCATCGATGAGTTTGAGCTCGATGATCCGGGCGACACCGTCCTGATGTCCCGGCTAATGCGTGAACTGGCCGACGCCGGCGTCAAGCTGGCTGCAACCTCCAACACCCTGCCGGGTTCGCTGGGTGACGGCCGCTTCGCCGCCGTCGACTTCCAGCGCGAGATCCAGGTTCTGGCGGATCAGTTTGAGGTCATCCGGATCGACGGCGAGGACTTCCGCCACCGGGGCCTGCCCACGCCGCCAGCGCCGCTCAAGAACAGCGAGCTATCCGCCCAGATGAAGGCCGAGTTCGACGGCAAGACCGTGGCGCAGGACGAATTCAGCACGCTGATCGGACACCTTGCCGGCGTGCATCCCAGCCGCTACCGGCAGCTCATCGAAGGCATCGACGGCGTCGTGTGGCGTAACGTCGAAACCATCACCGAGCAAGCCGTTGCCCTGCGGTTCGTAGTGCTGGCAGACCGCCTGTATGACAAGGACGTGCCGATCCTGGCCAGCGGGGTTCCCTTTGACAAGCTGTTCACCGACGAGATGATGCACGGCGGGTACACCAAGAAGTACTACCGCGCTGTCTCCCGCCTGACTGCCCTTGCCCGGGAGGGCCAAAACCACGAACCGTCCTAAGGCTGGGGCACGCCCTGCTGCCCACGGTTCTTCAGAAGTGACCGCACCAGCAGGCCGGCTGCCAGGGCCCAGAAAGCGGCGCCGATGCCCGCGAAGCTGAGGCCGGAGGCAGCAACCAGGAACGTGACGGACGCCGCGATCCGTTCCTCCGGCACTGCCAGCGCGGAGGACACCGAAGCCGCCAGCGTCCCGATCAGGGCCAGCCCTGCAACTGCCTCCAGCAGGCCCGGGGGAGCGGCGCTCACCACCGTGACCAAGGCTGCAGAAAACAAGGCCAGGACTACATAGGCCAGGCCCGACGTGAAAGCAGCGATCCAGCGGCGGCTCCTGTCTTCACCCGCTTCCTTACCTGCGGCCAGCGCAGCGCTGAGGGCGGCCAGGTTCATCGCGTGGCCGCCGAAGGGTGCACTGAGCATGGTTCCCGCGCCGGTCACCAGCATGGACGGCGCCCACGGTGTGGCGTAGCCGAAGGACTTCAATACCGCGACGCCAGGGATGTTCTGCGATGCCATGGTCACGATGAAAAGCGGCAGTGCGATGCCGGCAACGGCCTGCAGGCTGAAAGACGGCATGGTCCAGACGGGCGCTGGCAGGAATCCGCCCTCGAGGTTTCCCGCGCCTCCGGTTGCCAGGTGGACGGCAATCACCGCCAGGGCAACCGCGAGTGAGGCGGGCACGGACCATCGCGGTGCGAACCTCATCATCAGCAGCCAGCAGATGATGACTGGAGCTACTTGAAGGGGGTTGGTTCCCAGGGCGGAGAAGGGCGCCAGGCACAGCGACAGCAGTACGCCCGCCAGCATGGCTTGCGCCAGGGACGTGGGGATGCCCGCCAGCAGCCTGCCCAGTGCCGGGATCAGCCCGGTGAGGCAGATGAGTACGCCGGTCACCAGGAAGGCTCCGACGGCGGCCGGCCAGCCGCCGTCGACCGTTCCGGCTCCCGCTAAAAGGGCAGCTCCCGGCGTGGACCACGCGAGCGTCACTGGAACCTTTGAACGCCAGGATAGCCAGAGTACGCCGACGCCGAAAATGAGGGTGAGTGCCAGCAGGCCGGATGCTGACTGGGCAGGACTGGCGCCCACGGCGCGGAGCCCGGCAAGGACCACGGCGAAGGACGACGTGAACCCTACCAGTGCCGTCACGATGCCCGCCACGATCGGCTGCGAAAGGGGGCGGGACCGGCCGGTGGCAGCGTCCGGGATGATGGCTGGTGCGGGCTTTGGCATATCTGGCAGGTTACCGGCTCGTGCGCGGATGGCCGAAAAGCTGTGCTTAAACGCCAAAGGCGCGGGTGCCGCCTCCCGGCAGGACCCGCGCCCCCTTGACGTGCTAGGGCAAAGCCCTGGCCAAATCCTTTTTACGGAGCCTTGTCGACCGGCGGAACCGGCGGAACCGGGTTGACCGGAGGGACCTGCTCGCTGGCAGGTGCCTGGCCGGGCGTTCCGTTCTTGTCAACGAGCTTGGAAGCGCCATCCTGGATCTTGTCGACGTGACCTGCGTACTTGCCGCCGGTCTTGGTGTCGACGAAATCGCCGGCCTTGTTGATGCCGTCCTTGATGGCCTGCTCGTTGCCATGGATAAGACCTTTAGCCTTGCCCTTAAGATCGTCAATCAGTCCCACGAGCACCTCCCTTCAATCGCGGAGCCAGTTCGCTCCTCCGCAACCGATCCTAGCCCTGTCTCCTGGAGGTGCCAAGGTGCTGTGACAAAACCTGTAAAGTTGCGGCGGACCGGTGGCGGCGCAAATCCGGGCAGAATCCGGGCAACAAAAAAGCAGCTCCGGCGGGGGAGCTGCTGCTGTGGGCGATACTGGGATCGAACCAGTGACCTCTTCCGTGTCAGGGAAGCGCGCTACCGCTGCGCCAATCGCCCGGAACCGGAAGACCGGTTTATTGGGATGTTTTCTTGTAAAGAAGAGAGCGGACGACGAGATTCGAACTCGCGACATCCACCTTGGCAAGGTGGTGCTCTACCAGCTGAGCTACGTCCGCGTATGAAGTACGTTCCGGCCGGGCCGTGCGTACTGCATGAAGCAAGTTTCCTTGCTTGGTGGGCGATACTGGGATCGAACCAGTGACCTCTTCCGTGTCAGGGAAGCGCGCTACCGCTGCGCCAATCGCCCATTGCCATCCGGGATTAACCGGAAACCATGGTTTTCACCGAGGTGGGTACGGGATTCGAACCCGTGTATACGGCTTTGCAGGCCGCTGCCTCGCCTCTCGGCCAACCCACCGTGTAAGCGCCGGATCAAAAAGAGCCATTGCCGTGACAGTGTCCTGCGAGCGGACGACGAGATTCGAACTCGCGACATCCACCTTGGCAAGGTGGTGCTCTACCAGCTGAGCTACGTCCGCATTGTTGGCGTGATTCCGTGCCGTTTGGGCATTTCCTCGCGTTCCAACGAGTAAGAACTCTATAGGAGGTTCAGGGATTCTCCAAATCGGCGGCCGCGGACAGTGAGGGGATGCCCCTGGATCCGCGGAATCTAGGGGGATTCAGGAATTACAGGCCTGTAATTCGCAGGGTGCGCGCAGACCCTTGTTGCCCGATTTCCGAATCGGCGCAGGGTGGGCTAGCATTCAAATGCATCGGGGCGATTGGCGCAGTGGTAGCGCGCTTCGTTCACACCGAAGAGGTCACTGGTTCGAACCCAGTATCGCCCACCGATAACAAGGTCCGTTTCCGCTCCTTCGAGCGGAAGCGGACCTTTTTTATGTCCGGCAACTGTGCCTGCCATTCTGTCAGCCCCTTGTGAAAGAGTCTTTGTATGACTGATCCGCTTCTTGCCCACGCCACCGAATATGGCCGCATGTACGCGCGCTCCACGTCGGAGCCGTTCACTGTCCCGTCCATCACCACGGTGATCGGTCAACAGCCGCACGGGCTGGACGGCTGGTTTGGGTACATGGGCGCCAACAGCCTGGCGAAGGATCCGTTGCTCGCCGACTGCCTTGGGAGTCCAGCGAAGATCCGCCAGGCGGTTAACCGGGCAGCGAAGGCCGCCGAAACGTACCGTGATGAGGCCGCCAAGCGCGGAGACCGCGTCCACAACTACTGTGAACAGGTGGCCCTCCGTGCCCTGGGCCGGCCGCACGCCATGAAGGAAACCCGGGAGGCGCTGGCCGCGAACGGGGAGGAAGCTTTCGCCGTGCGGTTCGACGAATGGTGGGAGCTGTACCGGGTGGAGCCCATTGCTCCAGAAATCACCATCTGGAACAAATCTGTCGGTTACGCGGGCACCCTGGACCTGGTGGCGAAGATTAACGGCAGGACCTGCGTGATCGACTACAAAACAAAGGGCACCACCCGGGACGGCACGGTCAAGCCCCTCGACGACAAAGTGGTCATGCAGCTCGTGGCTGGGATGAAGGCCGAGGAAAGCCTGGTGGATCCAGTCACCGGCGAATGGGAGGCCTGGAAATATGGCGAGGACCCCGTCCTCCTGGCAGTGGCCATCGGTGAAACCGAAGTCCGCCCGGTGCGGGCCAACCCTGAGGTCCTGAAACACCACTGGTGGAAGTTTTGCGCGCTGCGCCGTGTCTGGGAACTCTCCTCCGACACCATCAGTGCCGGAACAGCCTTGCTCCCCATCGCGCCACCGCCTGTCCCGGCACGGACGGCATAGCCTGCTGCGCACCGCCTAAACTGGATTGGTTCCCCAATCCGCCAACCGTGAGGAAAGACAGCACATGGCCATTCTGAATATCCGCATCATCGGCGATCCTGTGCTCCGCACAGTGGCCGATCCCGTGACGGAGTTCGGGCCGGAGCTGGCCAAGCTGGTGGCAGACATGACCGAAACCATGGAGGACGTCGAGGGCGCCGGGCTCGCGGCGCCGCAGATCGGCGTCAGCCAGCGGGTCTTTACCTACCGCGTCGGTGGGGTGGACGGCCACATCATCAACCCCGTCCTTGAAAACAGTGACGATTACCAGCCGGACCAGGTGGAAGGTTGCCTGTCCATCCCCGGCCTGGGTTTCCCGGTCCGGCGTTTCCGGGCCACCAAGGTCACCGGCGTTGACCTCCACGGCAATCCCGTCACCGTCGAAGGCGAAGGCATGCTGGCCCGCTGCTTCCAGCATGAGACCGACCACCTGGACGGCATCCTCTATACGGACAGGCTGGAGGGTGAGGACCGGAAAAAGGCCCTGCGCTCCATCCGCAATGCCAACTACGACGCCATTACAGAGCGCACGACGGCGAAGCGGGCCAAGACGGTCGGCTCCAGTTTCGGCGGTGCCAGCTTTGGCGGCACAGGCTTTGGTGCCACGGCATCCGGTGCGGCTGAATGAGGGTACTTTTCGCCGGCACTCCCGCGGTTGCGGTGCCGTCGCTGGATGCCCTCGTCAAGGCAGGCTTTGACATCGTTGCAGTGCTGACCCGCCCGGACGCCCCGGTGGGACGCAAACGCGTGCTGACGCCGTCGCCCGTTGCCCACCGCGCCGCCGAACTTGGCATTGACGTCATCCATGCAGCCAAAGTGGATGCGGACGTGACAGCAAAGATCGCCGCCGTCAGCCCGGACGTCGCGGCCATTGTTGCCTACGGCGGACTGATCCCCCCGGCGGCCCTGGAGGTTCCCCGGCACGGCTGGATCAACCTGCACTTCTCGCTGTTGCCTGCCTGGCGCGGTGCCGCCCCCGTGCAACGTGCGGTGATCGCAGGGGACGACGTCACGGGCGCGGTGACTTTCCAGCTTGAGCGTGGCCTGGATACCGGGCCCGTGTTCGGGACCCTGACCGAAAGCGTTGGCACGGAGGACACCGCCGGGCAACTGCTGGAGCGGCTGTCGCACAGCGGTGCCGTGCTCCTGGCACAGACCCTCTCCGCCATTGACGCCGGACAGGCTGCCCCCCAACCGCAGCAGGGCGACGTTTCACTCGCCCCCAAACTGACCTTCGACGACGGCCGGCTGGACTGGAACCAGCCGGCCTTGGCTATCGGCCGGCGTGCCCGAGGGGTCACCCCCGAGCCCGGCGCCTGGACAACCCTCGACGGACAGCGGGTCAAGCTGGAGCCAGTCAGGCTCCGGCCGGATGTGGCGGACCTCGCGCCCGGTAGAGCGGTGTTCAGGGACAAGGGCGTTTTGGTGGGCACCGGCTCCCACGCGGTGGAACTCACGCGGATCCAGCCCTCGGGCAAAAAGATGATGGCCGCGGCTGATTGGGCACGCGGCATGGCTTCCCTTGAAAGCGTGGTGTTCGAATGAGTATGTCCGGCGGAACGACAGGCGGCGGCGGCCGGGGCGGCGGCCAAAGAGGCGGCCGTGGTGGCGGCGGAAAACGGGACAGCAGCCAGCGCAACGCCCAGGGCCGCGAACGCAACCGGCCCTCGCAACGGAGCTTCACCGAAAATGCGCCGGCGCAGCGGACCCGCCGGGCAGATCCCGCCCGGCTGGTGGCCTTCGAGGTCCTGCGTGCAGTGGCCGCGGAGGACGCCTACGCCAACCTGGTGCTGCCGTCCCGGATCCGCCACCACGGGCTGGACAAACGCGATGCCGGTTTCGCCACTGAGCTGAGCTATGGCGCCCTCCGCGGACAGGGCACGTACGACGCCGTCCTTGCCCGCTGCGTCGATAGGCCGCTGGACCAGCTGGATCCCGCCATCCTCGATGCCCTGCGGATCGGCACCCACCAGTTGCTCGCTATGCGCGTACCAGCCCACGCTGCACTGGACCAGACCGTTGGCCTGGCCCGCGCCGTGATCGGCGCCGGCCCGTCTGCCCTGATCAATGCGGTGCTGCGGAAAGTCACGGCACACACCCTCGACGAATGGCTGGACCTGCTGGTCGCCGGCGAAACCGATGAAACCAAGGTCGCTTCGATCAGGCATGCACACCCCGAATGGATCGTCCGCGCGATGCGCCAGGCCTTGGTGGCCCATGGGCGGTCCGCCACCGAAATCAACGAACTGCTGGAAGCGGACAACGCGGCTCCCGTGGTCAACCTGGTGGCCCTGCCCGGGCTGGGGAGCCTCGACGAGGCACTCGAAAACGGAGCCACGCCCGGTGAACTGGTTGAGGGTTCGGCACTTTCCAGCGGCGGCGACCTCGGCAGGCTGGCGTCCGTGCGGGAAGGCACAACCCGAGTCCAGGACGTAGGCTCCCAGCTGGTGGCCCGCGCCTTGGCCGCCGTGGACGTTGAGAACGCCGCCAGCCCGGAGTCCTGGCTCGACCTGTGCGCCGGCCCCGGCGGAAAAGCCGCACTCCTGGCCGCCCTGGCCAACGCCCGGGACGCCACGCTCCTTGCGAACGAACCGGCACCGCACCGGGCAAAACTCGTCAGTCAGGCCCTCTCCGCCGTCCCCAAGGACGCCTGGCGCGTCCGTACCGGCGATGGCCGGGACGTCGGCACCGAGCAGGCAGAATCGTTTGACCGCGTCCTGGTGGACGTCCCCTGCAGCGGCCTCGGTGCGCTCCGCCGCCGGCCGGAATCCCGGTGGCGCCGCACCCCCAAGGACCTCGCGGACCTGGGACCCCTGCAGCGCGACCTGCTCAAGTCAGCCCTGGCAGCTGTCCGCCCAGGCGGCGTGGTGGCTTACGTGACCTGTTCGCCGCACCCTGCCGAAACCACCGCCGTCGTAACCGACGTGATGCGCAAGCGCGAGGACCTGGAGCTCCTGGACGCCGGGGCGGTGCTCGACACCGTCAGCCTCACCGGCAACCTCGGCGCCGGGCACGGCCTGACCGCCCAGCTCTGGCCCCACGTCCACGGCACGGACGCCATGTTCCTCGCCCTCATCCGTAAGAAGGCCTGAACTCATGAAAGGTTCCCCGATGACGCAATGCTGCATCAACCCGAGCATCCTCTCCGCCGACTTCGTCAACCTCGAAGCCGAGCTGCACCGCATCGGCAACGCTGACGCAGTCCACGTGGACGTGATGGACAACCACTTCGTTCCCAACCTCACTATCGGGCTGCCGGTGGTCCAGCGGATCCAGGCCGTCAGCCCCGTTCCGCTCGACGCCCACCTCATGATCGCCGACGCCGACCGCTGGGCCCCGGGTTTCGCCGACGCAGGCCTCGCCTCCGTCACTTTCCACGCCGAGGCATCCATCGCTCCCATCAAACTGGCGCGCGAACTGAGGGCCCGGGGCTCCAAGGCAGGTATGGCACTGCGGCCGGGCACGCCGGTGGAGCCCTACCTGGACATGTTGGCCGAACTGGACATGCTGCTCATCATGACCGTTGAGCCCGGCTTCGGCGGACAGGCGTTCCTGGACCTGACGCTCCCCAAGATCCGCCGGGCGAGAGCTGCCATCGACGGCTCAGGGATCGACGTGGCCATCCAGGTGGACGGCGGCATTACCGAGGAAACCATCACCCGTGCAGCCGAAGCGGGAGCCAACGTCTTTGTTGCCGGCTCCGCGGTTTACGGCGCAGAGGACCCCGCAGAGGCGATCGAACGGCTGCGCAAGGCGGGCAGCCAAACGTTACGCGCTGGGTCCCCGGAATAGTCAGCCCACCTTCATGGTTGTGGCAGAATAGCAACACACAATACGTGCTCCGGGGTCGGTGTAAGTCCGAACCGGCGGTGACAGTCCGCGACCCGCGAGTCGGCGCTTTCCCACCAGGGAGGGAACCGGCGGACGGTTGAACCGGTGAAATTCCGGTACCGACAGTTAAAGTCTGGATGAGAGAAGCACGTACAGCTGTATCTGCGGCGTCATTTGATGCCGCAGCGTTCTGCTGTCGTATACCCCCGGAGCCATCGCGGTTCTAGAGGGAAGGAACGACACCACATATGAACCCCTTGCGATGGCTCTTCGACGCCCTGACACCTCATGGCGTCGAATCCAAAGCCACCGGGCCGGCGGTCGCGCCATGACCGCGCCCACAAAGCAGCAAACCCTGGCCTCCGGGGAAGAATCAGTGACGGCCTTCAGCCCGGCGGAGACGCAAGCCATGGACGCTGCCCT
Organism: Arthrobacter sp. R4; assembly: GCF_051365025.1. Taxonomy (NCBI): domain Bacteria; kingdom Bacillati; phylum Actinomycetota; class Actinomycetes; order Micrococcales; family Micrococcaceae; genus Arthrobacter; species Arthrobacter sp. R4. The sequence continues at coordinate 186,959 of NZ_JBLWIJ010000022.1, forward strand.
TGAAGCAGCCCTGCGCGGGCCCAGGGGCGCCAACCCCCTGGTGGGAGCCGTCGTCGTTGATGCCGAAGGCCGGCACCTGGCGACGGGCTTCCACCGCGGCGCCGGGACGGCCCACGCCGAGGCCGACGCCATTGCCCAGGCAGCGGCAGCCGGCCTGGACCTGCATGGTGCCACGATGCTGGTCACGCTCGAACCGTGCAACCACGTTGGCCGGACGGGGCCCTGCGCCCAGGCGATCATCGAAGCCGGAATCACGGACGTGATCTACGCCGTGGACGATCCCCACGACCCGGCGGCGGGCGGCGCCACCACGCTCCGGCAGGCGGGCGTCAGGGTGCGCAGCGGCCTGGCCGCGGGGGAGGCCCTCGAACTGAACCGGCAATGGTTCCAGGGTGTTGCCGAAAAGCGGCCGTTCGTGACGCTCCACATCGCCCAGACACTCGACAGCCGCATTGCCGCCGAGGACGGGACCAGCCAATGGATCTCCTGCCCCGAATCACTCGCGGACAACCACGGCCTGCGGGGCAGGATCGACGCCATCCTGGTAGGCACCCAGACCGTACTGGTCGACAACCCCCGGCTGACCGCCCGCGACGCGTCCGGCGAGGTTTCCGGCAAGCAGCCCCTGCGCGCCGTGATGGGTCGGCGGGACATTCCGGCGGATGCGGCCATTTGGGGTGCGGACGGCCGGGTGCTGCACCTGCCCACGCGTGATCCCCGTGAAGCGCTCTCGCTGCTGTATGCAGCAGGAATCCGCCACGTCATGGTGGAAGGCGGCTCGCGAATCCTCAGCGCTTTCCTGGCGGCCGGCCTCGTCGACGAGCTGATCGTGTACCTGGCCCCCACGCTGCTGGGTTCAGGCACACCGGCGCTTAACGGGCTCGGCATCACTACTTTGCAGGACGCCCAGCAATGGGACTGGGACCCGTCCGACGGCGGCTCCGTGAGGACCCTGGGCCGGGACCTCCGGCTCCACCTGCGTCCGCACAATACTCAACCTTTGGAACCACAACCGGGCCTTGCGGCCGCGGAACCAGCCTTGGGAGGGCACTGATGTTTACCGGAATAATTGCCGAACAGGGACGGGTCCTCTCCGTCGAACGGGACGGCGACACCAGCGCAACCGTCAGGCTCCACGCCCCAGCCAGCACCGAAGGCCTCGCCTTGGGCGGCTCGATCGCAGTCAACGGCGTCTGCCTGACCGCCACCTCCATCGACGGCAGGGACTTCAGTGTCGACGTCATGGGCGAAACCCTGATCCGGAGCACCATTGGCGAACTCTCCACCGGGGACTCCGTGAACCTCGAACGCTGCGTCCCGGCCGGCGGCCGGCTGGACGGCCACGTTGTCCAGGGCCATGTCGACGGCGTTGGGCAGCTTCTGGAGCGGGAGCCACTGGGCAACTGGGAGCGGCTTCGCTTCGGGGTGCCGGGCAACCTTGCCCGCTACATCGCCGAAAAAGGCTCCATCGCCATCGACGGCGTCTCCCTGACAGTCACAGCCGTCAGCCCGGCAGCTGAACCCGAACCCTGGTTCGAAGTGGGGCTCATCCCCACCACACTTGCGGAAACAGGCCTGGGCGCCAAGTCCACCGGCAGCAGGGTCAACCTCGAAGTCGACGTCCTTGCCAAGTACACGGAACGGCTGCTGGCCTTCAGCACCAGCGCAGCCACTGGAGGAAACCTATGAACGGGACCGCGCACCTCGAGCCGGTAACCGCCGCAGCACCGGGCCTTGACCCGGTGGAAGACGCCGTTCGTGCCTTGGCGGCCGGCCGGCCGGTGCTGGTGGTCGACAACGAGGACCGCGAAAACGAAGGTGACATCATCTTCGCTGCCCAGCACGCCACCCCCGCACTGATGGGCTGGACCATCCGGTTCAGCTCCGGCGTCATCTGCGTCCCGCTCTCCGGGGAACGTGCCGACGCCCTGAAGCTGCCGCCCATGGTCACGGTAAACGAAGATGCGAAGGGCACGGCCTACACGGTGTCCTGCGACGCCGCGGTGGGCGTCAGCACCGGCATCTCGGCGACGGACCGGGCCCTTACTGCCCGTATCCTTGCGGACCCCGGCGCCGGCCCGGCATCTGTGACCCGGCCCGGGCATATATTCCCGCTGCGCGCAGTTGAAGGTGGAGTGCGTGAGCGCCCCGGCCACACTGAAGCGGCCGTGGACCTGTGCCGGCTCGCCGGCCTGGAACCCGTGGGTGTGATCGCCGAAGTAGTGTATGACGACGGTGAAATGATGAGGCTGGACGGGCTTCGTACCTTTGCTGCCGAACATGGTTGCCCGCTGATCTCGATCGAGGATCTGGTGGCCTACCTTGAAGCAGGTGGCACGGCGGCCCCCAGCGGCACCCGGGCAGGACGCCCGGGCGAAGAAGAGGAGAAACGATGACGGCGTCCGGGGCTACGGGCAACAGCCACCACAGCAGCCAGCGCGCGCAGGCGGGTAACGGAAAAGTCCACCATCCGGTCAGCGGCGGGCCCATCGTGCAGCTGCCGACGGCGTTCGGCGACTTCATCGCCCAAGCCTGGACCGATCTCGTCACCGGCGCCGAACACCTCGCGGTGAGTTCCCCCAACCCGCCCACGGACGGCAAGGCTCCCTTGGTCCGGCTCCATTCAGAGTGCCTCACCGGTGACATCTTTGGGTCCTACCGTTGCGACTGCGGCGAGCAGCTGGCCTACGCCCTGGAAATGATTCACGCATCCGGCGGCACCTTGCTGTACCTGCGCGGACAGGAAGGCCGGGGGATCGGGCTGGCCAACAAGATCAAGGCCTACGCCCTCCAGGAAGCAGGCTTCGACACCGTGGAAGCCAACGAGCAACTGGGACTGCCAGTGGATGCGCGTTCCTACAGCGCGGCCGCACAGGTCCTGGCGGAGATGGGCCTGCACGAGGTCCGGCTCCTGAGCAACAATCCGGACAAGCTGAACAGGCTCGCCAAGGCGGGCGTGAAGGTAGTGGAGATGGTTCCCACCGAGGTGCCATCGCGCGACCAGAACATCCGCTACCTGCAAACCAAAAAGGACCGCATGGAGCACCGGCTCACGCTGGACACCCATGTGGTGGCGGTGCCCGGCGCGGCCGCCGAATCTTTCCAGACCGAAACTTTCCAGCACGAACAAGACTGAACGGAACCCAACAGACACATGAGTGGCCACGGCGCACCCGATATCGACCTCACTACCCTCAACCCGGCGGAAACCTCGCAGCTCAGGCTGGCCATCGTTGCCGCCAGCTGGCACACCCAGATCATGGACGGGCTCCTGGACGGTGCTCTCCGCGCCGCTAAGGACGCCGGAATCGGCGAACCCACCGTCCTGCGCGTGCCCGGCAGCTTCGAGCTCCCGGTCGCTGCCGCGCGGCTGGCACCGCACTTCGACGCCGTGGTGGCCCTCGGCGTCGTGATCCGCGGCGGCACGCCGCACTTCGAATACGTCTGCCAGGCGGCGACGTCGGGCCTGACCGACGTCAGTGTCGCCACCGGCGTGCCGGTGGGCTTCGGCGTCCTGACCTGCGATACCGAACAGCAGGGCCTTGACCGTGCCGGGTTGCCCGGATCCAGCGAGGACAAAGGCCACGAGGCCGTCACCGCCGCCCTGGCTACCGCCGTCGTACTCAAGCAGTACAAGTAACACGGTGACAGGCGCGGTGTGTCTTCTCTCACACCGCGCCCGTCATGCAACGGCTCAGCAGGCGCCCTCCGGCCCGCAGCAAGTAGGCTGTAGGGCGTGAAGAATTTCGAGACGCTGTTCGCTGAACTGAGTGAGAAGGCAGCCACCCGCCCGGCAGGCTCCCGCACCGTCGCTGAATTGGAGTCCGGAGTCCACGGCATTGGCAAGAAAGTCGTGGAGGAAGCAGCCGAAGTGTGGATGGCTGCCGAGTACGAATCCGATGAAGCCGCGGCCGAGGAAATCTCCCAGCTGCTCTACCACCTGCAGGTTCTGATGCTCGCCAAAGGCCTGACCCTGGAAGACGTCTACAAGCATCTGTAGCCACTGCGGCACCGTCCGGCCATCCCGGCCTGCCCGTGCCTTGCGTGGCCCGTTTGCCTGATTCCTAGACCTCCCCAAACAAGAAAGACCCCCCATGCTGCGAGTAGCCGTCCCCAACAAGGGCTCCCTGTCCGAAGCCGCGTCCGCCATGCTGTCCGAAGCCGGTTACCGCCAGCGCCGCGACACCCGCGAACTGGTCATGGTTGACCCGGACAACGACATTGAGTTCTTTTTCCTCCGCCCGCGCGACATCGCCGTCTACGTCGGCCAGGGAACGCTCGACGTCGGCATCACCGGCCGCGACCTCCTGCTGGACGCCGAGGTGGAGGCTGAGGAACTGATGCCCCTCGGCTTCGCCGCCTCCACGTTTCGTTTCGCGGGCCCCGTGGGCGACTTCGCCAGCGTCCAGGAGCTCGAAGGCAAGCGCCTGGCAACCAGCTACGACGGCCTGCTCCGCGGCTACCTCGCCGGACTCGGCATCAAGGCCAAGGTAGTCCGCCTCGACGGGGCCGTTGAATCCTCCGTGCGCCTGGGCGTTGCGGACGCCATCGCCGACGTCGTCGAAACCGGCAACACCCTCAAGGCCGCAGGGATGGAGATCTTCGGGGAACCGATCCTCAAGTCCGAGGCCGTGCTGATCAAGCGCACAGAAGAAGGCGGCTCCGCAAACGGCACCGCGAAGGAAATCGAAGTCCTCATCCGCCGCCTCCAGGGTGTCCTGGTGGCGCGCCAGTATGTCCTGATGGACTACGACATCCGCAAGGAACTGGTGGAGCAGGCCGCAGCCCTGACCCCCGGCCTGGAGTCACCCACCGTCTCGCCGCTGCGCGATTCGGAATGGGTGGCGGTCCGTTCGATGGTGCCCAAGAAGGAAACCAACCGGATCATGGACGAACTCTACGACCTGGGCGCCCGCGCCATCCTGGTCAGCAGCATCCACGCCTGCCGCATCTGAGCTGCCACCAGGCGGTAGCGCCGCCTGACCCACCGCACTGCACCGCAGAATTCCAGGAGTACCCATGGCTGTAGCTGTACGAGTCATCCCGTGCCTCGACGTCGACGCCGGCCGCGTCGTCAAGGGCGTCAACTTTGAAGGTCTCCGCGACGCCGGTGACCCTGTGGAGTTGGCGCACCGGTACGACAATGCGGGCGCCGACGAACTGACCTTCCTGGACGTCACCGCGTCCTCCGGCAACCGCGAAACCACCTTCGACGTCGTCCGCCGCACGGCTGAGGAAGTCTTTATCCCGCTGACAGTTGGCGGCGGGGTGCGCGGCGTGGCCGAGGTGGATAAGCTCCTGCGTTTCGGCGCTGACAAAGCTTCGATCAACACGGCTGCAGTTGCCCGCCCGGACGTCATCGACGAGATCACCCGCCACTTCGGTTCGCAGGTTTTGGTCCTGTCGGTGGACGCCCGCCGCACCCGCCCCGGATCCCAGCCCACGGCGTCGGGCTTTGAAGTGACTACGCACGGCGGCCGCACGGGCACTGGCATCGACGCCATTGCCTGGGCGAAGGAAGCCGCAGACCGCGGAGTAGGGGAAATCCTGCTGAACTCCATCGACGCCGACGGCACTAAGGACGGCTTCGACCTGGAGCTGATCCGCCTGGTCCGCGCCGCGGTGAAGGTTCCCATCATCGCTTCGGGAGGTGCCGGGGAGCCCGCGCACTTTGCCCCGGCCGTTGCCGCCGGAGCCGACGCCGTGCTGGCAGCTTCGATCTTCCACTGGGGCCCCGACGACATGATGTCCCAGGTCAAGCAAGCTATCCGCGAGGCAGGCTTCGAAGTCCGCTAATACAACAAGAACGCGGGGCCCCATCAAGGGCCCCGCGTTCTTTTGTCATGGTTCTTAGAGGCCCACTTCGGCGGACTGGAGGAGGGCGACGGCGTCGGGCTGGCCTTCGAACGTCACCAGTGCATGGCGTGTGCGGCCGTGGGCGTGCATCAGCAGTTCACCGGGTTCTCCGACGATCGCCACCGAAACCGGGGCCCGCTTGGCCACGTGGCGCGGCCCGGAAGGCCGGACCAGGACAATGCCGAGGTCCACGCCGCGGTACAAAATGGCGGCGCGCTTGATCAGTTCGTCCCAGAGGGCCTCGGAATACGCTTCGTCGAGTTGCCGGGGAGCCCAGCGGTCCACGGCGCGGCGGATGTCCTCCGTGTGCACGAAGTACTCAATCAGGTTGGAGCTTTCGTCCAGCGCCTTGATGTTCATGGGTGACAGCGCCGGGGGGCCGGCCCGGAAGGTGTTCACCAGGCTGGTGTAATCATCTGCGGTCTTCAGCTTCGCGGCCAGCTTGGCGGTGGCTTTGTCCGAGGCCTTCGACAGGCTTTTGATGATGAGGCCCAGCCCCACGGCCGCCTTGCGTTCGCGGAGGTAAAGATGCGCGGCAAGGTCCCTGGTGCGCCAGCCTTTGCAAAGGGTAGGGGCATCAGGGCCGGCCGCCAGCAGGGTTTCGGCCAGGACTTCTCGGGACGGGTCGACGAAATGCATCACTTGTGAAACTAGCACGACACCGGGGGAGTTGGGCAGCAGAACCGCCACCCCGAATGTGCAGTTGTTCACACTCCGGCCGGGCCTGTGCAAAGGCACTAGACTTGGTCTGATGTCTGAGCAGCCCGCCTCCGCCCCAGCCCCTGGTTCACCCCTGCCCACTGCCGTCGCCGCTGCGCTGAAGCGGGACAGCGCCGGGCTGGTGGCCGCCGTTGTACAGCAGTTCGACACGAATGAGGTGCTGATGCTCGGCTGGATGGACGACGAAGCACTGCACCGCACGATGACCAGCGGCCGGGTCACCTTCTATTCGCGCTCCCGCCAGGAATATTGGCGCAAAGGCGACACCTCCGGTCACGTCCAGTGGGTCAAGTCCGTTGCCATGGACTGCGACGGCGATGCGCTCCTCGTGCGCGTGGACCAGGTCGGCGCCGCGTGCCACACAGGCACCCGCACCTGCTTCGACGGCAGGGGCCTCGAAGTCCAGACCGGAACGGCCGCCTGACCACCTTCCCGGGAGACAACCCGGGGCGGGAGTCCGGCCCGGATCCCCACATACTTTCGGCAGCATACAACTGACGCCCTCCACCCGGCGTCGAAGAAGAACAGGCGGAAAAGCATAGCCATGCAGGACCTTGGAATCATCAGTCCGGGCCTCGAAGAGTTCCGCGAACTAGCAGGCAGCAGCCGTGTCATTCCCGTCCGCCTCAAGGTTCTGGCGGACGCGGAGACACCCATTGGCCTCTACCGGAAGCTCGCCCAGGGCCAGCCCGGAACGTTCCTGATGGAATCCGCGGCGGTCGGCGGGACCTGGTCCCGCTACTCGTTCATCGGCGCCAGGTCGCGCGCCACGCTCACCACGAAGGACGGCCAGGCCCACTGGCTCGGACAGCCGCCGGTGGGTGTGCCTGTGGACGGCAATCCCGTGGACGCCATCCGCGACACCATCGACGCCCTCCGCACTGACCGGTTTGACGGGCTGCCGCCATTTACGTCGGGCCTGGTGGGCTTCCTGGGCTGGGAAACGGTCCGGCACTGGGAACGGCTGACCAGCCCGCCCGAAGATGACCTGCAGCTGCCCGAAATGGCGCTGAACCTGGTCACGGACATGGCAGTGCACGACAACGTGGACGGCACCGTCCTCCTCATCGCCAATGCGATCAACTTCGACGACAGCTCCGAACGCGTGGACGAGGCCTGGCACGACGCCGTGGCCCGGGTCAAGGCCCTGCTGTCGCAGATCAGCACACCCGTGGCCCAGCCTGTTTCCGTCCTGGAGCCCGCCGCCCTGGATTTTGCCTCCAGCGTGCAGGAACGCTGGGACGAAACCGAATACCTCGCAGCCCTGGACCGCGGCAAGGAAGCGATCGTCGACGGCGAAGTCTTCCAGGTGGTGATCTCCCGCCGCTTCGAGATGGAGTGCGGCGCCTCGCCCCTGGACGTCTACCGGGTGCTCCGCAACACCAACCCGAGCCCGTACATGTACATCTTCAGCCTCGAGGACGCCGACGGCCGCGAGTACTCGATCGTTGGTTCCTCACCAGAGGCGCTGGTGACCGTGACCGGCGAAGAAGTCATCACGCACCCGATCGCCGGCTCACGCCCCCGCGGCAAGACAGTCGAGGGGGACAAGGCGCTGGCCGAGGAACTTCTCGCCGACCAGAAGGAACGCGCCGAGCACCTGATGCTGGTGGACCTGTCCCGCAACGACCTCTCCAAGGTCTGCGTCGCCGGGACCGTGGACGTCACCCAGTTCATGGAAGTGGAACGGTTCAGCCACATCATGCACCTGGTCTCCACCGTAGTGGGCAAGCTGTCGCCGAAAGCCAAGGCCTACGACGTCCTGAAAGCCACCTTCCCGGCAGGCACCCTGTCCGGCGCCCCGAAACCGCGGGCACTGCGCCTGCTCGACGAACTGGAACCCCACCGGCGCGGCATCTATGGCGGCGTGGTGGGCTACCTGGACTTCGCCGGTGACATGGACATGGCCATCGCCATCCGCTCGGCGCTGCTCCGCGAAGGACGTGCCTACGTCCAGGCGGGCGGTGGCATTGTGGCGGACTCCGTCAACCCCACCGAAGCGCTGGAAACGGTGAACAAGGCCGCGGCCCCGCTCCGGGCAGTCCACACTGCCGGTTCCCTGCACAACATTTCAGCCGAGACCATTCCCGACGCCGGACCTACCACGCAGGCGGGCGCCTGATGCCGGTTCCGGACGTCGCCGCCGGCAACCCCTCCCAAGCCGCAGGAACTCCGGCCTGGGCCCGGAAGTCCACGCTGGTGCTGCTGGTCGCAGTACTGGCCCTGGCGGTGTTCGGCACCACAACGCAGACGTGGATCTCGGTCACCCTGGACCCGGACCAGGTAGGCCAGGCCGGCGGTGCCCAGGCGGCCCTGCAGGTGCAGGGGAGCAAGGCCGCCACCGCAGTCACAGCCCTGGCACTTGTTGCCCTTGCCGGAGGCCTGGCTGCGGCCATCGCCGGACGGATCGCGCGGTGGATCATCACGGCGATCATCGTGCTGGCCTCCGCCGGCATCGTCGGGGCGGCAGCCACCGTGCTGGCTGACCCGCTGGCCGCGGCGCAGGGCTCCATCGCCGCCGCTACCGGCGTTACCGGAAGCAGCGCCGAAGTGAGCGTGACTGCATTTCCGGCGATCGCCGTCGTCGTCGGTATCCTGCTGGCGCTGGTCGCACTGATGATCGTCCCGGCGGGCCGGCACTGGAAGGCACGCACAAAATACGACGTGCGGGCCACGGGCAGCGGGGCAGCCGCCGCAGGGCCGGTGGACGAGATCGACAGCTGGGACCGGCTTTCACGCGGCGACGACCCCACCTGAGGGCACCCGATAACGGGGTCCCGGCCAAAAAATGGCAGAATGTAAGCAGTATTGATCCTGAGGAGATTCACATGAGCAAAGCACCCGCGTCCGCGTCCAAGTCCGCCACGGAATCCGCTGTCCACCACGGCGTTGACCACAGCCAGGAACTCGGCCACGGCAACAGCCCGGCAGCCTGGACCTGCGTGATCGTGATGCTGGTCGGCGCGCTGGTCTGCTCCATCGCCTTCGTTATCGCAAACACCCCGATCTTCATCGCCGGCGCAGCCGTCATGGTCCTCGGCCTGATCCTGGGTTACGTTATGCGCAAGGCAGGCTACGGCGTCGAAGGCAGCAAGCTGAAGAACTCCGGCCACTGATGGCGACTGTTCTCGATGACATCAACGCCGGTGTCAGGGAGGATATGGAGGCCAGGAAGCGCCTTGTTTCCCTCGCGGAACTGAAGGACCTGGCCTCTGCCGCTGCCCCCGCGCGTGACGCCTGGGCGGCCCTCGATGGACCGTCGGCCCGTCGGGACCAGCTGAAGGTCATCGCCGAAATCAAGCGCCGCAGCCCCTCCAAAGGCGACCTGGCCGCGATTGTGGATCCGGCTTCGCTCGCTGCGCAGTACGCCGACGGCGGTGCCGCCGTCATCAGCGTCCTCACCGAACAGCGCCGCTTCAACGGCTCCCTCGCGGATCTGGACGCCGTCCGCGCCCGGGTGGAGGTTCCACTGCTGCGGAAGGACTTCACCCTCGACGAGTACCAGATCTGGGAAGCCCGTGCCCACGGCGCGGACCTGATCCTGCTCATCGTCGCGGCACTTTCGGACAGCCAGCTCCAGGAATACAGCGCGCTCAGCCGGGAACTCGGGATGAACGTGCTGGTTGAGACGCACACGGAAGAGGAAATCGAACGCGCGGTAGCGGCACAGGCGCGCATCATCGGCGTGAACGTTCGCAACCTCAAAACGCTCGACGTCGACCGTTCCGTATTCGCCTCCCTCGCCGGCATGATTCCAGCCGAGGCCCTGGTCATCGCCGAATCCGGCGTACGTGGCGTCGACGACGTCACCCATTACGCCGCCAGTGGCGCCAACGCCATCCTGGTGGGCGAAGCCTTGGTGAGCGACTCAACCCCGCGTGAGCGGATCGCCGAATTTACCGCGGCAGGCGCCGCAGCCATCGCCGCACGCGCCTAGCAGCGGCGGCCCCATCCCAGCCCGGTTGCCCAGGCAGCCATGGGATGCCGCATGACAACTATTTAGTGAAAAGTGAACAGGATGGTGAGACTGATGGCCGAAGCGCCGACAGCCGGCTCTGACGAAGGCTCGGTGGATGCATTCCTGCAGGGCGGCTCCCTCAAGCACGCCCCGGGACCCTACTTCGGCTCCTACGGAGGCCGGTGGATGCCCGAGTCACTGATCGCGGCCCTGGACGAACTCGAGGACACGTTCGAAAAAGCCAAGGCTGATCCGGATTTCATCGCCCAGATCGCTGAGCTGAACAAGAATTACTCCGGCCGACCGTCGCTCCTGACCGAGGCCAAGCGCTTCGCCGAGCACGCCGGGGGAGTGCGGATCTTCCTCAAGCGCGAGGATCTGAACCACACCGGCTCGCACAAGATTAACAATGTCCTTGGCCAGGCCCTCCTGGCCAAGCGCATGGGGAAGACCCGCGTTATCGCCGAGACCGGTGCAGGCCAGCACGGCGTGGCCAGCGCCACTGCCGCCGCATTGCTCGGCCTGGAATGCGTTGTCTACATGGGCGCGGAGGACTGCCGCCGGCAGGCACTGAACGTGGCCCGGATGGAACTCCTCGGCGCCACTGTGATCCCCGTGACCAACGGTTCGCAGACCCTCAAGGACGCCATCAACGAGGCACTCCGCGACTGGGTTGCCAACGTCGGCAATACCCACTACCTGCTGGGTACGGCCGCCGGAGCGCACCCGTTCCCGGCCATGGTCCGCTACTTCCATGAGGTCATCGGCGAGGAAGCCCGGGCCCAGATCATTGAGCAGGCCGGCCGCCTTCCCGACGCCGTCTGCGCCTGCATCGGCGGCGGCTCCAACGCGATCGGCATCTTCCACGGCTTCCTCGACGACCCCTCCGTGAAGATCTACGGCTTCGAGGCAGGCGGCGACGGCGTCGAAACCGGACGGCACGCGGCCACCATCACCCTGGGCAAGCCCGGAGTGCTCCACGGCGCCCGCTCCTACCTCATGCAGGATGACGACGGCCAGACCATTGAGTCCCACTCCATTTCCGCAGGCCTGGACTACCCGGGTGTTGGCCCGGAGCACTCCTACCTTGCCGACATCGGACGCGTCAGTTACGAGCCCATCACGGACAGCGAAGCCATGGAGGCGTTCCGCCTTCTCTGCCGTACCGAGGGCATCATCCCCGCCATCGAGTCCTCACACGCCCTGGCCGGCGCCATCAAGGTGGGCCAGCGTCTGGCTGCAGACGCCGGCACCGCCAGCGAGGCAGCCCAGAAGATCGTGATCGTGAACCTGTCCGGCCGCGGTGACAAGGATGTGGCCACCGCAGCAGAGTGGTTCGACCTGCTGGACAAGGACTCCGCAGAGGCCGCCATCGGCAAGGAAGGGGAGCAGCTGTGACCGGCGCTCAGGACATCACCAGCACCAGCAAATCGGCAGTCGCCATCGACAAGGCCCGCGCAGAAGGACGGGCGGCCCTGATCGGCTACCTTCCTGCCGGGTACCCCACCGTTGAGGACACCATCGCCGCCGGCATCGCCCTGGCCCGGAACGGTGCCGACCTCATCGAGATCGGCATCCCGTACTCGGACCCGGTCATGGACGGCCCTGTCATCCAGGCTGCCACCACGGAAGCCTTGGCCAACGGATTCGCCGTCCGCGAGGTCTTCGACGTCGTGGCCGGCATCACCAGCCAGACGGACGCCGCCGTGCTGGTCATGACGTATTGGAATCCCGTGGTCCGGATGGGCGTGGACGAGTTCTCACGCCGCCTCGCCGAAGCCGGGGGAGCCGGCCTGATCACGCCCGACCTCATCCCGGACGAGGCCGCGGAATGGATGGAAGCATCCGATAAGTACGGCCTGGACCGGGTGTTCCTGGTAGCGCCGTCGTCCTCCACCGAACGCATGAAGCGCACGGTGGAGGCGAGCCGAGGTTTTGTGTACGCCGTCTCCATCATGGGCGTTACGGGCGCCCGGTCCTCGGTCAGTTCGGCTGCCAAGGGCGTTGTAGCTGCGGCGAAGGAGGCCGGCGCCGAGCGCGTCTGCGTTGGCCTGGGAGTCTCGAACGCTGAGCAGGTGGCGGAGATTGCCGCCTATGCCGACGGCGTGATCGTGGGCACGGCCCTCGTGTCCGCCATCAGGGACGGCGGCGTTGACGCCGTTGCGAAGCTGACCAAAGACCTCAGTACCGGATTGACCAGGAAGTAGCCCCGATGCAGACCCTCCTCCACGCCGCGGCCATGGTGCCGGCCAGCATCCCGAGTCCGGACTGGTCCGGCTTCGACATCCCGCTGCCGTGGGGCTCGTTGCGCATCCACGCCTATGCCTTGTGTATCCTGGCGGGCATCATCGTGGGCCTGTGGCTCACGTCCGTCCGCTGGGCGCGGCGGGGAGCGCCGGAGGGCAGCGTCTGGGACATCGTCATCTGGGCCATCCCGTTTGGCATCATCGGCGGACGGCTCTACCACGTGGTGTCCTCCCCGGATGCCTACTTTGGTCCCGGGTTCGACGGCACCGGGGACCTCTGGCTGATCCCGCAGATCCAGCGCGGCGGGTTGGGAATCTGGGGCGCAGTGGTGCTGGGCGCGGTGGGCGCCTGGATCGGCTGCCGCCGGTCGGGCGTGAAGCTCACGGCGTTCCTGGACGCAGCAGCTCCAGGGCTGCTGCTGGCCCAGGCCATTGGCCGCTGGGGAAACTACTTCAACCAGGAACTCTTCGGTGGGCCTACCACGCTGCCGTGGGGCCTGCAGGTCGATGCGGATAACGCCAACTTCCCTGCCGGGATGGCTGCCGAGACCCTGTTCCACCCGACGTTCCTGTACGAGTCGCTGTGGAACATCGCGGGCGTGCTGATCCTCCTGGCCCTGGACCGAAAGTTCCACTTCCGCCGCGGCCGGCTCTTCTGGGCCTACGCCATGTACTACACCCTGGGCCGGGTCTGGATTGAAGCCATGCGGATTGATGACGCTGAGCGGATCAACCTCTTCGGCATCACGGCGCGCCTGAATGTCTGGACCAGCATCCTGGTCTTCGTGGTGGCGCTGGTGGTCTTCGTTCTCTTGGGAATGAAGGGCAAACCCGTGCCGGACAGCGTTTACCTGGAAGGCCGTGAACCTAGAAACGAAGGGCCGGAAGAAGGCGGCGAAGCGGTCCGTGATACGGACCCTGTTGTCTCAGATAGTGAATCGCGTGATAATCTCCCTGATAACCAAAGCGGTTCCGTGCGCCCTTCCACCCCAGGGGAAGAGGAGCAGGAGACTTCGGCAGGCAGGCATTCCGTCACGGATTCGCCGGCAGCCGGAACCTCAGGCAGCAAAGCCACAGGAACCGCGCCGGAAGCTGGCAGTACCAAGTAGCAAGCCGGCAAGCAGGGTCGCAGAGCCACCGCTCGCAGCGCCCAACAACCACAGCGTCGTGGCAGCGGGACAGCCCGGACCAGCATAGAGCTGCTGGCCGGTCAAGCCCGGGTCGGGGGCCTGCGTAACTGTTAGTTCAGCAGGTCGTGCTGACCTACAATTTCCAATAACTAACACTTTGTTGTGCCCATCACTTCAGGCGCCGACGAGTGGGGCCAACGGTGTCCCTTCCATACGCACGATCAGGAGGAAGGACGTCTCCCATGAGCCAAACTCTTCACACTCCCAGCTGGTCCGAACCGGACCAGCCTGAGGCTGCCATGTCGCCGTTCAAGCGCTTCGCGGCCCTGCCGGAGGCCCGTGGCCTGTACAACCCGGAGCAGGAGAAGGACGCCTGCGGTCTTGCGATCATCGCCACCCTGCGCGGCGAGCCCGGCTACGATATTGTCGACGCCGCCCTGACCGCCCTGCGCAACCTCGAGCACCGCGGTGCAGTGGGCGCCGACGAGGGCACCGGGGATGGCGCAGGACTGCTGATGCAGATCCCCGACGAGTTCTTCCGTGCCGTCACTGAATTCGAACTTCCCGCGCCCGGCCAGTACGTGGCCGGTACCGCCTTCCTGCCTGCTGAGCAGCGCGAAGCCGATGCCGCCAAGGCAGGCATCGAGGGCCTCGCCGCCGATGAAGGCCTGACTGTGCTGGGATGGCGTGAGGTCCCCATCGTCGCTGACCTCGTCGGTGCCATGGCGCGTGCCTGCATGCCCTACTTCTCGCAGCCCTTCCTGGCCTCGGCTACCGGCGAGGAGCTGGACCGCAACGAGCTGGATTCCCGCGCCTGGCGGATCCGCAAGCGCGCCCAGAACAAGTACGGCGTGTACTTCCCGTCGCTGTCCTCCCGGACCATCGTCTACAAGGGCATGCTCACCACCGCCCAGTTGGAGCCGTTCTACCCGGACCTCTCGGACAAGCGGTTCAAGACCAAGCTGGCGATCGTCCACTCACGCTTCTCCACCAACACGTTCCCGTCCTGGCCGCTTGCCCAGCCGTTCCGTACCATCGCCCACAACGGTGAAATCAACACCGTCAAGGGCAACCGGAACTGGATGCGCGCCCGCCAGTCCCAGCTCGCCAACCCGCTGCTGGGGGATTCGCCCGAAGAGCTGTACCCGATCTGCACTCCCGGTGCATCCGACTCCGCGTCCTTCGACGAAGTAGCCGAACTGCTGTGGCTCTCCGGCCGCCCCATCACGCACTCGATCATGATGATGATCCCCGAGGCCTGGGAAAACCACGCCACGATGGATCCGGCACGGCGTGCGTTCTACGAGTACCACTCCCTGCTCATGGAACCGTGGGACGGCCCGGCCGCCGTGTCCTTCACCGACGGCAACCTGGTAGGCGCCACCCTGGACCGTAACGGCCTGCGCCCGGGACGCTACTGGATCACCGAAGATGGCCTGATTGTCTTCGCCTCGGAGGTCGGCGTGATCGACGTCGAAGCCTCCAAGGTGGTCAAGAAGGGCCGTGTTTCGCCGGGCAAGATGTTCCTGGTGGACACCGACGCCGGCCGGATCATCGACGACGAAGAGGTCAAGGCAGAGGTGGCTGCGGCCAACCCCTGGGCCGAGTGGGTCAAGGACAACCTGATCGACCTCAACGACCTCCCCGAGCGCGAGCATGTGGTCCACACAGCCGCGTCGGTGAACATCCGCCAGCGGACCTTCGGCTACACCACTGAAGAGCTCAAGATCCTGCTCGGCCCGATGGCCCGTACTGGTGCCGAGCCCCTGGGCGCCATGGGCTCCGATACGCCCGTGGCTGTACTGTCCAAACGCCCCCGCCTGCTGTTCGACTACTTTGTGCAGTCCTTCGCGCAGGTCACCAACCCGCCTCTGGATGCCATCCGTGAAGAGCTGGTCACGTCGCTGACGTGTGCCATCGGCCCGAACGGCAACCTGCTGGATACCAAGCAGGTCCGCCAGCCGCAGGTTTCCTTGCCGTTCCCGGTGATCAACAACGACCAGCTCGCCAAGATCGCCAACATCGAAACGCCCGACGGCGACCGCGTGGCCATGAAGGTCCGTGGCCTTTACCGCCCCGAGGGCGGCGAGAACGCCCTGCGTGCCCGGCTCACCGAGATCTGCGAGCAGGTGTCCGGTGCGATCAACCGCGGCGTCCAGTACGTTGTGCTGTCCGACCGTGACTCGAACGCGCAGTGGGCCCCGATTCCTTCGTTGCTGCTGGTCAGTGCCGTGCACCACCACCTGCTGCGCAGCGCCAACCGCACCAAGACCGCCCTGGTGGTCGAGGCCGGCGACGTCCGCGAGACACACCACGTGGCTGTCCTGATTGGTTACGGCGCGTCCGCCGTGAACCCGTACCTGGCCATGGAATCCGTGGAGCAGCTGATCACCTCCGGGGATGTTGTTGGGGTCACGCCGCAGGACGGCGTCTACAACCTGATCAAGGGCCTCGGCAAGGGCGTCCTGAAGATCATGTCCAAGATGGGCATCTCCACCGTGGCCTCCTACACCGGCGCCCAGACGTTCGAAGCCCTGGGCCTCGGACAGGAGCTGGTGGACGAATTCTTCGCCGGCACGCACTCCCAGCTGGGCGGCGTGGGCCTGGACGTCATCGCCGCAGAAGTTTCCGCGCGGCACCAGATGGCCTACCCCGAAGGCGGCATCGAGCAGCCGCACCGCCCCCTGTTGGGTGGCGGCGAATACCAGTGGCGCCGCGATGGCGAGCCGCACCTGTTCAACCCGGAGACGGTCTTCCGGCTGCAGCACGCCACGCGTGAGCGCCGGTACGACATCTTCAAGGCCTACACCAAGGGCGTGGATGACCAGTCCGAGAACCTGATGACCCTCCGTGGGCTCCTCAAGTTCAAGAACGACCGTCCCGCCGTGCCGTTGGAAGAGGTCGAGCCGGTGTCCAGCATCGTCAAGCGCTTCTCCACTGGCGCCATGAGCTACGGGTCCATCTCCAAGGAAGCCCACGAGACCCTTGCGATTGCCATGAACCAGCTGGGCGGCAAGTCCAACACCGGTGAAGGCGGCGAGGACGTTGACCGTCTGCTGGACCCGAAGCGCCGCTCTGCCGTCAAGCAGATCGCATCGGGCCGGTTCGGGGTTACCAGCCTTTACCTGAGCAATGCCGACGACATTCAGATCAAGATGGCGCAGGGTGCCAAGCCCGGCGAAGGCGGCCAGCTGATGGCGCAGAAGGTGTACCCCTGGGTTGCCCGGACGCGCCACTCGACTCCCGGCGTCGGACTCATTTCCCCGCCTCCGCACCACGACATCTACTCCATCGAGGACCTCGCGCAGCTCATCTACGATGCGAAGCGCGCCAACCCCTCGGCCCGCGTGCACGTCAAGCTCGTCTCCGAAGTGGGGATCGGCACGGTAGCCGCCGGTGTCACCAAAGCCAAGGCCGACGTCGTACTCGTCTCAGGCCATGACGGCGGCACGGGTGCGTCCCCGCTGAACTCGCTGAAGCATGCGGGTGTGCCGTGGGAGCTGGGTCTCGCAGAGACACAGCAGACCCTGATGCTCAACGGCCTGCGCGACCGCGTGGTGGTTCAGGTGGATGGCCAGCTCAAGACCGGCCGCGACGTTGTTATCGCCGCCCTGCTTGGTGGCGAGGAATTCGGCTTCGCCACGGCACCGCTGGTGGTGGAAGGCTGCATCATGATGCGTGTCTGCCACCTGGACACCTGCCCTGTGGGTGTTGCCACGCAGAACCCCGAGCTCCGTGCCCGGTTCACCGGCAAGCCCGAGTTCGTGGTCAACTTCTTCGAGTTCCTGGCTGAGGAAGTCCGCGAAATCCTCGCGGAGCTTGGTTTCCGGAGCATCGAGGAGGCGATCGGCCACGCCGAGGTGCTGGACGCCCGTGAGGCGATCAACCACTGGAAGGCCGACGGCCTGGACCTGGACCCGATCCTGCACGGACTCGAGTTCGACGACGACGCACCCCTGCGCAACCTGACCTCGCAGAACCACGAGCTGGACAAGCACTTCGACCAGCGACTGATCACGATGGCCACCGAGGCGTTGACCGACCGCAGCCCGGTGAAGATCGCCGTGGACGTCATCAACACCGACCGCTCGGTGGGCACCATGCTGGGCCACGTTGTGACCAAGACGTTCAGCACCGACCTGCTGGCCACTGACACGATCGACATCACGCTGACCGGAACTGCGGGACAGTCGCTGGGCGCCTTCCTGCCCGCCGGCATCACGCTGCGCCTGTTCGGCGATTCGAACGACTACGTGGGCAAGGGCCTGTCCGGTGGACGGATCATCGTCCGCCCGGACCGCACCAACGTGTTCAAGGCCGAAAGCAACGTCATTGCCGGCAACGTGATCGGCTACGGCGCCACCAGCGGTGAGCTGTTCCTGCGCGGCCAGGTGGGCGAACGCTTCCTGGTCCGCAACTCCGGCGCCACTGCCGTCGTTGAAGGCATCGGCGACCACGGCTGCGAGTACATGACCGGCGGCCAGACGCTGATCATCGGCCGCACGGGCCGCAACTTCGGCGCCGGCATGTCCGGTGGCACGGCCTACGTGCTGGACCTGCAGACCACCCGCGTGAACAAGGATGCCCTGCAGTCCGGCGAACTCCAGCTCATGGAGCTCGACGCCGAGGACCGCGACATCGTCCACGGCCTGCTGGTCAAGCACGTCGAGGAGACGGAGTCGCTGCACGCCCAGCGGCTGCTCGAGAACTTCGACGACACCGCTGCCCGCATTACCAAAGTCTTGCCGCGCGACTACGCGGCAGTCCTGCAAACCCGTCTCGACGCCATCGAAGAGGGCCTTGACCCCGATGGCGAAGAAGTATGGTCTCGAATCCTGGAGGTGACCGGTGGCTGATCCACGCGGATTTCTGAAAGTACGCCAGCGTGAAACCCAGCCGCGACGTCCGGTTCCGGTCCGCATCATGGACTGGAAGGAAGTCTATGAGGCCCAGGAAAAGGGTGTCCTGAAGGCACAGGCCGGCCGTTGCATGGACTGCGGCGTTCCGTTCTGCCACCAGGGCTGCCCGCTGGGCAACCTGATTCCCGAGTGGAACGACCTCACCTGGCGGGATAAGGGCGAAGAAGCGATTGAGCGCCTCCACGCCACGAATAATTTCCCCGAGTGGACCGGCCGGCTCTGCCCGGCACCCTGTGAGGCGTCCTGCGTGCTGGGGATCAACCAGCCTGCGGTGACCATCAAGCAGGTTGAAGTGTCCATCATCGACGAAGCGTTCGAAAACGGCTGGGTCAACCCGCTGCCCCCGACGCGCCTGACGGGAAAGACCGTTGCCGTCGTCGGCTCCGGCCCAGCCGGCCTTGCTGTGGCACAGCAGCTGACCCGGGTGGGGCACACTGTCGCGGTGTATGAGCGCGACGACAAGATTGGCGGGCTCCTCCGGTATGGCATTCCTGACTTCAAGATGGAGAAGGAGCAGGTTGACCGCCGCATCGAGCAGATGAAGGCAGAAGGCACCCGCTTCCGCACCGGCGTCGCCGTGGGCTCCGACGTCACGTGGGAGCAGCTTCGCCGCCGTTACGACGCCGTCGTCATTGCCACCGGAGCCACCGTGCCGCGGAACCTGCCCATCCCGGGCCGCGACCTCGACGGCGTGCACTACGCCATGGACTACCTCGTGCCGGCCAACCGCGTGGTGGCGGGGGAGACCATCGAGAACCAGATCCATGCCAAGGGCAAGCACGTGGTGATCCTGGGCGGCGGCGATACCGGTGCTGACTGCCTGGGCACGGCGCACCGGCATGGCGCAGCGTCGGTGACCACCCTCGCAATTGGCAAGCAGCCGCCGTCGGAACGTGCCGGACACCAGCCCTGGCCGACCTTCCCCACATTGTTCGAAATGGCCAGCGCCCATGAGGAAGGTGGCGAACGCACGTATCTCGCCTCCACCGTGGAGTTTGTGGGTGAAAACGGCAAGCTCACCGGCGTCAAGGTCGCCGAAACTGAATTCGTTGACGGGAAGCGGCTGCCCAAGGCCGGCACCGAACGGATCATCCCGGCGGACCTGGTGTTCCTTTCCCTGGGCTTCACCGGCGCCGAGCCGGCAGGAATCAGCGAGCAGGTCAACGCTGAATTCGACGGTCGCGGAAACGTGTCCCGCGACGGTTACTACATGACCAACACCGAGGGCATCTTCGTGGCCGGAGACGCCGGCCGTGGGCAGTCGCTCATTGTGTGGGCCATCGCCGAGGGCCGGGCCTGTGCCGCCGCCGTGGACAAGTTTCTCATGGGCAGCACCATCCTGCCCGCTCCGGTGGCTCCGACGGACCGTGCTATCGCGGTTCTCTGACACCCGTTCAGTTCGCCACGGGTTCACCTCCGCAACAACTTAATCCATGCAGCAAACTACTAGGGTAGGTATATGAGACGCGCAAAAATTGTGGCCACCTTCGGCCCGGCCATCGCAAGCTACGAGAACACCCTTGCGGTACTCGAAGCCGGCGTTGACGTAGCCCGGATGAACATGAGCCACGGCGATTACTCCGTGCATGACAACACCTATGAGAACGTCCGCAAGGCAGCGGCCGACCTGAGCAAGCCGGTGGCCATCATGGCCGACCTGCAGGGTCCGAAGATCCGCCTCGGCCGCTTTGTGGACGGTCCGCACGCCCTCTCCGAGGGTGACACCTTCACTATCACCACTGAAGATGTTCCGGGCACGAAGGACATCTGCTCCACCACGCTGAAGAGCCTCACCGAAGACGTCAACGTGGGCGATGCCCTGCTGATCGACGACGGCAAGGTAGCGCTGCGCGCCATTGAGGTCGACGACGTCAAGGTCGTCGCCACCGTGACCGTGGGCGGCATGGTGTCCAACAACAAGGGCATCAACCTGCCCGGCGTCGCCGTCAACGTTCCGGCGTTGAGTGAAAAGGACGAGGACGACCTCCGCTGGGCCATGCGCCGCGGTGTCGACCTGGTTGCCCTCTCGTTCGTCCGCGACGCGTCCGACATCGTCCGCGTGCACGAGATCATGGACGAAGAGGGCCGCCGTGTGCCGGTCATCGCCAAGATCGAAAAGCCGCAGGCCGTGGACCAGCTCCACGAGATCATCGACGCGTTCGACGCGATCATGGTGGCCCGAGGCGACCTCGGCGTGGAGCTTCCCCTTGAGGAAGTGCCGATCGTGCAGAAGCGTGCCATCGAGCTGGCCCGCCGCTGGGCCAAGCCGGTCATCGTGGCGACGCAGGTTCTCGAATCCATGATCGACAACCCGCGCCCCACCCGTGCAGAGGCCTCTGACTGCGCCAACGCCGTGCTCGACGGTGCAGACGCCGTGATGCTTTCCGGCGAGACCAGCGTGGGCAAGTACCCGATCGAAACCGTCAAGGTTATGGCCCGGATCATCGAATCCACCGAGGTCCACGGCCTTGAGCGCGTCCCCCCGCTGGGCACCAAGCCCAAGACCCGTGGCGGCGCCATCACCCGTGCCGCCGTCGAGATCGCCGACCAGCTTGAAGCGAAGTACATCTGTACTTTCACCCAGTCCGGCGATTCCGCACGCCGCCTGTCCCGCCTGCGTCCCATCAAGCCGGTCTTCGCGTTCACCCCGGTGGAGCACGTGTGGAACCAGCTGGCGCTGACCTGGGGCATCCAGCCGGTTCTGGTCCCCATGGTGGGCCACACCGATGAGATGACCGCCCAGGTTGACCGCAGCCTGCTGGAAATGGACCTGGTGGACGACGGCGACCTCGTGGTCATCGCTGCCGGTTCCCCTCCCGGAAAGGCTGGCTCCACCAACTCGCTGAAGGTCCACAAGGTGGGCGACCTCGCCGACACCACTGGCCCGGGCGAGGCAGCCGGGAACAAGGAAAAGCTCGGCCCGTGGCCGGAAAAGAAGAAGAAGTCCTAGGCTTCTAGGTAGAACAAAAGGGGAGGATCCTCGCCGGCCGGCGGGGATCCTCCTTTTTTGCGTTTTCTGCCTGCTCCCAACTAAAAAGGACCCCAGCCGATTCGGCCGGGGTCCTCTTTCGTGGCTAGGTGCTAGTTGACCTGATTAATGATGGTCTCGGCAACCTCGCGCATGCTGAGGCGGCGGTCCATGGACGTCTTCTGGATCCAGCGGAAGGCCTCGGGCTCGGTGAGGCCCATCTTTGTGGTCAGAAGGCTCTTGGCGCGCTCTACGAGCTTGCGGGTGGCGAACTGCTCCTGGAGGTCAGAGACCTCACTTTCGAGGGCCTTGATCTCCTCGTGGCGGGAGAGTGCGATCTCCAGTGCCGGGATGAGGTCAGCAGGGGTGAAGGGCTTGACCACGTAGGCCATGGCGCCGGCGTCGCGGGCCCGCTCCACGAGTTCCTTCTGGCTGAACGCGGTCAGCAGCACAACAGGGGCGATGCGGGCCTTGACGATCTTCTCGGCTGCCGAGATGCCGTCCATCACCGGCATCTTTACGTCCATCAGGACGAGGTCCGGCTTCAGTTCCTCTGCGAGCTGTACGGCCTTCTCGCCGTTGTCCGCCTCGCCTACAACCTCATAGCCCTCACCGCGCAGGATCTCGATGATGTCGAGGCGGATGAGGGTTTCATCTTCAGCCACAATGACGCGGCGCGCCGGCTGGGACGTGGGGTTTGACTCCGTCTGTTCAGTCACGGGATCTCCTTGGAAAGGTACGGCGGGAACATCACCATCTTAGGTGCGCCCGCGGCCGTACTTTGATCTGCATGGTCGTTTGCGGCGTCGGCGGCGCGATTCTGGAATTCAGCCTATCTGCATGTAGAGTAATTCCGCGTACGTGAAGTGATCGCGTTGCTCACAATCAGCTGTGGGCGTACCCTGTTGCTTCATGTATTCCGCGCCCGAGTGGCGGAATTGGCAGACGCGCCGCACTCAAAATGCGGTATCGAAAGGTGTGTGGGTTCGAGTCCCACCTCGGGCACGCATAACCCCTCGTCAGAGGGGTTTTTGCTTTTAATGTGTTGACATTGACCCTCCGCGGGTCCCTCTGACATTGCCGCGGTCTGTGCCTGGCGCCGCGGTGGCCTGTGAAGTTGTGTGGGTGGCGGGGTCAGGGACCTGGCTGGTGGGCCCTCCGCCTGCTGGAATTCCGGGGTTATTCGTCCTCTTCTCTGGCTTGTTCTGATGGCCGTGGTAGGCCATCACTCATTCATGGCTAAGGCTTGTGCTAACGACATGACCAAGGTCAGTTTGTCGTCCTGGCTTTGCCCGCGTATTGCTGCTCCCTGCGACCAGTTGAGTGCGCGCAACGCCTGTTTGTCCGGCCAAAGGGGGTGTTGACACTGTCCACACCCGGTTGGCGGGCAGCTGTCCGGTTCGCATCGTGATCCTTTCGGCAGACTTTGTTGCTGATAGCAGTTCATGCGTCCGGCCCTCCTGGGGTACATGACCTGCGGGGATCCCGGGTGCGGGGGAGTGTGCTGGGGTGGGGGCAATCGTGCCGTCGCTGACTCTAACTCCGGCTGAAGAGTTCGTCTGCCTGTGGTTGGGAGATCGTGCATGCCGGGCACCTTCGGAGTGGTGTTTGCCGTGTTCCTCCCCATGGGGGCGGAACACGGCGCCGATATGACCGCCCGCTTAGATGCTTGGGATGCTCTGTCGGTTGGTGGCTCCTGAAGCCAGCGGCCCGGGCACGCAGCCGCTGCGGCACAGCTAACAAAGCCCCGGAACAACGCCGGAGTTAGGGTGTGTGGGACTGCGCCCCGCCTACTTGCAGGTGTTGTCGCAGGTCAGGGGCGTTTGCGGCTTTGCGTGTGTACAAGCCTCCAAGGAATTGTGGACACGCGCGCGACTTTACGGCGATAGGCGTCCCAGCATGGTTGCAGCGACAGTACTTGGACGGTTGTAATCTGGCCCCTGTCGGGTGCGGCGTCGGTTCGCCGGGCTGGGGGAGTTTCATCGTTAAGGCCAGCCGGGCACGGCCGTACTGGATCGCGACCATTTTGGAATGCCAGCACTCGATGAGCGGGGGGCGGGGCAACTTGCTGGCCGGGAGCGGTCAGCGCAGCCGTGAGCCCAGGTGAGTCGAGGAAGAACCGGCCCTAACCCGGCCCGATGGCACCCGATGTGCCGGGACTATACGGCGGCCTGCCAGTGTACGCCTTGCCGCGCGCGACCATGTGTCCAGGTGGAGTCTAAGACTCTTCGCCATGGGAGCGTGTAGAAACGCCTCCCGGACCCTATCGTGA
This sequence comes from Arthrobacter sp. R4, assembly GCF_051365025.1. Lineage (NCBI taxonomy): Bacteria > Bacillati > Actinomycetota > Actinomycetes > Micrococcales > Micrococcaceae > Arthrobacter > Arthrobacter sp. R4. The sequence goes on from NZ_JBLWIJ010000022.1 coordinate 211,028, forward strand.
CGCTATTTGATTGGTAGGCTGACGTCAGGTTGGCGTGTGCCCCAGCCAGTTACTGGCTGGGGCAGCCAACTAGCCAACTCCCGGATTGGTGCAACTAGTTGGCAGACTCCACGGCAACACGTATCAGGGATGCGACGCGTTGCGCTTCTGAGTATGCCCCGTGTGTCCCCGCGGTTTCCGAGGTGTAGTCACCGGCAAAGTGCAGGGCTCCCACGGAGCGTTGCAGCTCCGGAAGGGCTTGTGCCCGCTCGGGGCTGAGTAAGGCGAAGCAGTGTTGCCAGGTTTGGGCGTGTACAGCGAGGACGCGGCCGCGCAGCATGGGTGCCACCGTGTACACGTCCTCCATCCACTGCGCGATTCGCTGCTCGTCGTCGGCGAATCCCGGCAGGTAGCCCGAGGAATTGCCATAGCAAGTCAGCTGAACAATATCCGCGCTAGAGGTCTTGTCCGTACCGCCCGGGACAGGGTTGATGATGGCGTCGAAGGGCATACCGACGGTAACGATGAAGGCCCAGTCCTTGACCTCCGGGAGCCCTGCTATATCGGCAACAATGTTCAGCGTGGTGCTGCCGGGGCTGGCCACCTTATTAAGCGCAGACTTCTTCCACTCCGGGAGGTTCCTGACGACGTCCGGCACCACGGGGGCGGGAACTGCCAGGACAACGTGTTTTGCCATCAGCTTCTCTTCGCCGGATTGGCCTGTAACGGTGACCTTGTAAACACCCTCTTCCTCGAGCAGGGCTATGTCTGTTACCCGGCTGTTGCAGCGGACGGTGTGTTCGGGCAGGCGTTCGAGGATGGCACGCGGAATGGCCTGCATCCCTTTCAGCGCGAACAGGCGGTTGTTCTTTTCCCGCGCGAGATAGCTGGCGAAATAACGAAACGCATACTTGGCCGAGAGATTGGCCGGATCGCCCACGGCGCCTCCACGGATGGCGGTGGAAATGATCTCCCGGACTGCCGGCTGCAGGTCGGCGATCCGGTCAGCTACTGTCTCGCCCGAAAGTTTGTCTAGCCCCACCGCGGAAGTCCGGTCATTGACGTAGTCCAGATACTCCGTGAGGGAAGTGTCAATGAACTTGGTCAGCTCCGTCTTTTCGGACTCTGTGAGATTGAGTCCAGACACCACGTCCTCGTTGGTTTCGGCCACCACGGTCTTGCCGTTGACATGGATGCCGTACGTTTTGGGCAGGAAGGGCACAGTCTCGATGCCCAGTTCGTGTACCAGCTCTTCGGATTTCGTCCCCTTGTACACGAACATTGCACCGGAATTGGCCGACGTTCCCGCCAGTTGAACCGTGTGCGACCGGCCGCCGATGTCCTGGCCGGACTCCAGGATCAGCACGTTCAGGCCCGTGTCCCGCAGATAGTAGGCAGTTCCAAGTCCTGCGGCGCCGCCTCCGACAATTATCACGTCATGCACTGTGGCTCCTTGAAATGTAGTTAGTCTGCGTCGTACGTGTTGGCGATGTAGACATCACAGGGCGCACTGTGCGCCACGCTGTTGGCCACGCTGCCCAAAACCCGTCCGATGCCCCGCATTCTGCGGTTGCCCACCACGATGACGCGGGCCTCCTTGCGGATGGCTTCCCTGATAAGGGCATCCGCCGGTCTGCCGGCAGCTGCAGAGTAGGTGATGTTGATGTCCCCGCCCAAGGTGTCCGCCACGGTCCTTGCGACGTGTTCGGCCTTGTCAGCACCCGATACCAGCCATTTGTCGCGGCCGCTGCTGAGCACGTCCGAACGGTCTGCGTCGAAGGCTGAAACAACGTGGAGGGTCGCGCCAAGTGCGGTGGCCAGGTCCCTGGCGGCCTCCGCTGCTTTTCTGGCCGTCGCGCTGCCGTCAACCCCTACAACAATGGTCCCGCTCATGTGCATGCTCCTTTGCTTGCTTTGACAACTTAGGCTGTGGCTTCGCCGGCCACTGCCAGGGCGACGCCGGACGGGTATCCGGCGTCGCCCTGGCGGTGGAAGAATGCTGCGCTCAGAGCTCGCTGGGTGCGCCCGGCTCGCCGACGGAGGGGTCGATCCCGTACTTTTCAAGGAGCTTCTTGATGGTGCCGTCTTCACGGAGCTTCTTGATGTCCTCGTCCAGTGCCTTGCCAAGGGCGTCGTTGTCGAGGCTGGACGGCAACATGACCTGGCCCACCGCAGCGAACTGGGGGACATTGGCGTTCGGCTTTACATCGACCACCGTGGCGCCTTCGATGGGGGCGGACTTGAAGCGGTAGTTGGCGGACGCGGAGGATGCCACGAGGGCATCGATGCGGCCGGCCTTGAGGTCTCCGTAGATGGATTCGTCGTCCTGGTAGATCTTGAACTTATCTCCGAGCCACTTCGACATGCTGTCGTTCCAGAGGTTGCCTGCGACGGAGCCGATCACTTTGCCCTCAAGGTCGTCGCTGGTCAGGCCAGTCTTTGAGACGATCGCCTGCGGATCGCTCCAGAGTGGGGTGCTCAGGTAGACGATCTTGGTCCGTTCCTTAGTCCGCAGCCAGTTCCCCGAGCCGATGTCAACGCGCTTTGACTGCACTGAGGGGATGACCGCTCCCGCTCCGCCCGAGGTGCTCACGGTGACCTTGAGGCATTCGAGTTTGGCGATTTCATTGATCAGGTCACCTTCCATGCCGGTGACGTTATCGCCGTCCAGGATGGTGGCGGGTGCATAGTCGTAGCTGGCGACGGTGAGCTCGCCTTCGGTGATGGTTTTGAGGTCGGCGTGTGCCGGTGTGCAGTCGGAGGCGCTGCCGGCGCTGTCGTTGCCGCCGCAGGCGGTGAGGGATATGGCGAGCATGCCGGCGGCGGCGCTGGCGGACAGCGCGCGCACGAGGGTGCGGGGAGTTCGTGACATGGTTTTTCTTTCTTTACTGAGGTGTGGGGCGGATTGCCCTGGATGGGTTGAGTGAGGGTCAGTTGCGTTGCAGGTGGCGGCCGAGGCGACGCTCCAGCAGCCGGACAAAGCCCAGGAAGAGGAGAGTGATGGATCCGTAGATCACTGCGGTGAGCAGGTAGACGCTGAGGTATTCGAAGGTGATGGAGGCGATTTCGAAGCCCTTGGACATCAGTTCGGGCACGGCGATCACGAAGGCGAGTGCGCTGCCCTGGAAGACAAGAACGGCGAGCCCGGCCAAGGGCGGGGTGGAGATCCGCAGTGCCTGCGGCAGGATGATGAGCCGGAATCCTGTCCAGCCACGGAGCCCGGAGGTGAGTGCTGCTTCCTTCTGCCCCAGTGGGACTGAGGCGATCCCGGCGCGGAAGTATTCCGAGGCGTATGCGCCGGTGTTCCAGGTCAAAGCGATGATCGCTGTGGTCAGGGATGTCAGGGTGATGCCGGCATCGGGGAGGCTGAAATACAGCAGGTACAGCAGTACCAGGGCCGGCAGCCCTCGCCCGACCTCCACGAACAGGAACGAAATCCATTGCAGCGGTGCGAGTTTCGCCGCTGCCATCACGGCGAACAGCAGGCCGAGGGGAAAGCCGAAGAGCAGGGAGAGCCCGGTCAGTTGGAGGCTGATCAGAAGCCCGGGGGCGAGGCTGGGCAACCAGCCGAGCCATTGGGTGAGCATGTCCATCACGCCACTCCGATCTTCTTGCGCAGTCCGAGGTCGACCTGCCGCGAGACGAGCGCGACGACGAGGCTAATCACGATGTAAAGCGCGCCGGCAACGATGAAGGAGAGCAGCCCCTCATGCGTTTGCTTCGCGCTTTGCTGGGCGTAGTAGGTGATCTCACGCACCCCGATGGTGGATGCCAGGGCGGAGTCCTTCAGAAGCCCGATGCCGTACGTCGCGATTGCGGGCAGCGCGACACGGAAGGCCTGCGGGGTGATGATGTGCCGGACGGTGGTGTAGGGGCTCAGCCCGAGTGCGTGGGCGGCTTCGCGTTGCCCGTCGGGGATGCTGAGCAGGCCGGACCGGTAGATCTCGGCCATGAACGCCGAGGCGATGATGGAGAACCCGATGATGGCGGCCTGGATCGTCGACAGGCGCAGCGCGAACTGTGGAAGGCCGAAGTAGATCAGGAACAGCCACGTGATGGGCGGGATGACCCGGACCACGTTGATGTACAGGGTGGCGATACCCCGGACGATGGCGAACGGTGAGCGGGCGGCCCCGACAAGGATCAGGCCAATGACGCCTCCGATAGCGAGGGAGGCTCCCGTGACGTACAGCGTCAGTCCGACGCCCCTGGCAATTGCGGGCAGGAGTTCTGTAATCATGGGCACTATCACCTGTCCAGCACGGCTTTGAGGAACTGCCGGGTTCGTTCGTTTTGCGGGTCCGACATCACCTGCTTGCTGGGGCCGATCTCCAGCACGCCTCCGTTGCCCATGACCATAATGCGGTCTGAGACGTCACGTGCGAAGTGCATTTCATGGGTGACCACGAGCATGGTCATGCCCTCGTCTGCGAGGTCGCGCATAACCGCGAGGACCTCAAGGCCAATTTCGGGGTCCAGGGCTGACGTCGGCTCGTCGAAAAGCATGACCTTCGGGGAGAGCGCCAGCGCACGGGCAATGGCGATGCGCTGCTGCTGGCCCCCCGAGAGCCGGGCAGGATACGCGTTCGCCTTGTCAGGAAGCCCCACGTGCTTGAGCAATCTGTTGGCGGTCTCCTGTGCTTGCTCCTTGCTTGCGCCGAGCACTTTGCGCTGTGGCAGGGTGATGTTCTCCATCACGGTCAGGTGCGGAAAGAGGTTGAAGCTTTGGAAAACCATCCCAGTGACCCGCCGGAGGTGGTCGAGGCTGGATTTGTCCGGCAGTTTCCCACCGGCAACAACCCTGGCGCCACCGATTTCGATCGTGCCCTCCGTCGGTGTCTCCAAGTAGTTCAGGCAGCGCAGGAAGGTGCTCTTGCCCGCTCCCGATGGTCCAATGACCGAGACCACCTCGCCCTCGCTCATAACCAGGTTCACATCCGACAACACTCGGCTAGCGCCGTAGCTCTTGCCGAGCCCGGAAACCGCAACCTCGCCGGAGAGCGCGATCGGGGGAGTTTTAGTGCCAAAACTGAAGCTCATTTTTGGTTCCTTTGGATAAATGACGCATATAGCCCGCTAGTGCCTGACAGGGCCCTGCTGAGGGGTTCGGGCGATGTGCTCAAGTGGGACAAGCCGCGGCTTGCGTCACCATGTGCTGCAAGTCACTCTAATCACGGAAACGGCCGCTGTCTAGATCTGTGATCACAGATCACAGAATATTTCCGTAATCGGCTCCAAGGACGCGGGTTGGTGTACGTGCCCTCAGGTGGGGGCGTTACGCCTCTGTGTGTCGTGATGGTTCTGTTGGGCTATGTGACGTGCGGGCCGGGATTCCTCTTCCGGCGTGGCGGCTGGCGCTGGTACGGGCTAAGGCAGGTGGCAATGCCCACCGCGCCTGCACGGACGTGGGTCGACGACTGAACTCGAACCAACCAATCTGATCGGCGCAGCTGCGATGGTGGGCACCTCCTCAGACGCCCCAGGCTCGGTCTCCTGAGCGACTGGATCAGCTGCCGCCATAGCCTGCAGGCGACGTTGCTGGGGATGCGCTTCTAGGTATGCCGCCCGGCCAACGAGTCGTATGCCGAGTGCTAGGGAGCGCCCTGCTCAGCGAGGCGGCTCTTGATCCGTTCGCGGGCATCCAGGAGGGAGGCTTCGTTGACGGCTGCGGCAGCTGCCGGGTCGCCTTTTCGGGCGGCGGTCACGAGGTCCTGCTGGTATTTCCACAGTGAGTCGTCCTTTTCGGCATCCAGGGAGCCTTGGGCGCCAACGATCTTGTAGGCGCGGCACTGCTGCCACAGGGCCTTGATCATCTGGAGCAGGACCGGGTTGCCGGCGGCCTCGTAGAGAATGGCCAGCATCGCCTCGTCGTGGTCAAGCAGGGCGATGACCTGGCGCTCGTCTATTGCCTTGCGCATGCGTTCGTACTCTGACTGCATCCTGTCGCAGTCCTCGGGCGTGACATTTTCGCTGCCTAAGCGTGCGGCTTCGGTTTCCAGGAGCCGACGGACGTCATAGACGTGGATGAGCTCCTCGAAGGTCAGGCTCTTGACGACCGCACCCTTGTGGGGTTGGCGCTCGGCCAGTCCGGTCTCTTCCAGACGGCGGATTGCCTCCCGGACCGGCATCACGCTTGTTCCCACCTGCTCGGCGAGATCGCGCACCTTTAGCCGGGAGCCAGCGGGGAGGTCCCCGCTCAGGATCGCAGCGTGGATCACCGCATAGACCTGATCGGTCAGCAGGGTAGGTTCGGCGCGCTGGGATATGACCACGAGTCAAATATACGGCCGTGAGGGCCCGCGTCCTTTCGTCACCGGCTGGAACACTCCCAATGGCGAAGAAATTCCGCGAAAAGGGTTGTGTGATCTGTGATCACATCTTAGGGTGGTTTTAGTCACACGTACGCGGCAAGACGTCCTGCGAAGCGGCCATGCTCGAGGGCGGCGCCACCGATCCGGTGTGCACGTCCAAGAAGCACTCAGGCTAAGACCCGAGAACCTTCCTGGGCCAGCGCGGCTGCTTCGGCACCAAAAGACGAGTCACAACCTCAAGGAATGGGAATCATGAAAGACGCAGTAATCGTCGGCGGCGGACTCGCCGGACTTGCGGCAGCCTGGCGGCTCCGGCACTGGGACACGGTTGTCCTGGAATCCGGGGACCGCGTGGGTGGACGGATTCGCTCGGAACGCCGGGGCGACTACTGGCTGAACTGGGGCGGGCATGTCTTCGCCGGGGCAGGCTCCTCAACCGACGCTTTGCTCAACGAGGTAGGCGTTATGGCCGTTCAGATTCCCGGGTCCCTGCAAGGACTGTCGATGAACGGCAAGTTCATCAAAAAGGGGCACATCGCCACCTATCCGTTCCGTATCCCGATGTCCCTGGCGTCCCGGGTGGACACCCTTCGTGCCGGCATGAAAGTCGTGAGCGGGGTGGCCAAGTACACGGGCGTGGTACGCAAACGCGTGGGGGAGTCCGGCGCCATGCGGCAGCAGCGCATCTACGACTTCGCTAACGACACCTCCTTCCAGGACTTCATCGGAAACCTGTCAGAGGACGCCGCCGCGCTGTTCAAAACCACGGTCACCCGGTCCGCCGGCGACATGGACGAAATCTCCGCCGGCGCCGGAATCGGTTACTTCAGCCTGGTCCTTGGGTTTGGGCAGGGGCTCAGCCAGGGCATCGTGGGCGGCCCGTCCACCTTGACCGAATCCATCGCGGTGGCGCTGGGTGAGCGCGTCCAGCTCGGCGCCGTCGTTCACGAAGTGCTGCACAAGAAGGACTCCGTCGTGGTGCGGTACCGGCAGGACGGCGTGGACCGCGAAGTGGAGGCCCGCACCGTGGTCCTGGCCACCACGGCCGACGTCTCGCACAAGATCGGCGTGGACCTTCCCGAGGACCTGCGCGGGGCACTCAGCCAGATCAAGTACGGACCCCACGTCAGCACGGCCTTCCTCACCAACGAAACCACGGCCCGGCCCTGGGACGATATCTACGCGATTGCCGCTCCCAAGCGCTCATTCGCCATCGCCTTGAACCAAGCGAGCATCGTTCGCGGCACCGAGTCCGTGCGCAAGCCCGGGGGCAGCTTCATGACCTTCTCCCCGGCGAGCCTGGGCCGGGCCCTGCTGGAGAAGAGCGAGGAGGAAGTCATCAAGACGCACCTCACCGACCTCGACCAGGTCCTGGGCCGCGGATTCGCTGACAGCGTCGTCGAGGCCAAGGTCGATCGCTGGAAGAATGCTTCCCCCTACTGCTTCCCCGGCCGGGCCAAGATCCAGTCCACCCTGATGCGCGGAACCGACCGCGTCTTCCTGGCCGGCGACTACCTGGGAACCCTGTACACGGAAAGCTCCATCACCACGGGGTTCTCCGCAGCACAGGAGGCCGCAAGCGTACTGGCTACCCACCGCCAGGCACCGTCGGGCACCGGCCTGTCGATCGTCGCCTGACCATTCATCCGCCGAACAACTGACCTCACATACCTAAGAAGGAACCACTCATGTCCAACAACCTCCGCGGTGTCCTCACCGCCCTGTCCACCCCCTTCAACCAGGACGAGACGATCGACGTCGAAACCCTGCGCAAGATCGTGGACCGCTCCATCGAAGCCGGCGTCGACGGCGTCGTCGCCGCGGGTTCCACCGGCGAGGTCGGCGCCCTGTCCTCCGAGGAGCGGCTGCTCCTGATCGACACCGTCATCAAGCAGGCCAACGGCCGCGTCCCGGTCATCGCCAATACCGGCGCCACCTCCACGGCCGAAGCGATCCGTCTCTCCCAGGCCGCCGAGAAGCTGGGCGCCGACGTGCTCATGCTCATCACCCCCTACTACGAACCGCTCTCCCTGGAGGAGACGGTCACCTACATCAAGGACGTTGCCGCCTCCGTGAAGATTCCGGTGATGCTGTACAACATCCCGGCTGTCACCGGCGTCAACCTGGACCCGGCCACCGTCCGTGCGCTGGCCGAGGAAGTGGAGAACATCCGCTACATCAAGGACTCCAGCGCCAACTGGGAACAGGCACTCCAGCTGATCCACCACCACTCCGACGTCATCGGTACCTTCATCGGCTGGGACGTCTACCTCTACAGCGCCCTCGTTGAAGGCGCAGCCGGCGTCATGGCAGGCACCGCCAACGTGGTCCCCAACGAAATTGTCGCCGTCAGCCGGAAGATCGCCGAAGGCGACCTCACCGGTGCCCTGGAGCTGTGGAAGAAGGTGTACCCGGTCATCGACGCACTCCTCTCCGTGCCGTTCATCCCGGCCGTCAAGGCGGGCCTGACCCAGCAGGGCATCCCGGCCGGCTCCCCGCGCCGCCCGACCGCCGACCTGAACGCTGACGACCTGGCCCGCGTCCAGCAGGCCGTGTCCGCCCTCTACCAGAACGTGGGTTAAGACCATGACCACAGAAACTGCACAGTTCACCGTCATCCGGGCGGACGCGACGCCGGCGCCATCCCTTCCAGCCTTCGGCCAGTTCATCGGCGGGAAGTTTGTCCCGTCCAGTTCTTCAGAGACGGTTGACGTCGTCAACCCGGCCACGGAGGAAGTCCTCACGCAGGTCCCCGCCGGCACCGCCGAGGACGTGGACGCCGCCGTCGCAGCCGCCGTCGCAGCCAAAGACGCCTGGGCGGCAACCACGCCCCGGGACCGCGCAGCCGTGCTGCTGAAGATCGCCGACATCATCGAGGCAAACCGTGAACTGTTCGAAACCCTCGAAGCGGCCAACACCGGCAAGCCCCCGGCCGTGGCGGAAGACGATATCTCCAGCGCCATCGACACCTTCCGGTTCTCCGCCGGCGCGGCCCGTGCCTACAGCACCCTCGGCGCCGACGACTACGCAGAAAACCACACCTCGGTGATCCACCGCGAGCCCGTCGGCGTCGTCGGTGTCATCACTCCGTGGAACTACCCGCTGCTGATGGCCGCCTGGAAGATCGCCCCGGTCCTGGGCGCCGGGAACACCCTGGTCCTCAAGCCCTCCGAGCAGACCCCGCTGACCACCCTCAAGCTGGCCGAACTCATCGCCGGCGAAGTCCCGGCAGGCGTGATCAACATTGTCACCGGCCCGGGCCGCGTGGTGGGTAACCGGCTCTCGGAGCACCCCCACGTCGACCTCGTCGCCATCACAGGCAGTGTGGGCAGCGGCCAGAAGGTCGCCGCCGCTGCCGCCGGTTCCGTCAAGCGCGTGCACCTTGAGCTCGGCGGCAAGGCACCTGTCGTCATCTTTGCCGACGCCGACCTCGAGGCCGCCGCGAAAGGCGTCCGCAGTGCCGGGTTCTGGAACGGCGGACAGGAATGCGGCGCCGCGTGCCGGGTCCTGGTCCACGAATCCGTGGCAGATAAGTTCACCGAACTGCTCGTGAAGGAAATCAGCGAGATCACCGTCGGCACCCCCGGCGCCGACGACGCCGAAATCGGCTCCATGATTTCCAAAGCCCACTACGAGCGCGTCCTGGAAGCGCTCGAGGACATCCGCAAGGACGGCCACACCATCGCCGTCGGCGGCCGCGCCATCGAAGGACCCGGCTACTTCATCGAACCCACCGTGGTCACCAACGTCCCCGCGCAGGCCCCGATCACCAGCAACGAGATCTTCGGCCCCGTGGTGTCCGTGGAAACCTTCAGCACTGACGATGAAGCCGTCACCCGCGCCAACGAAACCATCTACGGGCTCGCCGCGTCCGTGTGGACCAAGGACTCGGCCCGCTCGCTGACAGTTCCGCGGAAGCTGGACTTCGGTACGGTATGGGTCAACTCGCACCTGGTCATCGCCACCGAAATGCCCTGGGGCGGCTTCAAAGGCTCCGGCTACGGCCGCGACCTCTCCAGCTACGCCCTGGACGACTTCTCACGCACCAAGCACGTCATGTACAACCGCGGCTAGGACCCGCTGTATCAATTGATACCGGCGTCGTGTACCCCGGTTATTCCTGGGTACACCACCACTCTTGAAGGGACAACGTGCTTATGGACCTAAGGCACATCAGCGACTGGACGCAGCTTCCCGGTGCACGCGTCGAGATCAGGCACCAGGGAAGCTACGTTTGCAGCGGCCATGTCGACGCTGTCACCGACGACGGAAAGATCCTGTGGGTCCAGTCCCCGGAGAACGACCGAAGACTCTTTGAAAAAGACGAGTTCTACGAAGCCTGGGCAACTGAAAACCGCACCGGCTTCCACTACGAAGTCACAGCTGGTCGAAACAGCCCCTTCAACGCGAACCACATTTTCCCACCCCACTGACCCCGAAGGTCACATCATGCGAAAGCGCCAACTTCCCGCTGCAGTGAACAAGGCGGTATCCACGTCATGCACCTCACACATCAGGAGCACCCAGTGTCAGCGATTAAAAACACTCACGCCAGCAAGGGGAGTCCCTCAGCGGCAAGCAAGCGACGGTTCCTGATCAGAATGGTCACAGTCCTGATCGGAGGCATGTTCCTGGACGGCTACGTCCTAGGCATCATCGGACCTGTCTCCGGGACCATGGCCGAGGACCTGCAGCTCACAGTCATCTGGCAGGGAATGATCGCCGCGGCGGCCCTCATCGGCATCCTGATCGGATCACCCCTCGGTGGCTGGGCCGCCGACAAATGGGGTCGAAAGCCAATCTTCATGTTCGACATCGGCCTATTCGCCATCGCATCCGGCATGCAATTCTTCATCGACTCACCCGTATGGCTGGTCATCGTGCGACTGCTCATGGGCATCGCCATCGGCACCGAATATGCAGTCGGCTGGCCCCTCATGGCAGAGTTCTCGCCGGCCCACCTGCGGGGGCGGCTAATGGGTGCGATGGGCATCGCCTGGTACGCCGGATTCATGGTTGCGTTCCTGATCGGCTACCTGCTCAACGAGTACACCAACCTCACCTGGAACTTCATCCTGGGGACCAGCACGTTCATCGCCGTGGCTCTGTTCCTTGCCCGGCTCGGCATGCCCGAATCACCACGCTGGCTCTGGAGCGTGGGCCGCCAGGACGAAGCCCGCGCCCTTGCCTACAAGTACATGCCGGATGACGCGCTCGACGACGTCCAGCACGAGGACGTCCGAAAGGGCAGCTTCGGCATGCTGTTCTCCAAGCAGTACTGGCGCTCCACACTCTTTATTTCAGGGTTCTGGTTCTGCGCCGTGACACCATACTTCGCAATCGCCACCTTCGCCGACAGCGTCCTGCACCAGTACGGCCTCGGCACCGGACTCGCCGGTGGAGTCGGGCTCTCCGCCGTCGCCTTGGCCGGCGTTGTCATCACGTTCCTGCTGATCGACAAAGTCGGCCGCCGAGTACTGACCGTCCCCACACAGTGGCTATGCGCCGTCGTCCTCGCCGTCATCGGCCTGTGGTCAGGCGCGCCGGGACCTGTCGTACTCATCCTCTTCCTGGTGTTCTCATTCTTCAACGCCGGCTACAACACCTTGACGAACGTCTACCCCGGAGAGGTCCTGCCAACCGAGATCCGGGGCATCGGAACGGGCTTCGCGGCAGCCGTCAGCCGGGTCGGTGCAGGAATCGGCACATTCCTGATGCCCATGTCCATGGAGAACCTCGGCCCCGGTCCGACAATGCTGTTCGCCGCCGCCGTCGCCCTCGCCGGTGCGGCCCTCTCCCAGTGGCTCGCCCCCGAGACAAAAGGAAAGACGCTGACCGAGGCCGCAGCAGGATATTCGCACTGAACTGGACCGGCTATAACTCAACTACGGCCAGTGGCGCTGTTAAACGTAGAAGTCTTCCGTCCGTGCAACAGCCCCACAACCGTGGTGGTGATGACCTGCGGCGACCTTCACACCCTCTTTCAACATGCCCGGCCACAATTATCCGGGCGTCACCCCTAAAAAGGGCTCTTATAGATGTGCTGCGGGAGATCACAGGCTGGGCCGGTGCGGTTGTCTTACTACGAGCCAGCGGTGTTTACGTCGTTTGTTGCGTCCGGTCCGGCGACAACTTCGATGGGGTCAGGGTTGACGCTGATTCCTGGGCAGGGGAGAGGCCCCTCAGGAAGCAGTTCCGTGCGAAAGGCGAGTCGGCAGCGCTCCCGATGAATGCTGATGATGGACGAAACCTGCCCGGGGGACAGCGACTCGGCGGCCGTGCCTGATGGTGTTGGGTCTCCGTTTCGTAGGCGCAAGGTCGGGTCCCAACTTTCTGGGCGTAGGCGCAAGCGACCCTCGGCTGGCCCTATCTGGGGCCCGGATTCGAGCAATGTAACGATTCAAGCAAGAGGTTGACGTTGCTCCTAAAGGGGTCTAGATTTTCGAGAAACCGGTTACTCGCCTTCCGCGATTATCACCACGTCCGTGACCGGTCACGATTTGTATGAACAGTGGACCTTTCTGATGGAGCGAGCGTCCTCCTCTGAGGCCCTTCGGCAACCTCGGGCTCCAACACCTGGTCCAGTCCTGATGCTGCTGAACCCATCCGTCCGCGGTGAGAACCGCCGGAATGAACCCCGAAGAAGTGGAAAAGGAACAACATGATCACCAGGAAACTCAGCTTGACCGCCGCCGTCGCAACTGCCACTGCCCTGACCTTTACCGCATGCGGAGCCGGCGAGACCAAGTCCGCTGACTTGTCCACCATCAATGTCATGGCTCCCTTCCTTGAAGCACAGCCACCGTCAGCTGATGGGGCCGTGCAACAGAGGCTGGAGGAGCTGACAGGGAAAGACGTTAACATCACCTGGACGCCGAACTCTTCATACGAAGACAAGACCAACATTACTTTGGCCTCATCGGAGATCCCGCATGTCATGGTGATGCAGGGGAAAACGCCTGGATTCGTCAAGAACGCCGAGGCTGGGGCGTTCTGGGATCTCACCGACAAGCTGGATGAATACCCCAACCTGAAAACCACCTTCCCTGAGGTACAAAAGAACGCCAGCATCAACGGCAAGGTCTACGGCGTCTTCCGGGCCCGCGGACCCATGCGGGCGCTCGTGATGTTCCGCCAGGACTGGCTGGACAAGCTGGGATTGGAGGCTCCGAAGACTACCGAGGACCTTTACAAAGTGGCCAAGGCCTTCACGGAGCAGGACCCGGACGGTAACGGCCAGGCTGACACGTGGGGCATCACCATCCCCAAATGGGGCGGCGCGCTGGGCACTCACAGTCCCTACGACATCATCGAAGAGTGGTACGGCGCCGGCAACCGCTGGACCGAGCGGGACGGGAAACTGATCCCGAGTTTTGACACCGAGGAGTTCCTGGAAGCCAACCGTTTCGTCAAGAAAATGATCGATGAGAAGCTGATCAACCAGGACTTCGCCACCTTCGACAGCACCAAGTGGAACGAGCCGTTCCTCAACGGCAAGGGCGGGATCATCGTGGACGTCGATACCCGCGTGCATAGCCTCATCAATCTCTTCAAGCAAGCCAACCCCAATGACTTCGAGAACAAGGTGGGCTTCGTCGGCAACCTCAAGGGACCGGACGGTGAACTGCATGCCCACCCCACGGATGGCTACGGCGGTTTTATTGCGATTCCCAAGACAAGCGTCCGCACCGAGGCTGAGCTGGAGACAGTGCTGGAGTTCCTGGACAAGATGAACTCCAAAGAGACTGCCGTGCTTCTCAAGAACGGGATCGAGGGCGTGAACTTCACCTTGGAGGACGGCAAGGCTGCCCCGATAAAACCCGAAACCCCCGAAAGCAAGGTTGTGACCCAGGACATCAAGAGCTACGCGCAGCTGGGCACCAGCGTTACGGGCAACCACTTCTACCTCGCGAAGGAGGCCACCGAGTACGAGCAGAAGGTCGTCGACAGGCGCATCGAGGTCATGGCTGAGGATCTGAAGAGCGCGGTGTACAACCCGGCCGCGGCCTTCGTTTCGCCCACGTACGTGGCGAAGGGTGCGCAGCTGGACAACATTGTGGCGGACGCCCGGATCAAGTACCTGGCCGGCCAGATCGATGAGCAGGGCCTGAAGGACGCCATCAAGCTGTGGAAGACCAGCGGGGGCGACAAGGTCCAGGAAGAGATCAACAAACTCTGGCAGGACAGCAAGTAACAGCACCCCGGCGCGTTGGCCGGCCTGCACACAGTGCGGGCCTGCCAAGCCGGTGCTGCCCACGTTCGCGCTGTTCTACGCCGTCGGGATCTGGAACGACTTCGGTCACCCCTGCTCTACCTCAGCGACAACTCCAAGTGGACCCTGCAAATGTACCTGCGCCAGGTCACCGCCTCCTCGGACCTGCTGGGTACCGGCAACGTGGACCCGAACTACATCCCCCGGAGAAAGGCATCAAGTTCGCCGTCATCGTCGTGGCCACCCTGCCCATCCTGGTCTTCTACCCGTTCCTGCAAAAGCACTTCGCCAAGGGCATGCTCATCGGCTCCGTCAAGGGCTGACGCCACCTCGCCAGTTCCTGACCTGATCCCCCAGAACCAACAGAAAGCGCAACCAGACAAGAATGAAAGAATTCAAAATTATGAAACTTCAGAAGAGCAACCAATGAGGGCATGCTTCCGGTCCTCAGTCCAGCCGGAGATGATCGATGAATATCGACGGCGGCATGCCGCTGTGTGGCCCGAGCTTCTGCGGGAGCTTAAGGACGCTGGCTGGAACAACTACTCGCTCTTCCTCGGCGCGGACGGTCTCCTGGTCGGCTACGTCGAATGCGACGATTTCGACGCCGTCCGGGCGCGGATGGCGCTGACCGAAATCAATACGCGTTGGCAAGCCGAAATGACCCCGTTATTCGACAACACAGATCAAGCGCCGGACAACGGGTTCAGGGTCCTCGAAGAAGTCTTCAACCTTGACGCGCAACTGGCAGCGGCGCAGACCACAGCCATCTGAGCAACAGCACCCCCAACAGATACAGCCTCCCGGCCCAGTCTTAACCATCCGAAAGGACCTTCATGGTCAACACAACCGAATCCAGTTCTCCCACCGCCGCCCTCACTCCAGTTCCGGAGTCAGGCGCAGGAACCAAGGCCCGCATTGCCCTGATCGGTACCGGTGGCCGCTCGGAGATGTATATCCGCGCGATCTTTGGCAAGCACTCGGACACCGCGGAACTCGTAGCGTTCTCCGACGTCAACCCCGGCCGGGTGGAGTTCTACCAGAAGCTCATCCAGGAACTCGGAGCGCCGGGGCCGGTTGCCTCCTTCGACCCCGCGGGGCTGACCGCTTTCATCCAGGCCAACAACATTGACCGGGTTGTGGTGACCACGCCGGACTACACCCACGCGGACTACATCGTGGAGGCACTCGAGGCGGGCGCCGACGTCGTCGTCGAAAAGCCACTGACCATCGACGCCGAAGGCTGCCGCCGCATCACCAAAGCCGTGGAGGAGACGGGCCGGAACGTGGTGGTCACGTTCAACTACCGTTACTCACCGCGCAACAGCGCCCTGAAGGAAATCATCCAGAGCGGCGTGATCGGCAAGGTCACCTCCATTGACTTCAGCTGGGTCCTGGACACGGTCCACGGCGCGGACTACTTCCGCCGCTGGCACCGGGAGAAGAAGA
>NZ_JBLWIJ010000023.1:0-62883 GCF_051365025.1 Arthrobacter sp. R4
TAGCCCCTCCTGCGTCGGGGCCTGCGGCCCGAAAATTCTTCAGCTGGGATCCTCGCCAGCTCGGATCCCGCAAGATTTTTCGGTCCTTGCCCAAAGGGTAGACAGGCCTCCGTCGGCCGCCAA
Organism: Arthrobacter sp. R4; assembly: GCF_051365025.1. Taxonomy (NCBI): domain Bacteria; kingdom Bacillati; phylum Actinomycetota; class Actinomycetes; order Micrococcales; family Micrococcaceae; genus Arthrobacter; species Arthrobacter sp. R4. The sequence continues at coordinate 124 of NZ_JBLWIJ010000023.1, forward strand.
GCAAGCAAGCTTGCCAGCAACCAAAAAACAACGGGGGAGAGGGGAGCTGGCCGGTCACCATTGGTCGCCCCACCCACCCACTTCTCGGACAAGAAGGAACAACACCATGAACGCGACACCCACGCTTGAAATGATCGACCCGGCAACCCTGACCGTTGACATCAATGTCCGCAAGGACGCAGGACTCACTAAGGAGTTCGTCGCCAGCATCAAAGAGCACGGCGTGATGGAGCCGGTCATCGCCCACCGCAAGGACGACGGCATGGTCCATGTCCTGATGGGACAACGCCGCACCCGCGCCGCCGTCGAAGCCCGACTCGAGAACATCCCGGTCATGATCATCGACAGCCCCGAGGAAGCCGAACGTATCGTCACGCAGGTAGTGGAGAACATCCAGCGCGCCGAGCTGACCGAAGCGGACGAGGCCGATGCCTACCACCAGCTGTCCCTGATCGGCGTCTCTGCGGCCGCGATCGCGAAGAAGACCGGGCGCACCAAGACCACTGTCGAAGGCGCACTGAAGGCCAAAGCATCCGACGCGGGATCCGCCGCCCTGGGCAAAGGGTGGACCATCGAGGAAGCGCTCATCATGGCCGAGTTCGAAGGGGACGAGGACGCGACGGAGGAATTGGAATCGGTCATCATGGACGAACCCGAGCAGCTCCTGCACGTGGCCCAGCTGCTGCGCGACCGTCGGGAACGCGCGGCGGCCCTCGCCGCGCTGATCGCGGAACTGGAAGCTTAGGGCAAGACCATCGTTGAGGACGCCGGACACTACGCCGAGGAAGAGAATCTTTACGTCTCAGCGGCAAACCGGGCCGACGGGGAACCGGCCACCGACGAGGACGCCAACGCGTACGTGATCAGCACCGACTACCGGGGTGAGCACAACGCTAAGCCCGTCATCACCGGATGGAAGGAACTGGGCTTCACACCGAAGTACGAACGCCACGACGGCGGCAGCAACGCGCAAAAAGGACCGATGGCCGAGGAGCAGAAGGCCGAACGGAAAACCCTGATCGCGAACAACAAGGCCATGGAATCCGCGACGAAGGTCCGTCGCGAGTTCGTCAAGACCCTGCTGTCCCGGAAGCAGGCCCCGAAGGGCTGGCAGTACTTCACCGTCCACGCCATCACCCACCACGCCGAAACCGCCAGCGGGTACGAAGGAAAGGTGGCCGCTGACATGATCGGGGCGAAGTTCGAAGAATCCAACGCGTGGGCATGGAACCCCCTCCGTGAGCACGTGGCCAAGAGCACGACACGGCCCGAGTTCTCCCTGATCGCACTGGTCTGCGCAGGGTATGAAAAGACCATCGCCAAGGACTCGTGGCGGTCCCCGGGGCAGACCCACCGGGACTACCTCGCCCAGCTCGTCACTTGGGGCTACACCCCCAGCGAAGTCGAACAGATCATCCTCGACAGCGGCAAGCCAGCAGAGGACGGAGCGGCCGAGTAAGACCCCGTGCCGGGCGGAACCCACCGCCCGGCAAGGCACCGCCCCACCCACCACGACGGGCAGGGAACCTCCCAAAGTCGGGCGGTCCGCCGCCAGGTGCGAACCACGGCAGCCACTCACCAGCGGCGGACCGCCGATCCCGCGACACCGAAACATCGCCCCGACGTGCCGCGCCCCCAGGAACAATGGAGTTCCCAGACGGGCAGCCGGGAAGGCGCCACCACAAGTTCAGCTAAGCTGAACCCATAGATTTCCTTTGTCCGAGGAAAACAGGAGAGCCGGCACACTGTGCCGGCTTTCCGTCCTTTAATGCTTGGGTGGGGAAACTGTCGTGGGACTTAGTTCCGACCTGACCCGGAGGTAACGCAGCGAATGTCTGAATGAGTGCCCGGACCAGGCGACGTCGGCCGAGACCTCTACGACCACCGGTTCCACCAGGGTCAGGTCGATCGGGCCCCTTTCCTTGCTGAACCTGTCCAGGGCGCCCTGGCTAATCACTGCCGGCCATGGATGAACCCCGGCCGGCGGCCGCAGGTACCGGGCCAGTTCCCGGCCCGTCGCGGCTGACAGGACTGAGGACCGGCCGACTATCCGCAGCTTCCCGCCGATCGGCAGTCCCGCAACCAGAGCGATGGGATGGCTCATGCTGCCAATTACCGCCCCGCACACAACGTCCAAGACATCGCGGTGCTTGACCTTCAACCACTGCCGCACACCGCCCTGGTACGCCTGCCCGGCGCCTTTGATGACAAGGCCCTCGATGCCGGCCGCCGACATCTCCTCAAACCAGGTCATCGCAATAGCCCGGACCATCGTGGCGGGGGAGAGGGACAACGGAGGATCCCAGCCCGAGGCAAGGGCCTCCAGCAGCTCACGCCTCCGCGACAACGGAACGCCCCTGATGTCGTGTCCCGCGGCCGACAACAAATCAAAAGCCACGAACGACGCAGGAACCGCACGCGCAAGCACCGGAAGCTTCGCTTTCGAAGTCGTCATCCGCGCCTGCAGCGCCTCGAAGTCCAGCCGGCCCCCGGACCAGATCACCGCTTCACCATCCAGGACACACCCGGGCGGGATCTGCCCGGCCGCGGCCGCTACCAAATCCGGGAAATAGGGTGACAGATCCTTGCTCTGCCGGGACCACAACGACGCACCGCCTGCACCAACAAAAATCGAAATACGGAAGCCGTCCCACTTCGGCTCAAAAATCGAACCACCGGGCAGCGCGTTGGCGCCCGGGATCCGAGGTACAGCCTTGGCCAGGGCCAAGGCCACCGGAGGGTGCAGCGCAGCGGGAATGCCTTTGTAATCCATCCGATTTCCTCGCTGCCGCCAACGGCCACCGCGCCATCAGGGATCAAACCCTTCACCGGATACCTACCCCATGGACCAAGACTCATGCAGCCTCGGAAACCCTGACATTGTGGCGAGGTGCCGCCGTCAACACCGGTGGAAAAGGAAGTCGGTCAACCAGCCCACTAGTGCATAAAGCCCGTTCCGTCCCTGCCGCGGTCGTATTTACCGCAACGCGTGCAGCGCCGATAGCGGCTCCCATCCTCTGTGGATTCAATATGCCAAACGTGGCGCAAGTTCAGTTTGCACATCAGGATCTTGAGCATGGCGCTTTTCCGTTCTGAAGCACGCTTAACACGGAAACCGTGACTTCGTGATCATCCAGAGTTTATGACCGATTCGGCTGCGCTGGAATATCGATACTGAATCAGCTAACTAAGACCTTGTTGTCGCTGTCCAAACCGGAGCCAGATTAAAGATCGCGCCTCAGCCCCCGCCGGCACGTCAGCATCTACTGCAGCCCGCACACACGTCAGAGAGCTTACAAGAGGAGCGGCCGCCCGACCCGCCCTAACTCTCTGCTAGGAGGGAAAAATGAACGCAGTGAAGAACGGGCCTACAGAACGATTAGCCAGGGACATTCCGCGGATCATTGCCGTAGCTGTTCTTCTCACCGATCTGGCCGTCCTGGTTCCTAATAACGTGCTCCACCTTGTCAGCCTGCGCAGCCTCCCGGCCTGCAGCTACTGCTTCATCCTTGGTGTTGTAGTCGGCGCCGAACGCCCGACCTGCGCCTTCACGCTTGTTCTTCCATGCGCCATCTTCGTAGTACGTCTCGATATCACCCTGGGCCATTGAAATCTCCCTCTCCCGGTTGAACTTTCACGAATGGTTCAGACAGCGGAAAACCCCGCAGCACGAGTCAAGTTACGCGGGGTCTTCCTAAGCGCCGGCTCCGCAAATTGGGGGGACATGCGGAGAAGCTCACCCCAATCTAATAGAAAGCAAGCTTACTTTTCAAGAACATGGCCATGGACGACCAGTTATGGGATCCGGGGCCGGGGCGGTGACTAGCGTCCGGGGCGGGGGGAGTGGCAGCTCTTACTGCGGCTCTATTCCGAGGACCAGGAGCGCGGGGCTAAACGCCTGTCAGCTGACGGACCCGCCACTGCAGCCGCAGAAGTCTACACAAAAAACAAGCCAAAAATACCTAGAACTAGCCGCAGAATGCCTATTCATTCATGTGAATGATTGGTAGAATTGAAGCAGCAAGTCAGACAGGCGAACGAAACTAATTGAGATACGAAACCAGGTACTGAAAATGACTTCTTCACCCACCGCTTACACGGTCTACACCAAACCTGAGTGCCCGAACTGCGACAGGACCAAGGCCTACTTCGAGGACAAGGGCATCAGCTACACGGCCGTGGACATCACTGAAGTGCCGGCAGCACTGGAATACATCACTCAAGAGCTCGGCTACTCCCAGGCGCCCGTCGTCGTGAACAACTCCGATGATCAGGACCACTGGTCCGGGCTTCGCCGGGACAAGCTCGTCCAGGCGAACATGAACCACGCGGCAGCCTGAGCACCATGCCTGACGCAACGGCAGGGGAGCGGTTCCAACTCAGCCCACGCCAATTCAGCGACGCTGACTGGTTTGGCCTTGAGGCCAACGAAGAAGGCACCATCAACGTCCCCTTCGAAGATCCCTACCAAGCCCTGCCAGACCCCTACGAGCCAGATCACGAGAACCCGCACGAGACCAGCAACACCTCACGGAAGGCGCCAACCATCATGGCCGGAGAAACCACCATTACCGTCATCGGAAACCTCACCAACGATCCCGAACTCAGGTTCACCCCTTCGGGGTCCGCGGTAGCAAACTTCACCATCGCCTCCACCCCTAGGACGTTCGACCGGGCCTCCAACGAGTGGAAGGACGGAGAAACACTCTTCCTCCGGGCAGCGGTTTGGCGCGAAGCGGCCTAGAACGTCGCAGAGTCCCTCACTAAGGGCATGCGCGTCATCGTTTCGGGCCGGCTGAAGTCCCGCTCGTACGAAACGAAGGAAGGGGAGAAACGCACCGTGATCGAACTCGAGGTCGACGAGATCGGCCCGTCCCTGCGGTACGCGAACGCGAAGGTTAACCGCGCCCAGCGGAGTTCCCAGGGCGGACAAAGCGGGAATGGCAACGGCTTCCAGGGCAACAGCAGTTCGGCCGGGCAATCAGCCCCGCAGGATGACCCATGGGGTGTCCCGGCTACCAGCAACGCTGCCGGCGGCTGGGGCAACGGACCCGATTCCGAGCCCCCGTTCTAAGCAGTACAACTGTCGGGGTTAGCAGATACGCTGGCCCGGACAGGCTCCGCTCCTTACCCAGACCAAGAGCAAGGACACAAAATAATGACGCACGCAGATGACCTCCGCGCCTGGGCAAAGGGCGTGTATACGATCGAGGCTGCCACTGAGCTGTTGATCCGGGGCTTTGGTGGGAAGTTTGCTGCCCCTGGTAACCCTTGGGTCCACACACGCACTGAGGCCCAGGGGCCCGGCCAAGTGAATGCATGGATCGATTTCGCAGCTGTCCCGGAGGGGGCGGGTGTGCTCTCCGGTGGGGAACGTCGGTTTCTGTTGTTGGCGGCGTCGCTGGCGGAGGATGTGCCGGTCGTCCTGCGCGATGTCGTACCGGGGCTGGACAGGGAGAACCTCGACCTTGTCCTGGCCGCGGTCGCTCATGCAGGCGGTAGTCACGAGCACTCCGATGTCCGTTTCAACGAGGACGGTTCCATGACCCTGGGGAAGGGGTACTTGGACAGCCTGCATCCGTGGCCGAGGGCACTGCGTGCAGTCTAAGCAGGGTTGTTCATAATGGCGAAGAAGCCGGAAAGGTTTCCTGCGTTCACGCCCTACTACACCGAGGAGCAGGCCGGGCAGGTCCGGGCCGCGTTCAAGGCGGCGGGTTTGCAGGAAGGCGATGCGAGCGTGTCGGACTTCATTGTCCGGGCGACGATGCGTGAGGTGAAGCGCCTGCAGCGCAAGTACAACGGCGGCAAGCCGTGGCCCGCGGTGAAGGCCGGCGAACTGCGTCGTGGACAGAGAACTATGGATGAGATGCAACACCGGAACGAGGGCACATAGCGATGGGAAAGTGGACCGAAGAAACGAACCAAGCGAAGGTGCCGCCGCCGCTGCCGTTGCCAAGGATGCTGTCCCTTGAGCAAGTCCAGGAGATCCTGAACCTGGGCATGCCGTCGATTTATGCGCTGGTGAAAGGCGGCGAGCTGCGCGCGGCGCAGTTCGGCGGACGCAACGTCTGGCGGGTACGGCAAGACGACTTGGAGGCTTACATTGAATCCGCCTACGAGAAGACCGCAGAGCGCATCGCGTCCGGGCAGATCCCGGACGGCGACGCCCGCGGCGGCAGCTAATCAATCCAGTTCCCAAAGCAGCATGAAGGCCGGCACCCATCGGGTGCCGGCCTTCATCGTCATGGGGGACGTTTGTGATGCCTGGGAAGTGCGGTTGGTGCCATTGGATGGATCACGCGGGCCGGCGGTACTTCGTGGTGATGAGCGCCGCCCTGCAGTCTGTGGTTGTCACCGCCGGTAACCGGGCTGGAAGCCCCCGGGCGCCTAAGAAGCCAGGTCATCGGTTCGGTTCCATCGCCGCCCAACGTCGCTCCGCTTGGCGGATGGGTGTTGTCCCTGCTGAAGGAAACCTGACCCCGGGACGGGGGTTGGCCGGCGACGCCGGTCTTGGTCCATGGGGAAGGGGCCCGGTGGTGATGTAGCGTGCCTAGGCTGTGCACATTCGCCGGTCCCGGCGGTGACATTCCCGCCTGTGGTGTCCTGGCGTTTGTGTGCAGCCGGTCAGGTGGGTCCCGTCGTCCACATGTGTGCGGGAAAAGCCCGAAGGTTTTAGCTTTTGCCGTGCGCATGTGGTCGAGGGGCAGTCCTACTCCGTCGCGGTAAACCCTCCAGTGGAGGACGGGGAAGTGTCGTTCGACGTGGCGGCGGTGGCCGTTTTGCGGCGGCGCGTGGCGGCGCCGGATTCGAGCCCGAGCTTCTTCAGTTCCTCGGGGCTCCACCCGTCTTTGGTGGCGCGCACGTAGGCGCGCTTGTCTTCACGTTCTGCGTCGGCGAGCTGCTCGCGCAGCTCGGTGATGCGCTGTCTGGTCTTGACCAGGTTCGTGACGGACTCGATGCGTGAGTCCAGGAGGGCGCGGGCCTGGTTGCGGGTCTGTTCGATATCGATGGTTGGCATGCACCAACGGTAACCACAGGAGTGGGCCGTTTCGGGGGAGCGACTCGCGCGGTGGTCCGATTCCAGACCGGATGAGCGCCTGAGCCGCGGAAAGAAGTGTGAGCCACCTTCGGCGGAGCAAGCTATACATTTACACGGGTGTAAATGGTGTGTCGCTACCGGCCCTGTGGTTGTTCGCTTGGCACACTGGTCGTGTGGTCCCCGGTTTCGGGGTCGCTGCGCTGGGCCGTTTGAAGGGATTGGGGGAGTGCGTGTCTGAGGAGAGTGAGCCGCGTTCCCGGATCTCCAAGCGGCGGCGTGCGAACAAACCCGCCGGGTCGAAGAAGCGCCGTGACTTGTGGGTCACGGCCGAGGAGGAAGCTGCGCTGGTTGCCCGGGCTGCGAGGGAGAAGGTCACGGTCCCGAACCTTATCCTCACGGCAGCGTTGTCGGAGGGTTCGGAGACGCCGACGGAGCGTAAGGCGGCGATGGCTGAACTGATGGCGATCCATACGTTGTTGGCGCGGGTGTCGAACAACGTGAACCAGATCGCCCGGCACGCCAACGCGGGCGACGAATTCCCCCAGGACGCGAAGGCTGCCCTGGCGTATGTGCGCGAGGTTGCCATGCGGATTGACCGGACAATCGAGGGGCTGATGTAGGGATGATTCCAAACATCACCCGCGGTTCCCGGATGTCCGGGCTGCTGCTCTACCTCGCCTCCACCGATGCCGATAAGACGAAAAACTCGCACACGGACCCGCACCTGGTGGCCGGGGACGGGGCGATCATGGCCTGGTACGACGACGGTGTCCTGGACCGCGATGACGCGGTCGCGATTGCGAAACATTTGGACCAGCCGCGCAAGGCTTTCGGCGTCGAGATCCTGCAGAAGGATTTCCGCTGGGACCCGGTGAAGAAGGAACGGGTCGCGAACGGTTACAAGCAGGCCGATGTGTGGCACTGCTCGCTGAGCCTCCGCGCCGAAGAAGGCGCCCTGACGGACCAGCAGTGGGGTGACATTGCGAACGACTTCGTTGATGCCATGGGCTTCACCGAGGCCAGCGGCAAGGCCCAGTGCCGGTGGGTCGCGATCAACCACGGAACGAGTGAGAACGGCAACCACCACATCCACATCGCGGTGTCCCTGGTCCGTGAAGACGGCACCAAAGCCTCCACCCACGGCGACTACAAACGCGCACAAAAAACCTGCCGGGACCTGGAAACCAAGTACGGTCTCGAAGAGCTCTCGTCCGTGCACGCCACGCGAGGCTACGACCGGGCAGAGAAGGCGACCGCTGTACGGGATGAGCGCGAAATGCACCGCGCCTCGCTGGCCCGGAAAGTGCGCGCCAGTGCCTCCGCTTCAGCGACCGAGGCGGAGTTCGTCCGCCGCGCCCGCGACACCGGACTGCTCGTCCGACCGCGGTACGCGAAGAACACCACCGACGTCATCGTTGGCTACTCCGTCGCCGAACGCCCGAAGCCGGGAGAGCGGCCTATCTGGTTCGGCGGCGGTACCCTCGCCTCCGACCTGAAGCTCGGTGCACTACGTGAAGAATGGCCGGACACCCCGCACCTGGCTACAGAGGCCGCGGCGGAATGGAACGCAGCGGCACGCAACAAGCGCAAGGTCTCCAAGACCGGTCCCGAGAACGCGACCCCTTCAGCGGAAGCGTGGGTGGAGTACACCCGCAACGCCACAGCATTGGCCGACCAGCTGCGCACTATTCCGCGTGACGATCACGCAACCTGGGCGAAGGCAGCGCGTGAGGTTTCCGGTGCCTTTGCAGCCTGGTCTTACCGGCTTGAACCGATGCCTGGGCCGTTGGCGGCCACAGCTGCCGAGCTGTCCCGCACCGCCCAGTTGCGCGCGCCGAGGCAGCATGGCAAACCCGTCGCGCTGCCATCCATTGCCGGCACTGCAATGTTGTTCATGGCCGCGTCTAGCAAGAGCAAAACAGCGGCTCAAACAGCACTCATGGTGCAGCTGATCAACACTGCCTTCGCGGTGTACGAGATGCACGCCCAGTCCGGGCGGACCCGTGAGGCTCAGCGCATCCGTTCGGTGGTTGAGGAGCAGCTGGCCCCGTTCACCGCGACCATGCCTAAGGCGGTTTTGGTTGGTGCCGAGCAGCAGTCTGCAGCTGAGGCTGCAGTGGTGCCCAGCGCGATCGACATTGCCCGGCGTGGAATGGTGCCCATCCGTCCGGGATCAGTAGTGCCAACTACGCCGACGCCGGCAACGCCAGCCAAGACCCATCAGCCCAGCCGACGCGATTCCGGGTCGGGCCTCGACCGATAACCACCACCAACTGCAAGGGGAGCACGATGAGTGAATCAGATGGAATGGATGACGTCCTGGACGGCGGCCTGCGGCAGTCGTTGATGATCGCATCACGCATTGCCGAGACACTGGCACGCCGGCGCCAGGAGAGCCAGCGGCAGCAGGAACACCAGGACTCCCAGGTAGCGCACGAAGCTCAGGCACGCCTCGCTGCTGAACGCAGCGCCGCGCGCGCAGCGCTGGCACCCGTGGACAAGGACCACTGGTGGGACAAGGCGCAGCCGAACGACATCGCCACGGCACACGCCGTCGCTGAGGGCTGGAAGGACCACGACCCGGCCGCCCTGGCCGCATCGGAGAGAATCCGTCAGGAAGTTCTCACCCGCTACGGCATCGACACCCACGACGTCGGCGCTGACGCCGCCTATCTGGCGTCAGGGATCCAGACCATCACTACCGAGAAAGCCCGGCAGGATGAGTTGGCCCGCAGCCAGGAAGAGACGCGCAAAGCAGCCGCCGAACACGAGAAGGCCATGCAACTGCTCGCAGCGGCCCGCGCAGAAGAACTCCGCGTTCAGGCGACGGAACTGGCTCCGGGAATGAAGCGCCATCAGGTGCCCGTGGAGTATCTGGCCAACGCCGAACTGGCCCAGGCATTGCAGACCGCGCACAGCGCCAAGACGCCCATAGCGGTGGCGGCAGCGGACGCGACCGTGCAGGAACGCATGTTCCTTATCGGCAAGGACGGGATAAACGGTCCGGACATTGACCAGCTGCGCAAAGAGACCACGGCGAACGTCAATGGTGCCGGTGACTCCCACTTCGAGGATCCAGCGTTCGTGAAGGCGGCCAAGGACATGCACGAGGCCAAGCTCCTGGCCGAAGGCGGATTCACAGGCACCCAGTTCTCACCGGTGGAACAGCGCTACGAACGAGCCGAAAAGGAACTCTTCGCCCGCCTGGCAGGCGTCGGCTGCGAGATCGAAAACCGCGTCACCGGCAACGACAGCAGTCGGCTCAAAGACCAGGGCCTGAAAACTGAAAACACTTCGGCCGCCGACTACGGCTCCGCAGCGCACCACGAGAAGTTTGCCGAGTCCCTGGAGAACACCGGGGCAAACGAAACACAGATCCGCGGCCGCCTCGCCGCGGCCCGCGGCGAGGGCACTCACCCCATTTCAGCAGTCACCATGGGCAAGGGTGCTGCCACGGCCAGAAAGACCCGCAGCGGGGCAGCCATGGGGGCAGAACGAGGTAAAGGCGGCCTCAGCCGCTAAAGCGGAGGGCGAGGGGCGGCCGGCCTTGTCTGTGGCCATCGATAGGATCGAACCCATGACTGATGCCCGCGACCTCGCCCTTCCCGACGGCTACACCGACCTCCTCGGCGAGCTCAAGAACCGGGTCCGGGCCGCCCGCGTACAGGCACTGCGAACGGTGAACACCCAGCTCATCGAGCTGTACTGGTCCATCGGAAACGACGTGAGTGCACAGCAGGACAGCCTGGGCTGGGGGAGTGGTGTCATCAAAAGACTGGCCGAGGACCTTCGTGCTGAGTTCCCCGAGATGAAGGGGTTCTCGCCCCGGAACCTCCAGTACATGACCACTTTCGCCCAAGCCTGGACGGGGACCTCAATTGCGCAACAGGCTGTTGCGCAATTGCCGTGGGGTCACATCACCGTGCTGCTGGACAAGATCAAGAGCCAGACGGACAGGGACTGGTACGCATCGGCGGCGGTGGAGTATGGGTGGTCCCGGAACGTCCTGATGAACATGATCATGAACAAGACCTTGGAACGTACGGGGGCAGCACCCTCGAATTTCGCGCAACACCTTGTTGCGCGAGATTCCGAGCTTGCTCAACAGGTGGCCAAAGACCCCTACAACTTCGAATTCCTCGGCCTCTCCGGCGAAGTAGCGGAGCGCGACCTCGAGAATGCCCTCACCAGTAGGATTACCGAAACCCTCCGCGAAATGGGCCCAGGGTTCGCCTTCGTCGGCCGGCAGGTCCACTTCGACGTCGACGGGGACGATTTCTACGTCGATATGCTGTTCTTCCACATCGAGCAGTCCCGCTACGTGGTCATCGAACTAAAGACTGGCAAGTTCCAGCCAGAGCATGCCGGGAAACTCAACTTCTACGTCGCCCTCGTCGACGACATGCTGCGGCGTGACCATCACAACGAAACCATCGGGATCCTCATCTGCGGCACCAAGAACGACCGCAGCGTCCGCTACAGCCTCGGACGCTCCACCTCACCCATGGCCGTCGCCGCCTACACTTACGACAAACTCCCGCCGGCCGAACAAAAAGCACTCCCCAACGAGGGACACATCGTCGCCGCCCTCGAATGGGCCGAACGCGACTCCGAGGAAAGTGCGACATAAGAGGTATCGCCTATCGATAACTTGTGCGAGCGGTCGTCGCAGGCTGAATGGTCCAGAGAACTTGGACAGACACGTCTGCGCAGACGGTCCAGGAAGCCCGGTCAACGGGACGCTCTGGTCACAGAGCAAACCAAATGTGCCAGAAACCAGCCACCCAATCCGGTCCGCTCAGTTCCCATAGCGCGGCATGATGGGACGGGCGCTGTTCAGCATCCCGGGCAGCACGTATCCTCCTCGTAAAGAAATGGGGGAGTGGGGGAGCGATGACACAAACATCAACGGACAATCCGCAGACAGTCGAGGACGGCGGCTCCATGGAGCTTGTCCAGATACCGGCTTGGCAGGCCAAGTACAAGCTGAACGAGAACCCCGAGGACTTCGCTCATATGGTCTGTTGCCGGGACCTGGACTGGCGCCGGGCGATCTGCGGCTATGTCGAAGAAGACCCTTCGATCATGCACTACTCGCTCAACGTTTGCACGATGTGCGTCGAAACGGCCGAACGCATGGGAGTCACCGTGGGTGATAGGCAGTGCCCCATCGACAACAGGGCATGTCCTGATGACGAGGAAGTCGACCGGATGATCGCCGAGCGGACATCCAAGCCCTGACCACTGGCTTAGGACCATCCGCTCGCGCGCGACCACCACCCTGAAACCCATTGCCATCTCATCTGAGGCACTAAGAAAGGCCAGCAGCGTCCGTTACAGCCTTCCGCGCTCCTTATTTGTCACGGCCGTAGCCGTCTCCCACCGGCGGAACGCCCACCCAACAGGTGAATGTGTGTGAATTTGGTGAATGTGGTGAATCTGGTTTACCCGGCGAGACGTGGACGCTAACGCTGCACTGACAGACCATCCAGCTACCGTTGCACGGGAACAACAGCGCATTGGGGTACGTTGCAGTCTCGGCAAAGAAAACCTCGTAGGACCGGCAGAAATGAGAATCACAACGTGGCCACCGATTACGACGAAGTCCGTTCGGACGTCAAGGAATCTCAAGACCGCTCGCTCGAGGCATTGCAGTCTGCGAATGCCCCGGATGCCCGCAGCGTCGTCACTGAACTGGACGAAGCCGACGCGCTCGATGAAGGCCTCACCCCTGGTGGAGAGATCGTTGCCGAGGAGCTCATCGTTCAGGTCATTCCGCAGGCCGCGGACGAGTTCACCTGCTATTCCTGTTTCCTCGTCCGGCACCGGTCCCAGCTGGCGCGCGAAAGCGATGGCCACTCGTACTGCATCGAGTGCGAAAGCTAAGGCATTCGGCGACACGTCAGATTAAGGAAGCTATCGGAGGTCGACTCCCTTGAATCGTCGATTTGAGCGCAAGTGCCTGGCTTGGGTCGGAACAAACGGCTCCTCGGTTCACAGCGAATCCCAAGGTTTAGAAACGCATAATGGAGCGAAGCTTCGGTCAACCGCTATTTGACCGGAGCTTCGCCAATAAGTGTCCAGGCTGCACCTCGCCGGGTGGTTCGACCTGTGGAGAAAGACCAAGTCCTTGCTTCGACGTTCGACCCGGACCTTCTGGCAATCGCCCGTACTGAACCGGACGCTCGGCAGCCAAGCCTCGGAAGCCCTAGTCGGCAGTTCCGATCCTCCAACCCAATTCGTCCAGACACTGTCTGGACAATTGCTTGAGCACGTACGCCAAGACCTCATGGCTCGACAGCTCTGCATCATCCAGAGAAGAGGCGATGGGATTTTTGCGCGCCTTGTTCGAATCCCATCAGCACGCGTCTACGCAGGCGCTGCATTTCCGGAGCCACTCTGTCAGGTTTGCATCTAAGACTGTTCAGTTGGATGGTGCGGGAATCGACTATTGGACCCTAATCTGATGGTGTTTGAGCTACTGCCTGACGTCAGTCTGGGGTGTAATTCACCTTGACGGAGTTGTGGGAACTCCCTGTTGGGTGTTGCCGTTCGGGCCGCCGAATGCGATCGTTTCCAGACGTCGGAGGCCGTCGGCGTCCCTGGCTTTGACTTGTTCGTGGCTTCTTCCGATAGAGATGAGCATCGCGTCGTCAGCAAGGCTGGCGACCCTGCTTGCGCTCTGTTCCACGAGGACCACGGCGAGGTTGGGGTTCAGCAGAGAGCGGATCTGGGCGTAAATTTCATCCACGATAACCGGTGCCAGGCCCAGCCCGGGTTCATCCAACAGGAGGATCTTTGGATCCCGCATGAATGTACGAGCCAGGGCCACCATTTGGCGTTGACCGCCTGACAGCGCTCCAACGTCTGTAGTCGTGCGCGATTGGAGCATTGGAAAGAGATCCAGCGTCGTGTCGAGATTCCTGATCGCGGCCTTGGTCTGTCCGACCATCATGTTTTCGCGTACCGTCATGGCCGAAAAGAGGCTGTGGGCCTCCGGCACGACGCCTACCCCTACTTCCCTGACGCGGCGATGGGTCGGCCAGGACGATACGTCTGTGTCGTACATGGTGACCGTCCCGCGGGTCTTGATAAGACCAAGGGTGGCTTTGATGGTGCTGGATTTACCGGCACCGTTGGTTCCGACAAGTGCAAGAACCTGCCCTGGGACCACGGTGAGGGAGACGTCAAAGAGCGCCTGTGTGCGGCCGTACCAGGCTTCAATATGGTTAAGCGAGAGCATGTGATTCTCCGAAATAGGCGAGGCGAACGTCTGCGCGGTCAAGCACTTGGCCGGTTGGACCCTCGGCAAGGACAGTTCCGGCTACCAGTGCGATGCATCGGTCGCATGATTTCCGGACGATGTTGACGTCGTGTTCTACGAGGATCAGGAGGCATCCGACTTTTGAGGGCAGGTCGCGAAGGATGGCGGCAAGCTGTTCCCGGCTTCCTGAGTCGAGGCCGGCGGCTGGTTCATCGAGGAATATCACCCGGGGTTCGGCCATGAGCACACGCCCGATTTCGACCAAGCGGCGGGTAGCCGTGGACAGGGATGAGACTTGGGCATCGGCGTAGTCAACGAGCTTGAGCAGGTCGAGGGTTGCGTAGGCCTGATCCAGCCAGGCGCGTTCGGACTTACGGTGGCGGGCAGACCCGAAGAGTTGCCGAAGTGCGCCGGCGCTGCTGAACCGCTGGCGTCCCAGTAGCAGATTGGTGATGACGGTTTCATCTTCCAGCAACTGAGCTGTTTGAAAGCTTCTCACTACCCCGGCCTTTGCGTGGAGTTCCGGTGACAGTGCGGTGATGTCCTCCTGGTCGAGAAGGATGGTGCCTTCTGTCGGACGAACAAAGCCGGAGAGCGCGTTAAGCAGGGTGCTCTTACCGGCCCCGTTCGGACCGATGAGGCCTATTGTTCCTGGCCCCTTGAGGTGGAGGTTCACATTGTGCAGGGCGACTAATCCGCCAAAGCTCACGCCCACATCCTTGATTTCCAACTGAATGGTCATGGAGTGGCCTTTCCGGTGTTCTTGCTTTGGCTGAATATATTCTTGAGCTGCACAGCTCCGCCGGGCAGCAAGTAGATGAGCGCTACAAGCAGTGCGCCCGACAACAGGACGTAGAGGCGGTCTTGGCCAAGGGCGCTGAACAGTGGCGGGACCAGGGACACGTAGGCCGCGCCAATCCATGCGCCCAGGGTGGAACCTGACCCGCCAAGGATGACCCCCACCAGGATGTAAACCGACGGGAAAAGTCCGAAGGTGGCCGGCGTCACCGATCCGACGAGATGGGCTACCAGGAAACCTGACACTCCCGCGCAGACACCGGCTACGACGAAGGCGGCCAATTTGGTGCGCGAGAGACTGACACCGACGGAACGGGCCGCGAATTGTGACTCACGGACTGCCGCCATGTTCCGGCCTAACTGGGTATGAGGTATTCGCGTCAGGACGACGGTAGCCAGGCCAACCGAGACAGCGCATAAACCGTAAAGGAAGTAGGGGCTGTCCGTTTCCAGCCCCGGAATGTAGAAGGAGGCAACCGGAAGGCCTTGAAGCCCGCCGGTGACTGCCCGTTGCTCACGGATCCACCATTGGAACAGCTCGCCCACGGCGAGCGTCACCAAGGCAAGACGCAGTCCGCTGACCCGCAGCGCCGGGATTCCAACCAGAAGCGACGCAGCTACCGAAACAGCTATGACCAGGACGATCTCATAAAGGCCTGTGAGGCCGAGCACCGTTGCTCCTACAGCCGCTGTGTAGGCGCCGATTCCCACGAACGTCGCCTGCGCCAAGGAAAAGATCCCTGTGATCCCGAAGAGAACACGGGCGCCCATGACGGCAATGGTGTACGCCATCCATGACGATGCCAGATAAAGCCAGTAAGGATCCAAGACAAAGGGTAGAAGAGCCACGACGATAATGAAGAGTGCCACGGTGATGATGGTTCTCCTGCGGCGCCCGGCCAGCAGGTGATTGATTCTGTCTTTTGCCCCTGGTGAAAGGGGCAGCGCCCAGGCGTTACCCGTGGTGGTGGCAGAATCTCCGTGTAATTTGGCCTGAGTCATACGCGTACGACTCCTCTCTCGGACAGGAAACGCTTGGGCAGGACGGCGAGCAGCAGGATAACGACGATGAACACCGCGGGTGTGCCGTAGTTGGTGCCAATGGCGTAGGTCGCCAGGCCTTCGAAGAGAGCCAGGCCAAAGGCAGCCGTCAGGGGAGCTACGAAACGGTCGAGCCCGCCAATAATTCCTGCGATGACAGACTTGATCAGAAAGGGCGTCATGTAATAGGCGTCCAAAGACAGCCGACTCGCCACAACGATTCCGACGACACCCGCGGTCAGTCCGGCGAACGCCCACGTAGCTCCTCGGACGCGGCTGACGTTCAGGCCCATGCTTCTGGCCAGCGCCGGGTCGGTGGCAACAGCCCGCATTGCCAGACCGAACTGTGTCTTTGAGAGAAACCATGCGAATCCGCCGAGTAGCACGAGGACGCCGAGGGTCACCACGACCTGATTGAGGTTCAGGAACAGGTCGCCTATTTCCACCGGGACGTCAGTACCCAAGGGAACAAATGAACGGGTGGTCGTGCCAAAGAGTGCTTCGGCGACAGCTGTCAGCAGGAGCAAGATGCCCAGAGTCACCACGAGATCCAGTCCTTCGCGGCCCGCTTTGCGACTGATCGGTTCAAGGATGAACCGATCAGTGGCAAAGGAGATCACAGCCGCGGCGGCTAAGCCTGCAAGGATTCCTACCCAAAGGGGCTGCGTGCCCGCAGCCAAGGTAAAGGTGATGAAGGCTGCCATCATTCCCAGAGCTCCGTGAGCGAAGTTCACTGCCTTGCTGACGCGATAAACGATGAGCATGCCAAACAGAAGCAGAGCGTACAGCGCCCCCGTGGCCAGAGAGCTCAGAAGTATTTGTAAAAGCCCGGACAACTGCACGTGATGTCCTACCTGCCCGTCACGGCTTGGAACGGCGCGACCTGCACGGCCTTTCCATCTTCGATGCGGGCCACACCCACAGCATTGGTTCCCTGCCTGGAATTCGGCCCAAAAGTGACCGGCGGGATCAGGCCGGTCTTGAAGTCCTTCATGCTCTCCAAGGAAAAAGCGAGGCAGTCCCTGGTCAGGGCCGGCGCATCCTGCAGCGCCTTGATGGTGACTAGCGCCTGGGTGTAGCCGACTGCATTCCACATAGTGGGTGCTGCGCCTGTTGTTTTGGTGTAGTCGGAGACAAATTCCTTGACCAAAGGTTCATCGCTGGCGAACGGCGCGACCTTGGTCGGTACGGTCATTCCTTCAACCGCCTTCCCGTACTCCGACAGAAAGGATTCATCGGTGATGTCGGACTGGGCAAGCAGCTTCGGCTTGTAGCCGATCTGGTTCATGGCCGCGATGACCTGGCCAACGACGACCGGGCCGGCGACCAGCGCGACCAGCGCGGAGTTTTTGTTCTTCAGTGCCTGCGCAACCGCCGAAAAGTCGGTCATGGTCGGTTCGACTGTTTGCGTCGTCCCAATCGTCAGCCCGCTGCCGTCAAGGGCCTTCTTTATGCCGGTCAGTGCGTCGTCGCCGACGTCCCCCACCTGCTGTACGAAGGAAATGCTTGCCGGCTTCTGTTCCTTCATCAACCAGCTCAGTGCGACGTTGTACTCGTCAATGAAATTGGGCCAGATCATGTAGACATCCGGGTTTTGCATGACACCGACCTGGTTCGAAGGTGCGTAGGGGCCCACGGCCGGTATGTGTTTTTCTTTGATGAAGGGCAGCACACCGACGAAGTTCGGCGTGCCGATCCCGCCTGCAAACGCGAATACGCCTTCGCTCGTCTCAAGACGGCGTGCTGCCTGCTGCGCTACTGCAGCGTCATACTGATCATCCTCGGCGACGACTTCCACCTGCCGGCCCTGCACGCCTCCTGCCGCATTGACCTTGTCGAGTGCGAATTGGAACCCCTTCAGAGCCCCGTTGCCCGGGGCCGCAAGCGGCCCCGTCAACGGCGTGAACATTCCAAGCTTGATCTTGCTGTCAGTGATCCCCTGGGCGACACCGTTCGTGTCGCAGCTGGTGCGGGCGGTGCGGGTGACCGAAGCCTGCCCTTCGGAGGTGTCGCCGCGAGTGGCGCACCCGGTGGCCACCAGTGCGGTGGCAACCGTGATGGCCCCAAGGGTCAATAGGCTGGGGATTTTCATGCTTGCTCCTGATGTGCGATGCGAAAGATTGGGCCTGAAATGGCCGGGAAGGTGATTGGTACTTCCAAATGGAAGGATTGGTGTAACCACTGTCACATACGTGAAGGTGTTTCGCCATAGCAAGGCCGGAATTGGGCAAATATGGCAGAAGAGGTGAGGCAGCGGCGCGCCGGCTGCAGTCTGTGGTGCACACCTGCCGCCGCCGGATGACGTCAGGAAGGTGTGCGGCGGTCACTTCGCAGAGGTAG
Source organism: Arthrobacter sp. R4 (assembly GCF_051365025.1). Lineage (NCBI taxonomy): Bacteria > Bacillati > Actinomycetota > Actinomycetes > Micrococcales > Micrococcaceae > Arthrobacter > Arthrobacter sp. R4. The sequence continues at coordinate 18,606 of NZ_JBLWIJ010000023.1, forward strand.
CAACGCGGCCGTGACTCCACGCTTGCGGCAGATCAGGCCCGCTATTCCGCTCGGGGTAGTTGCGAGGACCAGAACGAAGAGCGGCCGCCTTTGGGGACAAGTACGTCCCGCTGTCTGCAGATAAAGGCCAGGGGTCCTGGGCTCAAGGGGGAGTACTAGCCCGGGTCAGAGTCGAATTGTATTCACGCTTCGGGATCGCTCCCATGAGTCGTCGAAGCCGTCGTCCTGAGAGCGCTGCTGCCGGATTGGCTGCGCCAGATGAGGGCTGCGACCAGCCAGGTGAGCACGAAGATTCCGGCAATGAAGTAGCCCATGAGCTCGAATTGCTCGGCCAGTGCGGCGACTGGCTCCAGCCACGCCCAGCCTAAGAGCTGGGATCCGAGGCCGCTCGCATAAACGGTCGCGACGACGATCGCGATCACGACGGTCATTGTGGTGGTGGCGATGTTGAAGAACAGAGTACGCACGGGGTCGCGGTGGGACCAGGAATACAGCCTGGTCATGATGAGGCTGTCAGCGGTGTCAAAGGTGCTCATGCCGGCTGCAAACAGCAGGGGCAGGCTGAGTACGGCCAGGAGGGAAACACTTCCGGCGTCGGTGGCCGACGCAGTCATGGCCAGGAGGGCCACTTCGCTTGCTGTTTCCAGCCCCAGGCCCATCAGCAGACCGACCGGGTAGAGGTGCCATGAGGATGTGATCATTGACCGGCCGCGGGAACCGAGGAGCCGGGAGACCAGGCCCCTGGATGCGAGCTGCTGGTCGATGCGCTTGCCATCATGTTTGCCTTGCTTCGACTCCCGCCACAGAGCACGAAGCCCGCGCAGGACTGAACCGTTAAGGACTGCGACGAGGACCAGGAAGAAGAAAGCAACCGCCGCTGCCACCGTTCCTCCAGCGTCGGTGAAGGTGGCCAGGGCCCCTTCGTCAATTGCTCCGGCACCCCACCAGATCAACAGGGCCAGGATGACGACGACGGAGGAATGGCCCATGGCGAAGAAAAAGCCCACCCCGACGGGGCGGCGTCCCCGGTACATCATGGCCCGGGTGGTGTCGTCGATGACCGCGATGTGATCAGCATCGAACGCGTGCCGCATGCCCAGAACGTAGGCTAGAGCACCGGCGCCGGCCAGACCGCCGGCGCCGGCAAGTTCTCCTTGCCCTGCGAGATAGAGAACGACACCTCCGAGGTGAAGTGCGACGATAACTCCTATGATCGCCGCGATACGGCGCTTTTCCCCTCGGCTCCATGCCATCGTCTGGCCACGTCCCGCGGCCGGTGAGATCATCGTTGTCATCGGCGTGGTCCGTGGGTCTCGGGACTGCCGGTGGCGGAACAAGAACCTTCATCATGGTTTGATGTCTGCGCCGACCAGGTGCCTCGGCCGCCGACAACATTGATGTGGTCGAAGCCGGCCACCGCCCGCGCTGTGGAGGACTTCGGCCGCTGGGTCTTGAGGCCCTGCCGGGAGGGAGCAGCGGGGATCCACTGGGTCAATGGGTGTCCTTTCTTGGACGGGAATGGCTGAGGGCGACGCACAGCGAGTGCGCGTGAGGCCGCCGCTTTGCGGCCCTGCCTTGTAGCAGGATCTGGTGCCGGGCCACGCGCAGGGCGAGGCCCAGCAGTCAATGCAGGTCGTTTAGTGGACGTGGTCGTGGTCGTGGTCGTCGTCACCGTGTGGATGTTTGTGCGTGTCGTCCCGGGGCGTGTCGAGGATCGCCCGGGTGCGGCGGTCGACCTCTTCGAGATCGAGGCCGCCGCGTTCGGCCAGAAGTGCCTCGAGGGCTTCGACCCAGCGAGCGTAATAGTGCTCCGGTTTGTTCTTGTCTTCAGCCTTGTCGATGGCCCTGATCAGGTTGGACTGGAAGTCGCTCCAGGGGAAGTTGGCGTTCTCGTAGTAGGCGACGCCCAGTGCGAAGCTGCGCAGCTCCCAGGGAAGCCGGAAAGCTTCCTCTCCGTCACGGGGGGTCCGGGCGCTGCTCACGTGAATGTCCTGGATGTTTTCTTCGGACAGGGTTTGGCACTGTGACATGTTCAGGCACCCACTTTGGCCGGTGCGACCACGCCTACACCAAGCATCGAGTCCCGGGTTACCAGTTCGGCGAGTTCCTCAACGGACAAGTCTTCGGTCCCTGCCGGGCGTTGGGGGAGCACCCAGTAGCGCAGTTCGGAGCTGGAATCCCATACCCGGATTTCTTTCTCCGGAGCAAGGTCCAGGCCGAAGTCTTTCAGGACTGACCTGGGGTCACGGACGACGCGGCTTCGGTAGGCCTCCTTCTTGTACCAGTTGGGCGGGAGGCCGAGGACCGGCCACGGGTAGCAGGAGCACAGGGTGCAGACAATGACGTTGTGTACCTCATCGGTGTTTTCGACCGCGAGCATGTCCTCGCCCTGCAGGCCGCTGACGCCCATTTCGGCGCAGGCTGCTGTCGCGTCTTCAAGAAGTCGGGCTTTGAAGTCCGGCTCGGTCCACGCCCTGGCCACCACCTTGGCTCCGATTTGGGGGCCCACCTGGTGTTCGTAGATGTTCGAGATGCGTTCAACTGCTTCTTCTGAAACGACACCGCGTTCAATGAGGATTGCTTCCATTGCTTTGACTCTTGCGGTCATGTACTCGTCAAACTCTGCTGTGGCAGCGGGGACGACCGGGCCGCTGAAGGCATGAATGAATTCAGACACTTTTGTCTCCTAGTTGTTTGATGTGGTGCTGGCGAGACTGAGGTAGGGCTCCCAGAGGTCACATATGACTCTCGCCTTAGGGTCACCGATTGACTCCCCGAACAGTTCTTCGGCCGAGAACTGGACGGAGTAAACGTAGTCCGGCGCCTCGCCGCCGCCGTGGGCGTTGGTGTCGGGAAATACGAAACTGCCGTGCGAAGAGATAATGGTTCCAACGCGGCCGGTCGCGTACCCCACCTTGCGCGTATGGCCCACCGGAACGGACCCGGAGACCCGGACCAGGTCCCCGATCTTGAAACCAGCTGGCCGGTCCACATCGCGGCGGGTGGGGGCACCGGCGAAGGCCAGCGCGCCGATGGTGTCGGCGAGCTCGTGGTTGACGGTTGGAGGCAGCGGAAGCTCAGGCGACTTCAGATACTCGGCCGTTCGGCGGTCCAGCTCCGCTGTGAACGTGGAGTCGTCCCGTGCAAGGTATTCCTCGAACGAGTGCATCCAGTGCGCATAGTACGGGTGGGAAAGATATTGGACAGGGTCCATCTTCTCCATCGAATGCCGGAATTCGTCGAGGTTGAAGTAGCCGGCGATGGCACACTGCGCGAAGAAGGAAAAGGCAGCCTTTTCCCACTCCGCATGCCAGACCGGTTCGTTCTCTTCAACAAGGATGGGCCCGAAACCGTCGGCGCCTCCTACGTCATGGATACCCCTCATAACACTGCCCTTTCGAGTTGACGTGCCGTTTGTGCCAGCGGCGGGTGTTTGGTGTGAAAGTCAGTCACGGACTGGAATGCATGCCCGGCCTGAAGCAACAGCTGCTCGGAGAAGTCGCGGCCGATGAACTGGACACCCAATGGAGTCCCACGGGATGAAAAACCCGCCGGCAGCGTGATGGTGGGGCTGCCGGTCATATTGAAAGGCGCAGTAGGCGTCAGCAGGGCAGCGAAGAGTTCCATATCTTCACCCAGGGTGCTGAGCTTCTCCAGCGTGGGGGAAGCAAAACCCACTCCGGGCATCAGGACCAGGTCAACCTTCTGGAACACCCGACGGAACTCCCCAACGAATGCCATCCGCTGCTTGACCAGCTTCTGGTAATCCACCGCCATGGTCGCCCTGCCCGCTTCAATAAAGTCGCCGAGAGCCTGGCCGTATTCGGCGGCTCGCGCCGGAAAAGTGTCCTCATGTGCAAGGGCAGTTTCAACCGCGAGGAGCGGACCAAAGGCCTCCGAAATGGCCCCCAGGTCCGGTAGACGGAGCTCGACAACGGGCCAGCCAAGGCTTTCCAGGAGAACTACAGTGTCAACGAGCATCTGCCGGGTGGTCTCGTCGAAGGACGCCATCGCCGTCCAGTCAACCCCTACACGGGGCGGGGCTGCCAGCGAAAGATTGGCTGCATATGACGGAACGGGTTCCAGGGACGCGGTGGGATCGTTCGGGTCCGCCCCGGCCATGACCTCCAGCAGGGCGGCGCAGTCGCGCGCGCTCCGGGCCATGGGCCCTACGTGGTCAAGGCTCGCCGCCAATTCAACGACACCGTAGCGGCTGACCCGGCCCCACGTGGGCTTGAGCCCGGTGACCCCATTCATGCTGGAGGGGAGCCGGATGGAACCGCCAGTGTCCGAGCCGGTGGCACCAAAACACAGTCCGGCTGCGACGGCAACGCCGGAGCCGCTGGACGATACCCCGGCCCACGTTTCCGCGTCCCAGGGATTGACCGGCGCGGCGACTTGGGGATGGTGTTCGGTGTAGGCGCCCTCGGTCATCTTCAGCTTGCCGACCATGACTGCACCGGCGTCACGGAAACGCGTCACGACCGTCGCGTCATGAGGCGGGGTGAAGTCATTGAAAATGGGCATGCCGGCCGTTGTTACGGCATCAGTTGTGTAGCAGAGGTCCTTGATGCCGAGCGGAATTCCGTGCAAGAGGCCCTTGTAGTTGCCCCGGCTGATCTCCTTGTCCGCTTTGGCTGCCGCAGCGCGGGCGACGTCGCCCATTACCGTGACATAGCTTCCCAAAGCCTGGTCGTGATCGACGATTCGCTCCAGAGTTGCGTCAAGAACTTCCGATGCGCTGATCTGGCGGGACCGGATCAGCTCGGCCGCTTCTGTTAGTTCAAGCAAACAGATTTCCTCATGATTAACCAAGACTTTTTCCTCCTGTACGTCGGGCGCGGGGCGCCCAACTCCTTCCATATGGAAAGGTATGAGGAAGATGTTTCCGTCAAGTGCATCAAAAGTAAAGGGTTTGTTAACTCGAATCCGAAAAAGCAGGGGGTCGGATCCTAGACGTTGATGATCTCGAAGGAGAGGCCGGCTGCGACAGCCAGGTGAGCCCGGTACTCCCTGGCAACAACTGATGAACCCTGGACACGCGGCACCCCTCCGGGCGTACCCAGGTTGGCTGCCTCCAAGGCTCCGGTGTCGTCCAGTTGCCCCAGAAGATGCATTCCGTCGTAGGCGTGTTCGCCCCAGCTGGTGAGGACGGGGGAGGAGTCGCCGAACATGAAGCGGTAGCGATCGGTGAGGTCAGGACGGATGTCCGTGGCGATTGAGTCGAAAGAGTGCATCGAGGCATATAGATTTCCGCTCCTGTTGCCGTCGAGCGCGTACAGGAGGTTTTCATCCAGGGATCCCGGCGAGAAGATGATGAGGTGGTTGTGCAGCCCTCGGCCCTGGGCTGCACGGAGGACGGTTATGAGGTCCCGGCCGGGCATATTAACTATTAGTCCCTTTGCTCCGCTTGCCTGGATTTCGTCCAGCAGGGTCCTGATGTTTGATTTCACCGTGCCCAGTGGTATGAGCCGGTCCATCAGGACCCTCCCGCCGTTGGCCTCGATCTGGTGCCGCTCGGACTCTCGAGCAATGCGTGGCCAGACATAGTCGGTGCCCAGTATTGCCCAATCGCTGACGTTCCGCTCGGTCATGAGCCAGCGAAGGCCATCAGCTGATTGACCCGGGGTTTCTCCTGAGCAATAGAATCCGGGTCTGCGTGGGGTGCCTTCGTGTCCGGCCGCGAAAATGTAGGGAATGGGAGCGCTGAGGGCTCGTTCCACGTGCTCCAGCGTCTGGCTTGTATGGAGGCCTATGCACGCCTCGATGGCCTTCCTTTGTGCCAGGTCCTGCACCTCGGCGGCAACCTGGGCCGGCGACCTGCCCGAATCTACCAGGACCAACTCGACCTTTCGCCCGTCCGCCGAGCGGGTGCTGTTGATCTCGTGGGCAGCGAGGCAGACTGCGTCGATGACGGTGGGGCCCGTGACGCCCAGCACGCCGGACAGGGGGAATATAAGACCGACGCGGAGCACTGCGGGGTTTTGCCCGTGTAGCATCGCCTCAAGCGGGTCGAGCATGGGTATTGTTGCTGGCATCCTCTCAATGTAAGGTTTGCTGTTTCGATATGAAAAGGGCTGGGAGCGTGAAGGACCTTCAAATGATCGCCAGTTCCACCGACGAGCTTGCGGAATTCCTCGGGGCGGCCCGACGCGCTGCCCACGAAGTGAACCGAATTCTTGCCGAGGACAGCCTGCGGGAGGACTTGTGGCGCATCCTGATGTGTCTGTCCCAGACCGACGGTGTATCGATGGGCGACATTTCCGCGTCTCAGGCCATACCGCAGGCCACAACCACGCGGCTCGTTGATGAGCTGACGGATTCCGGCTTTGTTTTCCGCCGCCCATCCCCGGACGACGGCAGAAAGGCGATCGTTTACCTCTCCCAGCGCGGGGTCGAGAAGCTGCACCGGGCCAACACGCTGCTCTCCGCTCACATGGAGAGGCGGGCGGAAAAGGTGACGCTGTAACAAGGCGAGGGATTTGGGCACGGCCCCGCACAGCCGGCGCAAGATCGCGGAATTCCGGTGCCCCGCGACGAATTTCCGTGCACTTGCCCCATTGGCCGGCAGGTCGTGAGACTGTCCAGCCCTGCTTTTGAATGTGTTTCTTGATGCCGACCGGGTGGGTTCTCGCATGCGACGGGCACGGCGGCCCACTGGCCAACCACCGTTCAGAGGCTTCTTCCGGAACCTCGGCTGTCCGGCCCGTACCCAAACGCAAGAGGTCAAGCAGGCAAACTCTATTGCAGCACTGAGCTGAGCGACGCGAGTCGGGGCCAGCGTGCACCGGATTAAGCCATCGCTTAGCCCCGATCTCCAGCGAGTGCGCAAGTGCCGTTCCACCACAGCGTGAGGCACACGTGAAGAACCAGGACGGGAATGGAGTTTTTTGCTGTCCCTGCGGGGAAACGCCTGCCCGGTCAATCCCGAAGGGGCAAGGGCATCTTGAGCAGGAACGGTGCTGTTCTAGGCAGACACGCAATTGGTATGTCCACGTGATAGGCTTGGTACTACCAGATGATCTCTGTTGAACCCGTGCCCTAAATCGAGGGTCAGGGGCAGGCCCTGCTCAGTAAGCGACAAATCAGCGGCACGGTCGCGGACTAACACGAACGGCAAAAAGTAGTTCACGGTCCGGAGCGCCCCTTCTTCATGCATTAATACGAAGAGGAGCTTGGATGTCGTCTCTGTCACCCCTGTTTTCGCGCCCTACCCGGGATTGCCCCGGGGACCGGGAGCGCATACCGTTTCCCGCAGGTTCGCCGTGGCCGGTATTTGACCGGGGTGCCATCACGCGCATGATCCCCAGATTGAGCGGTGTGGGCCGTGTTCGTTGATGTTTTGGTGAGGGTCATACCGCTCTTCCTTGTTATTCTGATCGGCTACATAGCCAGCCGCTGGCATAAGTTCAGCGCTGCCGAGGCAGCCTTTAGTGCTTTTGTTTTCCACATCGCCCTCCCAGCCCTGCTCTTTCAGCTGGCCGCGAGATCGGACCTTTCCACCGGCGTCCCAGCGGCAGTTCCTATTGTGATTGCTCTGGCAGCCGGCATTTTTGCCGCCCTTGTGTTCGGCGGGCTGCGTCTCTCCTCGAAAGGAAGCGCAAGGGAAACAATGACGACAACCATGTCCGCCTCCTATGGAAACGTCTCCTACCTGGGCGTTCCGCTGGTCCTTGGCGTTCTGGGCACCGCGGGGGGGCTGGCTGCCAGCATGGGCCAACTGTTCCACAACATAATCTTCATGGTGATCTACCCAATGCTGCATGGCATGATCGCCAGAGAGAGGGGCCCAGAGGTCAGCTTCTGGAATCAAATGCGCGCGGTGATCTACCAGGCACTTCTCAAGAATCCCGTCGTCTGGGCAGTCACCCTCGGCCTGGTCGTCAGCTCGGCGAATCTGACGATGCCCCAACCCTTAACCGCGCTCACTGATGTGCTTGCCGGCGCCGCAGCACCTGGCGCCCTGTTTGCGATTGGCTTGAGCATGCGAAGGGCCGTTCGAGTCCTTCGCGAGGGGAATCTGCGATTGGGCCCGATTGGAGTGGCTGCCTTGGCCAAGCTGGCATTGTTGCCGGCACTGACGGCCCTCCTTCTTGTATGGATTTCCCCTGACCTGCCGCTTGTCTGGAAAGCTACCGTGGTACTCATGGCTGGAATGCCAACATCAGCGACAGCATTTGTCCTGGCTCAGGCGAATAACGGGGATGCGCGCCCAACGGCTGCAATCATCGTCGTAACTAACGCGGCAGCATTTCTCACTCTGCCGCTGGTGGCACAAGTGTTTATTAGTGGTTCCTGAGACCCTACTCGATTCGCCAGGGTCCGGCTGCAAGCCCGATCCGAGACAGCCGAACGGTTACGTGCGAATGTTGCTGTGGATGCCCGAGGCTGTGGACATGCGGTTTCGAAGTCGGCAAGGTGCACGTTATGGACGGGCTTCAACGATATCCGGTCATCAGGCAGTGGGGTGTTCCAGTTCTACGATGTCTCCTCAGGAGAGCCGATTCATCGCCGGATTCAATTCAACTCACTGAGCAGCAAGTGCAGAGCTCAACCGTTACCGTCCCGGTTCTGAGGCCGGCAGCCCGGGAGTCAGCATCTCTAGATCCTCCGGGCGGGCTCTCTCTTCCATAACAGCACCGTCATACCGCACGAACAGTCCTTTGCCGGTGATTCTGTAAATGTTCCCCTGCCGTCCGTCGGAATTCCGAACATGCACGCCAAACAGACCCGCCCGCAGCTGGTCTGCGGCCTGCTGAGCTGACACCCAGGCGCGGTAGGCCAAGAGCACTGACTCGCCCGGGCATACATCAGGGTTGGTAACGCTTGTAGGCTTCAAACCCGGCCTCTCGTGATGGCGGCGCCAGTCGCCGGAACGGAGTTTTACTGCTCCAGGTACCGCGGCCGTCCAGCTGACGGTTCCCTGCATGTCAGTCTCATTGGCTTCAGGCTTGGCGCCCGTATCCCGCAGTGCCGGTTAATGCACCCCAGCAGCCCTTGCCGGTCGTTGCCTAGTGGGATGTCGAGGAATCAGCCAGAATCTCTGGTGCCTTGCTGACCTGGATAAGTTCATCGAGCCAGGCGAAGTGTTCATCCACTGCCCGCGATGCGTCCGCTGGATTATGGGCAGCAACCGCGTTGGCGATGTTTCTGTGAACTACTCTCATGCGTTCCCTGTCATCGGCCAGGGACAGCTTCTGATGTGGAGCAAGAACCCCGCGCAGCACGTCTGCAAAGAAGATTAGTGCCGGGGAGCCGGACGCGGCGAAAAGCGCCTTGTGAAAGGCGATGTCGGCTTCATGCAGTTCATCAGTGTCATCGCTTGCGTCCATCCGGTCCAAGGCCACGGCCATATGCGCCCCGGCCATGTGATCGACCTTCTGTGCGGCCTCGTAGGCCGCCTGGCGTTCGAGGGCAAAACGGACTGACCGCAGGGACGCCAAAGTCATCCTTGATGCCACCAAACCAAGGAGTAACGATTCACTGACAGTCTCGGGCTGAAGGCCGCGGACAAATGTCCCTGCTCCCGTACGCCTCTCCAGGACTCCCATAGCTTCCAAGCGCCCCAGCCGATCCCGCAAGGCAGTTCGGCTTACTCCCAGTTCCAAGGCCTGCTCGCGTTCACTTGGGAGTTTTTCCCCAGGGCTCATGGCCAGTACCTGGCGCGCAAGCGCACTCATCAGCTCGTCATCGAAAACATCCGCGGTCAGCACATCTTCACTCATATCACAACGGTACTACCAGCTATACGATTTGGGACCACTTGAGGAGCCCTCCGCCGTGCCCTAGTCCGTATTCCGTCCAAGGCCGCTGGTCAGGGCTTTGGTGGGAGCGGGGAAGGTCGGTTCAGCGGCTGCCGCCGGGCAGTCAGCGTCACCAACCTCTCAGGTCAATACATCTAGCCCCCGCTGCACTGGCACAAGGATCGGCATCTGATGCCCATTTCCATATGGCATGCTCGAGCGCCGCCAGGCAACTCCAGATGACAGGAGGACGGTCATTTCCACCGTGACGAGGACCCTCGCGTCAAAGACGTGCCCGGCACGGAGGCTGCCGTCGTCCTGGGCAAAGGTGCCGTGGAAGTGGCAGACGGCCTGGCCGTTGATTTCCCGGCCCAAGTGCCCCTGGAGGCTTGTGATTTCTATGGCGCCGGTTTCCTCGATTATCTCGGTGTATCGCGGCACACCTTCAGCATCCGGCTTCACTACCGAGTAGCGAAGAAATTCGAGGCTGCCTGCCGCGGACACCAGTGCGCCCCCATCGGCATTCTGGTCGTCCAGGATGCTTGCGAGCGTCTTGAGCAGGTCTTCTCCGGGGCCCAACCGCAGGCTGACGACAGTCGCATCGTTGCTGACAATCATTGTTTCTCCATTTCCTGGCGGCGGCGCTTTTCGGATAAGAAGGCGCTGCCTACTAGCGGTAGTAGCATTTGTTATAGCGGTAATACCATTGCCACTAATGATCCTTTATGAACTGCGCTTCGTCAACGATGGGCCATCCAAAAATGTGGGCTTGACCACAGATGAGCGGTCATGCCAAACTGTACAGCGGTAGGACCAATCGGAGGGCGAGCTTACTCAATAAGGACTCTCCGCCTTCGGCCCTGCTGGGTACGTATTTTGGCTGTACGCAGGACCATCCCTGCACGGGTGCTGTTTTGCCCGGCAGGGGAGAGACTCTGGGGTTTCGCCCCCAGTGGCCAGTGGACAACTTGGCGAACCTGCTATCGCAAACCTCAAGGAGGAGGCAACATGTCACCGAGGAGAGTTGATTTCTGGCTGGGGCTCATTGGTCTGAGCGTTGAGGCCAGACTTGACCCCACTCATCGCATCAGCGGCGTCGTCGATGATGCGATGCCGGATTCCTCCCTGCTGTGGCTCATCGCCTCGGACGGCTCGCGCCAGATCCTGGAGAAGCGCCGCGGCCACACGGTTTACGTTCATCCGCAGGCGATAAGGCATGCCGAGCTTGCTGGAATGCCTGGCGGTGTCTCGCAATGAGCGCCTGCCTGGACCGCCACAGTTCGGCGGAGGTTCCTGCGCCACGTGATGCCTCGAGCTGGGCCTGTCCCAGTCCATATTCACGATCGCGGTCACGAACCGCATCCGCCTGTTAGTTAGTTTTTCTTTTTCCGACGCTGAAGTGGAAGGAAGCTTCGCATGACTCTTACCCAGCCCGGCGACATGACCGCCGAGAAAACCCACGGTCCTGGCAGCCCCGCTGTCGTGGACTGCGACGTTCACCCCATTCTGGAGTCTTCCAGTCAGCTCCTGCCGTATTTGGACGAGTACTGGCATGATCAGTTGGTTGCCGCGAGGACGCCGTCGTATGAGCCGAACTATCATCCACGAAATTCCCCCATCGCCCAGCGCCCTGAAACGAGGAAAGACGAACATGGGCGGGCGGCCACTACTGTGGAAAACCTTGTGGCAGATGTCTTCGAGGACGGCTTCACGGACTACGCCATTCTGAACTGCCTGTATGCCACCCAGCAGATCCACCAGCCTCGGAGGGAGCAGGCGCATGTTCGGGCGCTGAACACGTGGATCGCCAATGAGTGGTTGGCCAAGGACTCCCGGCTTAGGGCCTCGATCGTCGTGCCTCAGGGAACGCCGGAAGCCGCTGCCGCGGAGATAGATTTCTGGGCCAAGGACGATCGGTTCGTGCAGGTACTGCTGGTGGGCCAGTCAGAACTGCTTTACGGGCGGCAGATCAATTGGCCGATCTGGGAGGCGGCGGAACGGGCCGGGCTTCCGGTTGCCATTCACATCGGGGGCGTATTCCGTCAGGCTCCTACATCTGTTGGATGGCCGGCTACGCATCTGGAATGGTATGCGGGCCAGACTGCCAATCTTGAAGCGCAGATCAGCTCGATTGTCTGTGAAGGCGTACTTCAAAAGTTCCCGGGAACCAAGGTGGTTGTAAGTGAGGTCGGTTTCAACTGGCTGCCGGCTTACATGTGGAAATTTGACAAGCTCTGGAAGAGCTACCGTCCCGACATCCCATGGGTTGACCGGGCACCCTCGGAATTGATCCGGGAGCACTTCAGGTTCACAACCAGCCCTTCTGACGGTGCTGAGATTCCTGGGCAACTCGACAAGACCGTAGATCGTATGGGCTCCGATCGCTTGCTGGTTTACTCCAGCGACTATCCGCACAACCACGCATCAGGACCACGAGACATAGAAGCGGGAACCAACGACCAAGCACTTCTGGACCGGATCTACCGCCAGAATGCCGCGGAGCTCTACAACCTGGTCGTTGCCGAAAACCGGATTGAGGGGAAATAGGGGCCATGACTACAGCTAAAAGCGAAAAGGCATCTGCTTTGTCCAAGCCAGTCGTCACGACAGGGCTCATCGATGTTGATATCCACCCCCTTCCCAAAGTTGGAGGACTCAACGAGTACTTGCCAACGGGGATCCTGAAGCAGCTTGATGAGTATGGAATGAGGTCAACCACGGGGCTCCAGCTCATCAGCGAGTATCCGCAGATGTATGGCAACGCGATGCGCGCCGATGCGTGGCCTGAAGACGGCTATCCGGGCAGCGACCTGGACCTCATGCGGACGCAGCTTCTTGACCTGTACAACATCGAGCTGGGCGTTCTGCAGTGCCTGTCACCCGGAGGCCAGACACTGAACCCCGCCGGGCAGGCTTTGAATCCTGAAATCGGATCAGCCCTGTGCAGCGCACTCAACGATTACCAGATCGAGCATCTGGTTCACCCCGAGCCTCGTCTGCGCGTTTCGATGGCGGCAACCTTCGAAGCGCCCGACCTGGCCGTAAAGGAAATCGAACGTGTTGGCTCCGACCCGGCAGTCATTTCCGTTCTTGGACTCAGCAAGACCATGGAACCGTTGGGCAGCAGGAAATACTGGCCCATCTATGAGGCCGCGGTGGCGCACAACCTGCCCATCCAGGTACACCTGTCCCAGGGCGGCGGGCACGCCAACACGGGCACAGGGTGGACCTCGTATCACGCCGAATACCACGTCGGTCACGTACAAAGCATTCAGTCGCAAATGCTGAGCCTCATTCTTCAAGGCGTCTTCGACCGTTTCCCCGGTCTTAAGATCATGTTCGTCGAGGGCAACGTCGCACACTTCGTCCCGTTGATCCAGCGGCTCGACTACCACTGGAAGACGCTGCGGGGTGAAGTTCCAAACTTGCAGCGCAAACCGTCTGAATACATCTACGATCACGTTTGGGCTTCCACGCAACCGATCGATGAGCCACAGAACCCGCGGCATCTTCAGGAAGTCATCGAAGAGTTCTGCCCTGACAACGTGCTTTTTGCCTCTGACTATCCGCACTTTGATTTTGATTCGCCCGAGACCGTGTTCCCGGCGAGCTTCTCGCCCGAGCTCAAAGAAAAAATCTTCAGGACCAACGGCATGCGATTCTTCGGATTGGAGAATGAGGGAAAGTGAGCAAGTACGTTGTGGCCCGGGCCGACGAAATCGAGCCGGGAGGCCGGAAAATCATCGAACTCGAAGGACGCTCAGTAGGCGTGCTGAATGTCGATGGTGAGTACTTTGCCCTCCTGAACCACTGCCCGCACGCCGGTGCCGAATTGTGCAAATTCGGCACCATCTTTGGAGTGTCTTCCGCTGAACGGCCTGACACCCCCATTACCTACCAACGCGGCCGCTCCATCAGGTGCCCTTGGCACCAATGGGAATTTGATATTCGCACCGGTGAATCCTTTTACGACCCGAAAAACGCCAGAGTACGCAAGTACGACGTCGAGGTGTTCCCGGGGTCACCGGAGGCCTTGACAGATCCCGAGGGGGGCCTGCAAAAGGGGCCCTATGTTATGGAGGGGTACGGGGTCAGTATCGAGGGCGACGTCATCGTTGTGGATACGAGCCGCCGGCGCAAGGAACGCCGCCCGGGCAGCGAGCAGTGACCGGCCGCTGACAGGATCGCCCTCTGGGGAGCTGCCCTTGTGGCCCCTCAGAGACCCACAAGGGCATCTGAGCTGCCCACCAGCAATCCGCGGGTACATCCGCGCCCAACTCTTACAGGTGAGATCCATGACCAACTCAAAACCATCCACGACGCATGCTCTTCCGCACCTCACACGGGTGGATGCTGTCATTTCCGACATCGTCAACGAGGCCGAAGGAATCATTTCGCTGCATCTGGCACCCACAGCGGGAATCTTTCCCGAGTGGCAGCCGGGCGCCCACATCGACCTCAATCTCGCCCCGGACCTCGTGCGCCAGTATTCCCTCTGCAGCGATCCACGAGATCGGCACAAATGGCGGGTCTCGGTTCTCCGGGAACCGCAGAGCCGTGGAGGCTCGGAGTGGGTCCACGACAAGCTGTCCGTGGGCGATCGTATGGTCCTGGGCAGTCCCCTGAACAACTTCGAACTGGTGGAACACCGGGAATACTTGTTCATCGCAGGAGGCATCGGCATCACTCCCATTCTTCCCATGATCGCGCAATGCGAGGAACAAGGGCTGCCCTGGCGCCTGATCTACGGCGGCCGAAGCGAATCGTCAATGGCGTTTACCGCCGAGCTGGCCCGTTATGGTGACAAGGTCACGCTGTGGCCCCAAGACAAGCACGGACTGATCGACCTGCCCACCCTGCTCAAAGAACCGCGCGAAGGCCTTGCGGTGTACTGCTGTGGACCTGGCGTGCTCCTCGATGCAGTCGAAGGCCACTGCGAAAAATGGCCCGCCGGTGTGGGCAGCCTGCACGTGGAGCGGTTCCGGCCCAAGGCCGGCGCACTGGAGGGCCAAAACACAGAGTTCGAAATCGAGCTGGACTCCTCAGGAGCCGTCTTCACTGTTCCCGTCGATGCATCGATCGCCGAGACCCTTGAGGCAGCCGGAATCCACGTCCCGACCTCTTGTCGGGAGGGCACCTGCGGAACATGCGAAACTGTCGTCCTCGAGGGGGTCCCTGACCACAGGGACTCCTACCTGACACCGGGGGAGAAGGCCTCCAACGAAGTCATGATGCTGTGCTGCTCCAGGTCATGCAGCAAGCGGCTAGTGCTCGACCTGTGACCACGCCGCAACTGAAAGCCGGCGGTCCTCAATCGGACCATGCCGCATCGGGCTGACGAACACACCTGACGTCGGGGTTTTTCAGCTGCCGACGCGGCGTCGGGGGCAGCATCTGTCTCCCGGCTAAAGAAGAGGTACTCTGCCCGGGGCCTCAGCAGTCGACTCATCGAGTCAAGGCTGTCCCTTAACAAGCAAATTGGCTTTGAGCTTCCAATTTGCCCTGCTGTCCGGACGAACCTTTCGGACCGCGCCAGGAGCTTTGCAGCCCACCGCCTTAAGTGGCGAGCTCACATCCCAGAGCGGCAGGACTGGAGGCAGCCCCGGTCACCCAAGCCGGGGCGCCCTGGCCCTCTGTATTCACATAATTATTAGGAGACGATATGGCAACTCGTATGGCAGGCAAGACGGTGATCGTCTTTGGGGGCGGTTCCGTAAACGGAGAGATCAACAACGGATTGGCAGCGGCACTTACCTACGCCGAGGAGGGTGCCGGTGTCTTTGTAGTGGATGCCTCAAGTGCTGCCGTTGAAGGAGCGTTGGGGAAGCTCGAGGAAGCCAAGTCGTCCAAAGCACTGCCGATATCCGTAGGTGGCGCGGTGGCGGACGTCACCGACAGTGAGGCCGTGGAGGCCGCGGTTGCCGAGTGTGTGGCAAAAGTTGGCCGCCCCGACGTTCTTCACAACAATGTGGGCATCGCACGAATGGGTGGTCCGCACGAAATGACGCTTGACGAATGGGACTTCGTGATGAGGGTCAACCTCACGAGTGCCTTCATCACCTCCAAACATGTTCTGCCCATCTTCCTTGAACGGGGAAGTGGCAGCATCGTAAATATCGCGTCCGTTGGAGGTATGCGTTATCTGGGGTACAACTATCCAAGCTATTCGGCCACCAAGGGCGGACTGATCCAGTTCACCGTGAACCTGGCACTTGAGTATGCCAGCCGGGGGATCAGAGCCAATGCGGTGGCCCCTGGATTCATTGAAACCCCAATGATGTACAAGCAGATCTCCGGAAACTACAACTCTGTCGAAGAGATGCTCGAGGCGCGGCACGCCCTCAGCCCGACAGGACGAATGGGCAGCTCCTGGGATGTCGCCCAGGCGGCCCTCTTCCTGGCCTCCGATGAGGCCAAATACGTCAACGGGGTGTGTCTACCCGTTGACGGTGGTCTGACGGCCGCAGTGGGGCACCCGCACCGCTAATCGCCTGCCCGTTCCCGAACGCTCAAGAGGCGCACCTAAAGTGCGTGCCCTGCAACAGCACCAATATTTGCGCTTCACCCCTTGACACTTAAGCGTGGTAGTACCACTCTTGATAACAGACGTACCAAACAAAGGAAAATCACATGGATGTCACCGTAGGCCAGGAACTCCTGGGTTCTGAGACGGAAGCTGATCTCAGTGAATGGCTCGTAGAAGACGGCAGCGAAGTCACTCAGGGGCAGGCCATCGCCGAGCTGGAGACTGCAAAGGTTCAGGTTGAGGTTCTCTCGCCGGCCAGTGGCACGCTCTCATATGTTGCTGCCGAGGGCGATGTAGTTGAGCCGGAAACTGTCATCGCGAGGGTGGGCTGAGCATGACTGCGCAATTGACTGCAGCGCCGACGTTCGATCTGGCTCACGACGGGCTTTCCGCGCTGCGCACGATGAGCATGATCCGCGAATTTGAGTCCAGGCTTCCTGGCTATTCGGAAGAAGGGCTTATCCGCGGCTCTACCCATCCCTCGGTGGGAATGGAGGCCGTCGCCGTTGGCGTATCACAGAATCTGCGCCCCACTGACAGCGTTGCCAGCAATCACCGCGGGCATGCGCACTGCCTCGCCAAGGGCGCCGATGCGGGCCGGACCCTGGCCGAGATCCTTGGCCGAAGCGACGGTTACTGCGCCGGCAAAGGAGGATCCATGCACATCGGCGTCAAGGAGCTGGGCCTTCTCGGAACCAACGGCATCGTTGGCGCCGGGATTGGCCTCGCGACAGGTGCCGCGTTGGCAGCCCAGGCGCAGGGCACCGACAATGTTGCCGTCGCGTATTTTGGCGATGGCGCAAGCAACCAGGGCGTATTGGCCGAAGCGTTCAATCTCGCCGCGATCTGGAAACTTCCGGTCATCTTCGTCTGCGAGAACAACCACTTTGCCCAGTCGGCAACCCTTGAAGAGATGGTCGCGCAGACCGAAATCCGCCGCCGGGGCGAGGCCTATGGTCTTCCTTCATTCGACGTCGACGGAATGGACGTGGAAGAGGTCAGCAACGTCACTGCCGAGGCCGTCCAGCGGGCCCGGGCAGGGGAGGGACCGACCTTCATCGTGGCCGATACCTACCGCTATTTGGGGCACATGGCGGGCGATACGGAAATCTATCGTACGCCGGAGCAAGTGGAGCAGTGGAAGGGACGCGATCCGATCGCCCGGCTTTCCAAGAAACTGCTCGATGCGGGCATCGTCGACGACAAAGCCCTCAAGGAAATGGCAGCTGCCGCGGTGGCAGCGGTTGATGTTGCCGAAGCGTTCGCCAAAGCCTCTCCATACCCCGATGTTTCGACAGCCTTTACCCAGGTCAGTGAGGACCTCCGATGAACAAACCAGCACAGCAATTGACCATCTGGCGGGCCCTTAACGCTGCCCTGCACGATGAATTCACCGAAGACCCATCAACCATTCTCATGGGCGAGGACATTACCACTTGGGGCACCGGGGGCGGCATCTACGGTGTGACCCGCAAAATGGCCCAGACCTTCGGTCCGGCTCGGGTGCGGGACACCCCAATCAGTGAAGAAGCATTGATTTCGGCCGGTGCCGGGGCAGCAATGGCAGGGACGCGCACCGTGGTCGAGATCATGTATTCGGACTTTATGCTTCTTGGGGCCGACGGTCTGATTAACCAGGCAGCCAAGTCCCGGTACATGTTCGGCGGGCAATTCGATACGCCATTGGTGGTGCGGAGCAACGGCGGGTCCGGCATGGGCAAAGCCGCCCAGCACTCTCAATCGCTGGAGACGCTCTACGCCCATATACCTGGGCTGGAGGTTGTGGTGCCGGGTACGGCAAATGATGCCTACGGCCTACTCCGCAGTGCCATCAAGAGCAACAACCCCACCGTCTTCCTCGAACACAAAGCCCTTTACTACGACAAAGGCCCTGTCACCAAGGAACTGATTCCGCTCGGAAAGGCGCGCGTGGCCCGCGAGGGAAGCGACATCACCATCGTGGCAACTCAGCTGATGACCAAACGCGCACTCGAGGCAGCAGAAATCCTCGCCGCGCAGGGAATCGAAGCTGAGATCGTGGATCCGAGAACCCTGTACCCGTTCGACATGGAGACGGTCTTCAACTCCGTCCGGAAGACACGGCACCTGCTTGTCGTACATGAAGCGGTACGTGACTTTGGCTGGGGCGGCGAGTTCATCAGCAACACCGTTCAGGAGTGCTGGGGCGAACTGGACGCGGCCCCCAGAAGGCTCGGAGCTGCCCGCACCCCAATTGCCTACTCCGAAGAACTGGAGAGCGCCGTCATTCCCTCGGTCGAGGGAATTGTCTCTGAAGTCCTCAGCGTCGTCAGAACCACCCGGAAAGCTCTCGCCTAAAGCACACCCAGCTACCGAACCACAGCAAAGCCAAGAACACTGCTGCCCGCGGGCCCATGCCAGCCCGCGGGCAGCCGCGCTTTCGTGGCGCGCCAATGAAACCTGGCGCCCGAAGTGAGGTCCTCAAGCGTCCGGTCTTCCCCTTGCTGTGGACCACGGCAACAACCAAAGCCAGGAGAAAATATATGCAGGATCAGAAAATAGCCGCACCCGAGCTCATCAAGGTCCGTGGCGCCCGGAAGATCACCGCGCAACGCATGCACGCATCCCTTCAACAGACGGCCCAAGTCACGCTGACGCGCTACGCCGATGCCACCGAACTCGTTGCCCTAAGGGCGCAGCTCAAGACAGAGGCCGGCGACAACGGAGCCAGCGAGGCCCCGTCAGTCAACGACATCGTCATGCACTGTGTGGCCCGCGTCCTGGAAAGCTTCCCGGAAATCAACGCCCGATACACACCGGAAGGCATCGAGAGGCACTCCGAAGTCAACCTCGGCTTCGCCGTAGATACGGGCAAGGCTTTGCTGGTGCCGGTCATACACAGGGCCAACCAGCTCTCCCTCACACAACTGGCGCACCGAAGCAAGGAACTCATCAGCCTTGCCAAATCGGGACGGATCAGCGCTGAAGAGATGACCGGGGGCACCTTCACAATTTCAAACCTCGGCGGCCTGGGGATCCAATGGTTTACCCCAGTCCTCAACGCACCTGAAGTGGGAATCCTGGGGATCGGAGCGCTATACAAGGCCACCCCGGACAGCCCACCCCAACTTCCGCTCTCCCTGACTTTTGACCACCAGGCCCTCGACGGAGCTGCCGCTGCCAAGGCGCTGGCTGCCTTTGCTGAAGCCATTGGCCGGGTCGCAGTGAATGCCCGCAGGGACACTAAGCACATGGCGACCGCCTAGAAAAAAGACTTGACCAACCATAAAGGTCATGCCAAAATTTATATCGGTAGTACCAATGTGGCTAATGTCACATGGCCGCACCGTCACCCTGACTGAAGGCAGGTGCGTGACCGAAGGACCACAAGTCCGGCCCGAACATAGCACTTCACCCCTTGTTCAATACCAAGCTCAACGAGGAGCGCTTCAACAAATGTCAACCCAACACAAGTCTGCCGAGACCGCACTGCGGGCCCGGACCCGCCGCAAAGTCCTGTGGCGCATCATGCCTTTTCTCATGCTCTGCTATTTCATCAGCTACCTGGATAGAAGCAACATCAGCTTCGCAGGCCCTAATGGCATGAATCAGGACCTCGGCCTCACAGCCACGACGTTCGGCTTGGCGTCCGGGATCTTCTTCGCCGGCTACCTCCTTTTGGAGATCCCGAGCAACCTCGCCCTGCACCGTTTTGGCGCCCGCAAATGGATCGCACGGATCCTTCTCACCTGGGGACTCTTCGCATCTCTGACTGCTTTCGTACAGGACGCCACGCAGCTTTACGTGCTCCGCGTCCTCCTGGGCATCGCTGAAGCCGGATTCGGACCCGGAATTCTCCTCTACCTGACGTACTGGTTTGTCCAAAAGGACCGGGCACAGGCTTTTGCACTTTTCCTCATCGGCATCCCGCTCTCCTCAGTTGTCGGCGCCCCGCTGGCGAGTGCCCTGATCCAGTGGGGCGACCAGGCCTTCTTCGGTCTCGAAGGATGGCGCTTCATGATCCTCGCTACCGGCGTACCTGCAATCGTCCTAGGCTTTATTTGCTTCCGGTTTCTTACAGACCGACCGTCCGAAGCGAAGTGGCTGGATGACGACGAACGAGCGTTGCTGGTGAAAGACCTCGCAGAAGAAGCGGGCGGTTACGCTCAGCATAAAATCTCCGCCGTCCTCCTGAACCGCAAAGTCTGGTTGCTTGGCCTCGGCTACCTTGGGCTACTCTTTGGGCTCTATGCCATCGGATTCTTCCTGCCCACCATTATCAGCGCTTTCCAGCAGACTTTCGGTGTGAAGTACTCCATCTTCGAGATCGGCATGCTCACCGCTGTCCCATACGGATTCGCCACAATTTTCACAATCTTGTGGTCCATGCATTCCCGTCGCACAAACGACATCGCCGGACACGTCGCGATATCGGCCCTGATGGGCGCTGCTGGCGTTCTGGTTGCCGTTTGGGCAACTTCACCTGTGGTAACTCTGATTGGCATCAGTCTGACGGCCATGGGCGTCTGCTCCGGAATCCCCCTTTACTTCGGCCTCCCAACCAGGTTTCTCTCAGGAGTTGGCGCGGCCGCCGGCCTCGCACTCATCAACACCATCGGTAACGCAGGCGGGTTCGGAGGACCGTTTATTTTCGGATGGCTCCGCGACGCGACGCAATCCACCAGTGCAGGCATGTATGTCATCGCCGGATTCTTTGTTCTCTGTGCTGCCATAGCTATGTGGAGCAATCGCTGGCCCGCGCAGACGTCTCAAGTTGGCAGTTCAGAAGCGCGAGTCCCCCTTGACCAGGCGGGTTAGAAACACCTGCCCGCCACCGCCACACTCAGCATGCTGCGAAACGGACGTCGCGTTTCTGATGCAGGGGTCACGCTCAGTATCGGAAAGATCGCTCGGGAACAGAGCTGAACAGGACAAGTAGTTATTGTTGTGCAGCCCCCGACAGGTCGGCGGGGGCTGCACACACTGCTTCACAAATCGATGGGATCTGTCTATGCGCGCTCATCACTCAGTCCTAGTCTGGTTCGAAACGGAGCTCACATCCGGCCGATTGCCCATCGGCTCTCGCCTCCCCGGAGAACGAGCCTTGGCCGAAAAGCTGGGGGTCTCGCGGGTGTCCGTCCGCGAGGCGCTAAGAGTGCTGTGGGCCCAGGGCCTTGTTCGTACTGCTGCCGCATCCGAACATGATCCGGGCACCTTCATTACTGCTGATCCACTGCTGCCAGTAAGCACCGTCCTTCGACTGCACGTGGCTACTCGAGGTCTTGCCCTTTCAGACATGACCGAAACTCTGCTTGTGCTTAAGACATGGTTGATTCGGCATGCAGATCCCCAGTCTCCTGCCTTTCATGAGGCAATCAGGGCCGCAGAACGGACGACGGAGGACACGAAGTGGGGGGACCGGCCCGACGCCCACAAGCAGCTCCTGAAACATGACATGAGATTTCATCTTCTACTTGCAGCCTCTACCGGAAACTTGGTTGTCGAAGTCCTGCTGGGCGCGCTCCTGGAAGCCACCAGTGGCGCCTTGATCGAAGGTATACACCAGCTACCCTGTGAGGCGCTGGCGTTTAGGCTCCACGGCGAACACCGCGCCATCCTCATGGCAGTGACTGCCAAACAAAACAGCCAAAGCCACTCCATTGGAAGGGATGGGATACCAGCCGGAACTCCGACTTTTCACGACAAGGCGGCGCAGACAGTATGACCAGAGCAAAAAGGACTCCGTTTGTCGGTTTTCTTGGGATAGGTGCCATGGGTCTGCCTATGGCACAGCGAATACATGACAGCGGCCAGTCTCTGCACGCCGTTGACCTCAGTCTGGCCCGGGTCTTGAAAGCCTCCGAGCTCGGAATCCCAGCGTCAACGGCGATTGAGGATCTCGCCGACGCTCACTCCCTGTTTGTTGTGGTCGCAACCGGCGACCAGCTTCTGAGCCTGCTGGAATCAGGACCGCTCTCGGGTGCCGGCACCATCAAGGTCGTTGTCGTACTCAGCACCGTAGGTGTCGATGCGGTCAGGGCCTTCGCTGACGAACTCTCAGTGCGGGGGATCAGAGTCGTCGATTGTCCCGTAACGGGGGGAGTCAGCGGTGCGCTTGACGGTCGACTGAAGCTCTTCGTCGCCGGCGACTCGTCGGACGTGCACTCTCTGCGGGACATGTTGGAAACCTTGGGGACCCTCCAGGACTGCGGGAGCAAAGTGGGAGACGGGCAGGCTTACAAAATGGTCAATCAGCTGCTGGCCGCGTCCCATCTCGCCATTGCAGGCGAGGCAATCGCGTTCGCTCAGTCACTCGGATTAGATCCAGGAAAAGTACTCAAAGCCGTCAGCGGAGGTGCCGGGGGATCCTGGATGCTCTCTGACCGCGGCCCCCGGATGCTCCAGTCCCCGGAACAGCGCCCCACGCTTACCCACCTGTCCATCTTCGTCAAGGACACACAACTGGTGAAGGCCGCAGCGGCAAAGGCGGGATTCGATGCCAGAATCCTCAATGCGGTGAGCCACGAATTCCAGCGGGCCTCCGAACTAGGCCTGGACACCGCGGATGATTCCTCGATCGTGGAGGTCGGGAGGAGTTCGAGCCATCAACGAAGAGTAGAACCGTGGACAAGGCAATGACGCAGCTCCAGCAATCTTCATCCATACTGACAAAACGCAGGTGAGAGATCCGGTGACACCCCCATATGGCGGAGCGCTCCCGTCGCTGCAGGGCCTAACGGGGAAGCGTCTCCGCGAGCAGGCGCTGGCCGCGCTCCGCACCGCCATCACGAGCGGCGAACTGCCACCTGGCCGGCAGCTGATTGAAACTGAGCTTTCGGAGATACTCCAGATCAGCCGCGGAACCCTACGTGAAGCGCTCAGGCCACTGGAGCAAGAAGGCCTGATTACTGCAGGACCGCGAGGCCATCTCTCCGTCCGCCATATCGACGCGACCGCGGTTCGGGACATCTACACCGTGCGTGCCGCGCTGGAATCGTTGGCCGTTCGTACACTTTGCGAACTCCCGGACCGTGATACGGCAGTGAAGTTACTGCATCGGGCAGTTGACGCAATAGACGCTGCCCGTGAGGCATCAGTTGAGCTGTGGCTTGAAGCCGACACGGAATTCCACCGGAGCCTCTGCCAGCTGGCGGGTAACAAAACACTGCTTCATTCCTGGACCTCCCTTGAAGGATCCCGCCGCCTGTCCGTCGTTTT
This sequence comes from Arthrobacter sp. R4, assembly GCF_051365025.1. Lineage (NCBI taxonomy): Bacteria > Bacillati > Actinomycetota > Actinomycetes > Micrococcales > Micrococcaceae > Arthrobacter > Arthrobacter sp. R4. The sequence goes on from NZ_JBLWIJ010000023.1 coordinate 42,072, forward strand.
TGGCACCCTGGAAATGGGCTCCGCCAGGATGAGCCCGAAACGTTACCGCGACATCGTGATCGGCATCGAAACCGGAGACGCCTCATTATCAATCAAAGCCATCAACGAACACATGAACGACGTCGCGAAAAGCCTCGTGGCCTAGCAAAGAGAGACACGGACTAGAAGGACCCGCCGCATCAATGGTGCCAAATTTTGGCTCCGGTGCCGCTGATTCGCAGGCTCAGCAAAAGTTCCTCGCAAATCGCGAGTAGCGCCCAACAAATCAGAACGGAACAGGCACTAATGACCGCACCACCATCGAACCATGCAGAGGCACGGGAGCGTTGAAATGACATTGGCACCTGAAGGCCGGAAGCTTTTGCGCGTTGAACAGCGTAATTCTGCTGTTCCGGTGGAGCGCAAGCCGGAGTGGATCAAGGCCAAGGTCCAGATGGGCCCGGAGTTCGTCGGGCTGAAGAACCTGGTGAAAAAAGAAGGCCTGCACACCGTCTGTGAAGAAGCGGGCTGCCCCAACATCTTCGAATGCTGGGAAGACAAGGAAGCCACGTTCCTGATCGGCGGCTCCGAATGCACCCGCCGCTGCGACTTCTGCCAGATCGACACCGGCAAACCCTCCCCCGTCGACCGGTTCGAACCCACCAAGGTGGCCCGCTCCGTCCAGGCCATGCAGCTGCGCTACGCCACCGTCACCGGCGTGGCCCGCGATGACCTCGAAGACGAAGGCGTCTGGCTGTACGCCGAAACCGTCCGCAAAATCCACGAACTGAACCCCGGCACCGGCGTCGAACTGCTCATCCCGGACTTCTCCGGCAAACCCGAGCACATCGCCGCGATCTGCGACTCCAAGCCCGAAGTGTTCGCGCACAACGTCGAAACCGTGCCCCGGATCTTCAAGCGGATCCGGCCCGCGTTCCGCTACGAGCGGTCCCTGGACGTCATCACCCAGGGTCGGAACCTGGGCATGGTCACCAAATCCAACCTGATCCTGGGCATGGGCGAAACCCGCGAGGAAATCTCCGAAGCCCTCCGCGACCTGCACGCCGCCGGCTGCGACCTGATCACCATCACCCAGTACCTGCGCCCCTCCGAACGGCACCTCCCGGTGGACCGCTGGGTCACGCCACAGGAATTCGTGGACCTCCAGCAAGAAGCGGACGAGATCGGATTCCTGGGCGTCATGTCCGGCCCGCTGGTGCGGTCCTCGTACCGGGCCGGCCGGCTCTGGGCCACCGCCATGCGGAAGAAAGGCCGGGACATCCCCGCCGAACTCGCCCACATCGCCGAGGGCATCCAGGACTCCGGGACCACCCGCCAGGAAGCCAGCTCACTGCTCCTGCCTCCTGGCAAAAGCTAACGATCAGATGTGACAAACGATGCCACGGCAAAGGTATCCAGCCAGGAATGGCCAACCCAACAGGAGGATTAGTAGTGGGCAAGACGTATGGCCCCGTCACGAAGCATGTTGAAGTGCGGGTTGCATACGATGACGACCACACGTATGATTCAATGTCAGCGGCCATTTCGCCGTCAGGATTGTTACTCGGAAACGGGGCAAGACCTGAGAAGCACTCATGTGCGTCTCGGGTCTTTTTTTGTGCCCAAAAATAGACAGAGAGGTCTGGCATGGCAAGTGTCGACTACCGGTCGCTGGCCGGAGAGATTTTGCAGGGAGTGGGCGGCGAAAAAAACATCGTCAGTGCCGCCCACTGCGCTACCCGGCTCCGGCTCAAGCTGAGGGACGAGGCAAAGGCCGACACCGCCGCCGTCGAAAAGCTGCCAGGTGTGATCACCGTAATGAAGGCTGGCGGCCAATACCAGGTAGTCATCGGTGATAACGTCCCGACCGTCTACGCAGAACTGGGCAAAATCACCAAGCTCACCGAAGATGCCACGGTGGATGACGAGCCGGTATCGAAGGGCAACCTTTTGAGCCGCTTCATTGACCTGATTTCCTCGATTTTTTCACCTGTCATCTGGCCGCTGGCCGCTTCCGGTCTGCTCAAAGCGTTTTTGAGCCTGGCCACCCAGGTTGGGTTGCTGGATCCCGCGTCCCAGACCAATGTGATTCTGGCCGCCACCGCGGACGCACTGTTCTACTTCCTTCCGCTCTTCCTGGCAGTGACGGCAGCGAAAAAATTCAAAGCCAACCAGTTCACGTCCATGGCCATAGCCGGCGCACTGGTTTACCCGAGCATCGTCGCGCTGGCCGCGCAGACCGAGCCCGTAAGCTTCGCCGGCCTTCCGGTGGTGATGATGAACTACAGCAGCTCTGTCATTCCGATCATCGTGGCCGTCTGGCTCCAGGGCTACCTTGAACGCTTCCTCACCCGGGCGCTTCCGTCAGCCATCCGGAACTTCACTACGCCGCTGCTGACCCTGCTGGTGATGGTGCCGCTGGTTCTTCTCACTGTCGGCCCGATCACCACCTACGCGGCACAGGGTCTTTCAGCCGGCATCAGCACCGCCTTCACTGTCGCGCCCTGGCTCGCCGGAGCCATCATGGGCGGCTTCTGGCAAGTCTTTGTGCTCTTCGGCCTGCACTGGGGCTTCGTTCCTGGAATGCTGAATGAAATCGCCACCCAGGGCCACTCCCTCCTGTTCGGGCCGCTGCTGCCGGCCGTGCTCGCCCAGGCCGCCGCCACCCTTGCCGTGGCCTTCCGAACCCATAACAAGGCCCGCCGTGCCGTCGCAGGTCCCGCTTCGCTATCGGGCTTCCTTGCAGGTATCACTGAACCGGGCATCTATGGTGTCAACCTTCCCTTGAAAAGGCCGTTTTACTTCGGTATCGCCGGTGGTGTCATTGGCGGTGCAATTGTTGCGGCTGGCGGGAGCGGCGCAACTTCCTTCGTGTTCCCGTCGCTGCTGGGACTGCCCGCATTCACCACCGTGGGCAACTTCGTCCTCCTGCTGGTCGGCACAGGCGCCGCCGTAATGATCGCTTTCGGTCTGACCTTCTTCTTCTGCCCGCGTGAGGCGGAAGCGGCGGCAACGTCCGACGCAGGCTCCTCCGTTCCCGAAGCTGAGCCTGTTCCCGCTCCCACGATCGCTGGCACTGTAGAGGTCCTGGCCCCCGTCACCGGACAGGCCGTGGCCCTCAAGGAAGTTCAAGACAAGGTGTTCGCCTCTGGCGCCATGGGCAAGGGCTTGGGCATCATTCCGGCGGACGGCCGGATCTACTCCCCAATCACGGGCACCATCAAGGCGGCGATGAAAACCGGCCACGCCTTTGGCATTAAGTCAGACGACGGCGTCGAGGTCCTTGTCCACATCGGCATCGACACCGTCCAGATGCAAGGGCGCGGGTTTGAAGCCAAAGTGGCGCGCGGCCAGCAGGTCCAGGTTGGCGACCTGCTCGCCGTCGTCGACCTGTGCGCCATTGCCGAAGCCGGCTACGACACCACGACATTGGTGATGGTCACCAACACAGCCCAGCTGGCCAGCGTGAACCCCGTGACCGAAGGGACCTTTGCCAACGGTGACGCCGTGATTTCCATCCAGGTCTGAGGACCCCGCCCGATCCCTCCACCCAGCCCGACTGAACAAGGAACAATCTGTGACCATGACCTTTCCCGAAGGATTCCTCTGGGGCGGCGCTACCGCCGCCAACCAGATCGAAGGCGCCTACAATGAGGGCGGCAAAGGACTGTCCATCCAGGATGTGATGCCCAAAGGCATCACGGAGACCCCTACTGAGGGGCCAACGCCGGAGAACCTCAAACAGGTGGCGATCGATTTCTACCACCGCTACAAGGAGGACATAGCCCTCTTTGCCGACTTGGGATTCAAGGTTTTCCGGTTCTCCATCGCCTGGAGCCGCATCTTCCCTCACGGTGACGAGGAAACGCCCAATGCCGAAGGCCTTGCCTACTACTCGCGGATCCTTGACGAACTGGACAAGTATGGCATCGAGCCGCTGGTAACCATCAGCCACTATGAGACTCCGCTCCATCTGGCGCGGAAGTACAACGGCTGGACCAACCGGGCCCTGATTGGGTTCTACGAGCGTTACTGCCGCACGCTCTTTGAACACTTCGGCGGCCGGGTGAAGTACTGGCTGACGTTCAATGAAATCAACTCGGTGCTTCATGAGCCCTTCCTGTCCGGCGGCATTCCGGCGCCCAAGGAACGGCTCACGAAACAGGACCTGTATCAGGCCATTCACCACGAGCTGGTGGCCTCTGCCCGAGCCACCCGGCTTGCCCGCGAACTGATGCCGAACGCGCAGGTAGGTTGTATGATCCTTGCACTGCCCACGTACCCGTTGAGCCCCGATCCCTCCGACGTCGTGGCGGCAATGCATACGGCACATGACAGCTATGCGTTCGGTGACATCCACTGCCGCGGCGAATACCCCGGCTACTTGCTGCGATACTTCCGGGACAACGGCGTCGTCCTGGACATCACCGCCCAGGACCGCGAGGACCTGCAAAACACAGTGGACTTCGTCTCCTTCAGCTACTACATGAGCGTCTGTGAGACGGCGGACCCCGCCAAGCAAGTCAAGGGCCCAGGCAACCTCATGGGCGGCGTACCCAATCCCACCCTGCAGGCGTCCGAGTGGGGTTGGCAGATCGACCCACAGGGGCTGCGTGTGGCGCTCAATGACTACTGGGAACGCTGGCAAAAGCCGCTTTTCATCGTTGAGAACGGTGTGGGTGCCAAGGACGAGCTTGAGGAAACCGATGGGGTTAAGACCGTCGTAGACGACTACCGGATCGCCTATTTGAACGATCATCTGGTGCAAGCCCGGGAGGCTGTACAGGATGGCGTCCAGCTGATGGGCTACACCGCTTGGGGCTGCATCGACCTGGTGAGTGCCTCCACCGCGCAGATGAGCAAGCGTTACGGCTTTATTTACGTGGACCGAAACGATGACGGCACGGGTTCCCTGGAGCGATACCCGAAGAAGTCCTTCGGGTGGTACAAGGAAGTCATCGCCACCAACGGCGGAAGCCTCAAAGACTAGCTCAACCCTGAAGGCCAAGGCCAAAGCGGCCGAAGCACATTCCTCGGCGTGCGGCAGGAGAGAGGAATTCTCTCCTGCCGCAGCTGCCTCATCGACGACGAAAGGAGGAGGACGTGGAAATCTTGCGCGTCTTCAATAACAACGTCGTCCTCGCGCGGGCCGCTAACCAGGAAGAGGTCATTGTCACCGGACGCGGTCTGGGGTACCAGGCAAAACCCGGCAGCGCTGTGGATGAGACCAAAATCGTCCGAGTATTCGTACCGCAGGATGGACGGGACGCTGACAATTTTGGAGCCTTGGTCGCAGCCATTCCCCCAGAGCACCTGCTTCTCGCTGATGAAGCCCTGCAACTAGCGAGGAAAGACCTGGCTAACCCGGTCAGTTCAACGACTGTAGTGGGACTTGCGGACCATCTAAGTTTCGCCATCAAACGCATGCGTCAGGGGATCGACCTTGAATACCCTCTGCGTGCTGAAGTAGCTCACCTCTACCCGGACGAGCTGCGGACAGCCCAGCAGGTCCTTGATTTCGTCAATACCCGCGTCGAGCAGGCACTGCCTGAAGCGGAAGCGGTGCCGATCGCACTGCACCTGGTAAATGCCGGGTTCGCTACCGGCGACCTGTCTCTCACCTATCAAATGACCGGGGTGTTCACACAGCTTTTCGAGGTCTTGGAGAAGGCTTATGACCGTCCCTTTAACCAAGACACTGTCAACGCCGCCCGCTTCATCACCCATCTGCGCTACTTTTTCGTCCGAGCCCAAACCGGCCGACAGCTGGACGACGGCGCAAGCACGCTCAGCAAAGCAATTCGGGAGTCTTATCCCGAGGCTTACGCTAACGCCCTCAAGCTCCAAGCAGTCCTCGAGCTGCGCCTCGGCGAGCCCTTGACAGAAGACGAAGTTACCTACCTGACGCTCCACGTCGCCCGGATGGTCGAAGACCTCCGAGTGAGCTAACCACCCCCGCCCCTATCTGCGAACGGAAGTAATTTTCATGCCCGAACGGACAGCCACCATCGCCAGTACCTCAGGCCTGCACGCGCGCCCGGCCACAGTATTTGTTGAAGCAGCGGCAGCATACGAAGATCTTGAAATCACCATTGGACGCGAAGAGGAACCCGCCGACGAAGCCATGGACGCCAGCTCAGTTCTCTCCCTCATGAGCCTCGGACTCGAGCACGGCGACCGCGTCGTACTCCGCAGTGTAAAGGCCGGCTCGGAGAAAGCATTGGATCACCTGGCCGGGCTGCTCCAAATCAACCACGACGCCTAAAACTTCCCCGGGATTTGAGCCAAGCATGAAAATTGGAATCCTTACCAGCGGTGGCGACTGCCCCGGACTGAATGCGGTCATTCGCGGAGCCGTATTGAAAGGCATCGCCAGCCATGGCCACGACTTCGTGGGTTTCCTTGACGGCTGGCGCGGCGTGGTGGAGGGCGACATCATTGACATCCCCCGCACCATGGTCCGCGGCATCGCCAAACAGGGCGGCACCATCCTTGGCACCTCCCGCACCAACCCGTTCGAAAAGGGCGGCGGCCCCGAGGTCATCAAAGCCCACATGGACCGCCTCGGCATCGACGCGATCATCGCGATCGGCGGTGAAGGAACCCTCGCCGCGGCCAAGCGCCTCACCGACGCCGGACTCAAGATCGTCGGTGTCCCCAAGACGGTGGACAACGACCTCGACGCCACCGACTACACCTTCGGTTTCGACACCGCCGTGCAGATCACCACCGAAGCGATCGACCGGCTCCGGACCACCGGCGAATCACACCACCGCTGCATGATCGCCGAAGTAATGGGGCGGCATGTCGGCTGGATCGCCCTCCACGCCGGCATGGCCGCCGGTGCCCACGCCATCCTCATCCCGGAGCAGAAGGTCAGCATCGACCAGGTAACCCAGTGGGTGAAGGAAGCCCACGCCCGCGGCCGCGCACCCCTTGTAGTGGTGGCCGAAGGGTTCGTGCCCGAACACATGGAAACCCCGCACTCGGAACGAGGCCTGGACACCTTCGGCCGGCCCCGCCTAGGCGGCATCGCCGACCAGCTCGCCCCCGAACTCGAAGCCCGCACCGGCATCGAAACCCGCGCCACCATCCTGGGCCACATCCAGCGCGGCGGCGTCCCGTCCGCTTTCGACCGGGTCCTCGCAACACGGCTCGGCATGGCCGCCATCGACTCCGTGGTCGAAGGCTACTGGGGCACCATGGTGGCGCTGAAGGGAACGAACATTGAGCACGTGGGCTTCCAGGAAGCCCTGGGCCAGCTCAAGACCGTCCCGCAGAAGCGCTACGACGAAGCCGCATTCCTCTTCGGCTGAGGTTACGGCTGGCCCGGGACCTGCAGGACCTCCTACATGACACTTGGCGACGGCTGTGAGAAGGCCGGCTGCTCCAGCATTTTGAGTGCCGGGAGGACAAGGAAGCCACGTTTCTGATCGGCGGGTCCGAGTGCCCGCAGGGGAGTCCTGTGGTTCGGGCTCCATCCGTCGTGCGGATGGGGCTTGACTGCAGCCTTTCCCAGGAGATGTGGTGAAATCTTTGCTGCCGGTCAGGGCCGGCGAGCAGACCTCCTGGCAGATGACGTGGGGTGGGGCGCCCGGGTCAGTGGCAGCCCCTTGCTTGCACTGGTCTGGACCGCCAGAGCGTCAAAGGTTCAATCTTTTCTGCGCGACGTATCGGCCTGCTGTTGTACCAGGTCAGCCGCCCATGGACGGGCACCGTGGTGAAGTGCCATGCCCGGGGGCAACCCCTTGACCGTCACGCTTGAGCCGGAGACGTCGACGGTGATCCGGCCCTCGCCCATAGGTGCATTAGCTATGTGCAAGCGGCCGTATGATTTCGGAAGCATGGGATCCATCCACAGTCCGCCGCGGGGCACGTCCGCGTGGTAACCCATCAGGCTCTTGATCAACATGATTGGAGTGGTTGATGCCCAAGCCTGCGGTGAGCACGCCGTTGGGTAGGGCACTGGGTCATCTATTTGCTCTCGAGTGAAGCCGCAGAACAATTCGGGCAGACGCCCCTCGGAGAATTCCGCCGCCTCGAAGAGAGCTGTGGAAATCCGCTGGGCCTCCTCCACGAAACCGTAACGCATAAGGCCCGCAACGATAATCGCGTTGTCATGCGGCCAGACCGAGCCGTTGTGGTAGCTGGCCGGGTTGTAGGCGCCCATGTCACTGGCGAGAGTTCGGACGCCCCACCCGCTGAACATCTCTGCAGACATCAGCCGCTCAGCTACCAGAGGGGCCTTGTCCTCATCGACGATACCGAAAAACAGGCAGTGCCCCATGTTAGAAGCGCACGCATCGACTTGACGCTTCCGGCCATCCAGGGCGATCGCATAATAGCCGCGCTCAGGCATCCAGAACTGTTCATTGAACTGCCTCTTCATATGTAGCGCGCGGTCGCGGCATTCAGCAGCGACGTCAAGGTCACCGGCATCGTAGGCCAGCCAGGAACGCGCCAAATAAGCGCTGTAGACGTAAGCTTGGACTTCGCACAGCGCAATCGGCGGCTCCGCCATCCGACCGTCCGCGAAATTGATCCCGTCCCAGGAGTCCTTCCAGCCCTGGTTGATCAGACCCCGGTCATTCAGCCGTTCATACTCGACGAACCCGTCCCCATCCTTGTCACCAAAGTTCCTGATCCATTCCAACGCCCTGTCCACGTTCGGCATCAGTGCCGCGATGGTGTCTGCCGCGAAGCCCCAGCGGCTGACTTCGCCCAGCAACGCCACGAACAATGGAGTGGCATCCACACTGCCGTAGTAAGCGGACTTACCACCCAGAGCCAAACCAGTAGAGACCCCTAGGCGAACTTCATGCAGGATCTTCCCAGGCTCCTCCTCGCTCGTCGGGTCCAGCCTGCTGCCCTGGCGGTCGGCCAGGGTTTGAAGAGTGCCCAGCGCCAGGGACGGGTCCACTGGCAGCGCCATGAAGGACGCCCACAGCGAGTCCCGTCCGAACAACGCCATGAACCAAGGGGCACCGGCCGCCACCACAACCCGGTCCGGGTGGTTTGGGTCCTCAATGCGCAATGCCCCCAGGTCGTCATAGCTGCGCCGAAGAGATCTCTCAATTGAGCCATTACCCATCCGCACCAGCGGAATCCTGGAAATCCACTCCTCTCGGCGAAGGTCGGAAGCAGACAGAACCCTCTCGTCCGGCCTCGCAACCGGCACTACCCTCCCGTCCCCGTCACTGATCGGCACCACGCTCAGAGAAGCATGCCATTGTCCGTGAGGCGGGACAACAGCTCGGTACGTTAAAGCCTCCGTCGTGACGGCGGCATCGATGGCCGAGACTACGACGCCCTTCCGGACGTCGTGCCAAACGGCACGGATGATCAACACGTCACCGTCCGCTTCGCGGGACTCCTCCCAGCGCCGCTGGGCGCGGGCCTCCTTTACGTCGAACAGGTCGGCGAAGTCCGCTGCCATTTTAAGGACAACCATGCACTGTGTGGGGGAGGCAGAATAGTTGCAGATTGTGATTTGCTCCTGGATTCCCGCACCCAGCTCTCGAACGCGTTCGACGATCAACGGACTGTCGGCGTACCCGTCCGTGCGGGGAACGCGGCCGATGAAGAGGGCACGATACGGCTCCTTCACCTTGACTGCCAGCGGCTCCAGCGGCACTTCATCAACGGTCAGGTTCCAGCGGGACAGGATGCGAGTGTCTTCGAAGAAAACACCGTGCGGGTGCTCACCATAGATGTCGCCGTTCGACGAGGAAATGCAAAAGGATGACCCCTCCACTAAGGTAACCGTCCCCGGACCCAGGGGTCCGGCAGCGGTGTCTGCATTCCATCCAGTCATTCCGGCTCCTTGAAAGGACCGCTGTCAGCATCAATGGGCATGTCGCGCAGCTACTTTTCTATCCGCAGACGCTGCCCCCTTGATCCACGACGCTACGCCGTTAAATTAATCGATGCCACCCTCACGGAGGTCAAGCTAGTGGGCGGCAATTACCCGAAAGTACTGCTTGGCCTCCCGTGGGTTGATCGCCGATAATAAAGATTCCGTCAACCTGCCTCGGCCGGGCAAACCCGTGCGTGCTGATCACGCGGCCGGAACTGGTGGCGACTCTGATCCGTCCATGGCTGGGGTAAATTCAGGTTATCCACGGCTGGAAGTAGGAGCCGTTGGGGTAGCTCCCTGGCAGCGGTAGCGGTGGATAACCCTATGAGAATTATCCCCGGCTGTGGGCGGGCGGGCCGGACTTCTCGTTAGAACGTAGATGGTTTCCTGGTGTTCCGAGGAACAGGCAAGGATCCGTGTGTCAGCTTTGGGCGTGCCTCAACCCGACGAGATTCGAAATACGGCGTTGAGCATGAGTCGCAATGGGCGATTTACCCTCCCGTTTCGTAACAAAAGCAGGGGGCCAAATGAGCTGGGCGGATGCAACCCCTTCTTATGCCCCCGGTACTGTCGTTACCTGCGGTTTCCCGCGGAGTCGGTTCGGTCCCACCCAGGAGTCGCCGGACCTCTGGTGCGGGGGGGGAAAGTCAGGCGTAGTTTTCCATCGGAGAGGTGAAGCTCAACAGCGGGCGTTTCAGGCGGATGCGGCTGTAGCGTCGCGGGCCGAAGCATTGAGGAGCAGATCATGGCTGGTTGGAATGCTGACACGGCGGCTGGTCCCTTGGGAGCCGGGACGGTCACTTTGGTCGAGGGATCGTGCTTCTGCATCTCTTTGCCGAATGGGGATATCCGACCTGAAGATCCCCACGGTCTTTTCGTCAACGACACACGAATTCTCTCGGGCTGGTGCCTATCTGTTGATAGCCAGCCGCTCGAGTCACTAGCGGCGGAGATGAAGGAGCCGTACAGGGCGTTGTTTGTGGACCGGGTTCCCCGTACGGACGGGTACGCGGACAGTTCGTTGATAGTGGAGCGCGTGCGGGAAGTAGGCGCCGGAATCCAGGAGCAAATTTCCGTTCACAACTACTCAGCAGCGCCGGCAGAATGCGTGATCGCTCTTAAAGTGGAGGCTGACTTCGCGGACCTGTTCGAGGTGAAAGAGGCACGGATCCGGCGGCGCTGGGATGAAACCCGCGAGGTCTACGGCGGTGCGTTAACTGTCCGTGCAGCATGGCAGGATGTCCGGAAGGGCATGGCCGTCCAGGCCCCCGGCGCGGACATTTCGGCAGACGCCGTGACGTACCGGGTATCTGTCCCGGCGCACGGACAGTGGAGTACGGTCTTGACGGTGCTGCCGAGCATTGGGGGTGCCATTTCCTCGACAGCATTTGTCCATCTTGACGGGGATGGGTTGTCTCCCCGTGACCGGCGCCGGCGAGAATGGGTTGCGAAAATTCCCGTGCTCCTTATGGGAAACAGGTCTATCGAACGCACCCTACGGCGCAGTTACGATGATCTGGGCGCGCTCCGCATTGAGGATCCAAACCACCCGGAGCGGGTCGTGGTGGCCGCTGGCGCGCCTTGGTTTATGACGTTGTTCGGCCGCGACTCGTTGTGGGCTTCACAAATGGCGCTGCCCGTGGATCCGTCCTTGGCACTGGGCACGTTGCAGACCCTGGCCGACCGTCAGGGACTTGTCGTGGACCCGGTGTCCGAGGAGGAACCTGGCAAGATTCTTCACGAGGTCCGGCTCGACGTTTCCAGCGGGCTGTCCTTGGGCGGCAAGTCCACCTACTACGGCAGCGTCGACGCCACGCCGCTGTTCGTCGCGGTTCTCGGTTCTGTCAGCCGTTGGGGCTTTGCCGCGGATACTATCGCCGCCCTTATGCCTCACGCAGACCGTGCACTGGAATGGATTCGGGATTACGGGGACAAAGACGGTGACGGTTTCGTCGAGTATCAGCACCTTAACGAGCACGGGCTGATCAACCAGGGCTGGAAGGATTCCTGGGACGGGATCAACTTTGCCGACGGCCGTCTGGCAGAGCCTCCCATCGCACTCTGCGAGGTGCAGGCCTACGTCTACGTTGCCTATATTTCACGAGCCTGGATGGCCTACGACGCCGGGGACAAGGCGTTGGGGGACGAACTCAAGGATCAAGCGGCACAGTTGAAAAGACGGTTCAACGAACAGTTTTGGATGCCGGAGCGCGGGTATTACGCTATCGCCTTGGACGGTAAGAAGCGGCAGGTCGACGCCTGCGCTTCGAACATGGGCCACTGCCTGTGGTTCGGCCTCATTGACGAAGACAAGGCTCCCCAGGTAGCCGCACGGCTCATGTCCGATGAGATGTTCAGCGGCTGGGGCGTGCGGACTCTCGCCACAGACATGGGTGCCTACAATCCGGCCAGCTACCATAACGGGTCGGTCTGGCCGCACGATAATGCGGTTATTGTGGCGGGACTACTGCGCTATGGATTTTTAGCCGAAGCACAGCGAATCTCAACGGCACTGCTGGAGGCCGCCGAATACTCCGAGGGCCGACTGCCGGAGTTGTTCTGCGGGTTCAGCCGGGATCACCTATCAGCACCGGTCCCCTACCCCACGGCCTGCTCTCCGCAGGCATGGGCGGCGACCACGCCTATCCTGCTAATAACCAGCCTGATGGGCTACGACACCCATGTTTCCAGAGGAGGGGTGTGGATGAATCCCGTGCTCCCAGAGTCCTACGGTGACCTGCACATCACCAATGCGCCCATGAGCGGAAGCCGGATCACCGTCGACATAGCCAATTCCATCCCATCCGTCCAGGGACTCCCCGAGGGGATGGCTTTCCACCAAGGGCACAGGCCCTGGATGACTGAACTCGTGGAACAGGCCAGACTGCACCCAAAGGCATAACAACGCACCCATACTGGGTGCAAGACGCCTGAGATGCATCAAAACGTGCTGCCATGGCCTGGGACAGCACGGCTATACAAATGTGCCCATGTTCACCTAGATCTTGAGCACATGGTCTTCACTGCTGTTCCCAAAGTGCGAATACTTTGAGATCGAGTACCAATAGTGCTCGCGGCACAGCAGTTTTTTCGCGCCATTTGACTGTCCGAAGACTTTGTCGCTGACGTGGAGTAAACGGCGGCCCTGCCCGCCATCAAAGCCAAAAACAGATTACGGAGCCGTCACACATAACGACGTCCGCAGTGCCTCGACCGAGGCATAGACAAGCCGGGCGATGGCAAGAAAGCCGCCCAATAACTGCTGGGACCCGGAAAAGAAGCGAGAACTGGTTTGAGTTATCATCAACGCTGCGAAGGCTGCGGCGCTTCATCTTCACTCAAAGCGGCATCACCGCCACCTATGACTGTTATCGGCCAAGCAGCCCCATTGATGAACTCGTTGTTTTCTCACACAATTGCGATAGACACGTGGGGACGGGCTGCGAAGTCGTTCTCGATGATGGACCCAAACGGAACTTTAGGCGAGAGTGCGACGGAAAAGTGGTGGAAGTCGTGGCGCATTACGAGAAGGCCACACCGAGGGTGGGCATGGTTTCCTGTTTGTGCAGCTTTGACGGCTGCGTTCAGTTTCTCCTCCATTTCCGCTTTGCTGTGGACAAAGAAATCCGCGATAACCTGCATGATGTTTCATTTCCCTTGTGGTTGAACGCTCCCGCTGGTGTACAACGCCTGGATTCGGTTGGGCGGGACCTTATTGTTGGCGGGATTGCCTCATGACGGAGATTGCGGCACGGCCGCGGCAGGAATTCCTGGGGGCCGTGCCGCTGCATGTCTAGTTTGCTGCAGGTTTTGCTATTTCGCTGTTGCGAGTATGAAGTCGTAAGCGACTTCACTGCCGGTGCCGTCGCTCTTGTCCTGTGGGTTCAGGATCAGTTCGGGTTTGACTGCTGAGGCTATGTCATTGCTGAGGTGGTCGCCGGCCTGGAAGTATAGCTGCGTGGTGATCAACTGATGGTTATCCGCGCTAACTTTGAGGTGCAGGTGGGCGGGCCGCCAGGCGTGCCAGCCTGCTGCCTCGATGAGTTTGCCGCAGGCCCCGTCAGTGGGGATTTGATAAGGTGCCGGCTCGATGGTGTGAATTTCGTAGCGTCCTTCGTCATCCGTGAGAATGGTGCCTCGAAGGTTCCATTCCGGAATGCCGGGGGCGAACTGGGAGTAGAAGCCCACATCGTCCGCGTGCCAGATCTCGACTTTCGCGCCGGTCAAGGGGCTGCCGTCGACGCTGGTGACCTTGCCGTGGAGCACGAGCGGCGTGCCCGGCTCGTATTCGCGCATTGGAAGGGTTCCGGGGCTCTGCTGGATGGGGGAGTTGGGGACGTAGTAGGGGCCCTCGATGGTGCCCTTGCTGCCTTCGCGGTTTTCGTTGGCTACTTCCTCTACGGCGTGCTCAATCCATACGTCGAGGAAGAGGGGCCATTCGCCGGTTTCGCCTACCTCGATCAGCCAGGCCTTGAGGGCGTTGTACTCCTCATAGGTGACCTTTTCCTCGAGGACGGTATCTACTAGGGCCTTGATGGCGCGTGAGGCGAGCCGGTTGACTCGTTCCGTGGTGACTTCGGATGTGAAGCTCGCGTTGGCCCTGAAGCGTTCGGTGGCCTTTGCTCCCGAATCGGCGGCTGTTGCCTGTGTTTCTACGGACATGGCTTTCCCTTCTTAGTGTCAGGCTTCTTCGGTGAAACCTGTCATTTTCGTTTTATTTGCTGCTGACGGTGAGTGCGGACGGGTGCTGGGCGAGGGGAGTGACCTCGATCTGCATGTAGGGGTAGAGCGGGAGTGTTTGCAGAATGTCGTGGAGGTCATCGTTGCTGTCCACATCGAAAACCGAGTAGTTCGAATACCTGCCCACAACACGCCACAGGTGGACCCAGCGCCCGTCACATTGCAGTTCCTGCGCACGGGCCTTCTCGGTCGCTTTGGCTGTTTCCACATCTGCAGCAGAGAGATGAGACGGGATGTCCACATCCATTTTGACGAGGTAGAGCATTGGTAGGTCCTTCGGAGTTTGTCAGTTACATTTAGCGGTCTTGCCGGTAGCGTTCGAGCCGGTCCGGATCGATTTCAGCCCCTACGCCTGGGAGGCCGCGGACACTTATCGTTCCGTTGGTGATGGTCAGGGGTTCCGAAAGCAGGTCATCGGACATGTCCAGGAAGTTTGAAAGTTCCCCCGCCCGGCGGGTCGTTGCTTCGTGGGCTGCACCGAAGGCGACGGTGGCCAAGGTCCCAATTTGGGAATCGATCTGGTTGCCCATAACCACGTCTACGCCCAGCCCTGTGCACAGCCCCAGGATCTGCTGGGCCTCGGTGAACCCGCTGCGTGCTGTCTTGATGCTGATGGCGTTGCAACCGCCGGAGAGCAGTTCCCGTGAAACGTCTCCGGCGGTGGGAACGCTTTCGTCACCGACGACGGGAATGGCCGATTTAGTGACGAGACGACGCCGGCTCATGGCTTCCTTCGCGTCACACGGTTCTTCGAGCAGCGATAGACCCAGCCCCTCAGTGCGTGAGAGCACCTCCAGAGCCTCATTTGCGGTCCAGCCGCGGTTTGCATCCAGATAGATGTCCACGTCGGAGCCAAGCCCTTCCCTCAAAACGAGGCATGCCCCCACATCAAGAGCGAGTGGGCGGCGGCCTACCTTGAGTTTGAAGGTGGTGATGCCATATTCGGCCCTGATACGGACTGCTTCGTCAAGGAGTTCGGCCGCTGGTTTGAATCCCAGCATGTGGCTCACCGTCATGCGATCGCTGTACCCGCCGAGCAGTCTCGATACCGGTAGGCCGCAGGACTTCCCAATGATGTCCCAGAGTGCGATATCGATGGAGCCTTTTGCTGTTTGGTTGTGCACCGTGCGGTTCAGGATCGAGTGGATCTTGCCGCGCTCCAGGGGATCCATTCCGACAATGGCGGGGGCGAAGATGGTCTCGACGATTGCAATGGCGGATTGTTGCGTTTCCCCGTAGGTGTAGGGGCGTGGGGGAAGATCGGCTACGCCTGTGATTCCCTCGTCCGTGTGAATGCGGATCAACACATGCTCTGCGTCACTCACATACCCGCTCGCGAACGCGAGAGGCCTTGAATAGGGGATCGAGTAGGGGATCGCCTCGATGCGATCTATCTTCAACAGCAGCACCTTTGGTCGTAACGACGATGGAGTCGTTGGCTCAGTGGATGGGGCGGCATGGATGCCATGTTCCTGCCTTCATCAATTTTCGTGGGCGGGCTATGCAACCAACAGGCGAATTATCACTGCGGCGAGTAAAGCTTTCTCTGCTGTTGCCGCAGGGAAATCCGTCGTAGCGTTCGGAAGAAACGAGACTAAGGAGGCTGTGGATGCGACAACGGAACTTCCATCGCATGTTTTTGACCTGCTACGTGGACACATTTGGCTATGGCTGGCACCACGTGGACCTGTTCGTTCATGATGAGCAAGGCCTTGAAGTGAACTGGGTTCATTGGCAGGTGGATGAGGATGGGCCAATGGCGGCTGATGCCGTCACTGCTTTGGTCGAGCCTGAGCTGAAACGCATTTCTGAGTGGCAGCATGGGATGAGCGCCAACGGCATGGAATACTGGACGGCCGACGCGGCCTGGCGTTAAAACGCAGAAGCAACCAGGCACGTTAAAGGGAGTGGCTCCGCTGGATGATTCCCGCGGAGCCACTCCTCTCTAGCGGTTTGTTTCAGTTACTTGCTTGCCGGGACAGGGCTCTCATCGGCGGCATCCATAGCGTACTTGTTCTGCAGTAGGCGGCCTGTGCGGTCGGGGTTGAGGAAGAAGACCGACAGGATCCCGGCCACCAGAAGCAGCGCGCCGGCCACGCCGAAGGATTGGTGAACACCATCGGTCATGTTTGCGATCATCTCTGCTGTGTCCTTTTGCCCGGGACTTGGGGTGCGGTAGCCGGCGTTCTCCATGAAGAGACCGACTGCTGTTGGCGAAATGATGGCACCGACAGATGCGATGCCTCCCAGAGTGGCCATAAGAACCGGCCGCTGCTGGGGGCCGACCGCATAGGCCATGGCGCTGGGGGCCATGGGGTAGATAACACTGCACCCGGCGGCGATCGTCAGTAGAGCTACGGACGCCGCGCCTGTTGTTGCGGGCAAGAGGAGGAAGGACGCTCCAGCCACGGCAAGGGAAACACCAAAGGGCACGCCGATGGCTTTGTGGACGCTGACGCCCCGCCTCATGAGGTAGCGACCGAGGATGCCCAGGCCGAGCAGGACGGCGGCTCCAAAGAGCCAGGGGAAAGTAAAGAACACGGCGACCATTTCGGGAGAGAGATTGACAACTCCCGCGAGGTATTTGGGGGACCAGGTGGTGAGGAACCCTTGAGTCCAAAAGTTGGTGAATCCTGCGAATACGGCTACGACGAAGGATCCCGACATGAGGATGGCGCGCCATGGAACGCGCTTCTGACGATCGATTCCCGTCAGTTTGTCCTGCTCAGTTGAGCCCGCTTCCGTCTCGCTGGCATGAACCTCCGGGTTGGCAGCTGCCTGAGATTCGGGAACGGCGGAGGCGTTGGGGGCTGGTTTGCCTCGCTTGCCGCCGTATGGGCCGTCCCCTCCCAGGATGAACCAGGTGATTGTCCAGATAAGTCCAATGATTCCCAATACGCCGAAGGCCCACCGCCAGCCGAAATTGACGATGATGACAGCGAGGAGGGGAGCTGCGACCACGGGCCCGAGGGTGGAGCCGATGGCGATGAGGTTGCTGGGCAGGGACCTGTCCGCGGGACGGAACCAGGAATGGGCTGATGAGAGTGAAATGGCTGTAGCTGGTCCTTCGGCACCGCCAAGGAGGATTCTGGTAACGAGCAGGACTGCTGCGCCACCGCCGAAGAGCATGGGAAATTGAAGGATCGCCCAACTGAGGCCCATGGACAGAAGCACCCATTTGATGGGGACTTTGCCTGCCCATATGCCCAGGAGTACCGATGCTATGGCGTACAGGAAGAAGAAGGCGCTGCCAATGAAGCCGAACTGTACCGTGCTGATACCTAGTTCAGGGATCGCTTGTTGGGCCACGAGTCCAAGGACGGCTTTGTCGGCGAAGGCGATGATCTGGAAGAGAATGAGCATGACTGTGATCAGCCACGCCCGCTTGTTCATGCGGCCAGTTTGAACCGCTTCTGCCAGGGTTCCTGGTTTTGCAGGTGAGGATGTCATATCTACCTCTGTGTGTCGGGGTGGGTGAGGAAGCAGCAGTTCTACTGCTGGTGGGTCAAAACTGGTTGGGACGGGTGCCCGGCCGAGGCGCGGAGGGCGTCTTCGATGCGTTCACCGATGTCGAAGAGCTGTGGTTCCCGGCCGGGGACGCCGGTGAGTTGCAAACCAAGGGGCATACCGGATGGGCTGCGTAATCCGGGGATGCTCACCACTGGCAGGCCCATCGCCTGCCAGGGGCGGCTGAGGATGGGACTTCCTGTCGCATCTATGCCGAGTGGCGCCGGCCCCAGGGCCGCCGGCCCCAGGACTGCACCGAATCTCTCCATCAGCGCGAGGAATTTGCGGCGGGCGGCGGCGATGCGGGCGAGGGCAGCATGGTATTCGCTTTCCTTGATGCCGCGGCCCGTGGCAAGGAGATCGATGAAGGGTTTGCTTAGCGCTTCGGCGTTCCTGAGCTCGTCGGAGCGCTCGGCGGCGGCTTCTGCAGCCATGACGGTGGCATGGTCATTGGCCAAGTCGCGGATCAGTTCGTGGTCTGCCCACTCGGTGAGGTGGATTTGATGGCCGTTGCTAAGCAGTGAGGAGGTGTGTTGCAGCGCTTCTGCCATATGGGGGGTTAGCTCGTCCAGCCCGCTGCCGTTCCAGAGCAAGAGATCCACTGGAGTCCTGTGGTCCAAAGGTCCGCTTGCCTTATGTCCGCTGAGGGCATCCCAGGCGTAGTGGACGTCTTTGACGCTGCGGGCCAGTAAGCCGAGGGAATCCAAGGATTTGCTCAGTCCGGTAACGCCGGTCATTGAGAACTGTCCGTGCGCTGTGACAAAGCCTGCAACCCCGCAGTAGGAGGCGGGGCGGGTTAGTGATCCGGCGGTTTGTGTTCCGAGGGCCAGCGGAACCACGCCGGCTGCGACGGCTGCTGCTGAGCCGCTGGAAGAGCCGCCGGGGGTGTGTTCAATGTTGACGGGGTTGCGGGTAGGGCCCGGGCTGAAGTAGCCGAACTCGGTTGTTACAGTCTTACCAAGTACCACAGCGCCGGCCTCGCGCAGGAGACGAACGCAGTCTGCGTCAACCTGAGCAGCAACACCGCCTTTGAGAGGAGATCCGCACCCCGTCGGCAGGCCTTGGACGTCGATAAGGTCCTTCACTGCAACGGGAACACCCCAAAGCGGCCCTTTCGGGCCACCGGCGGTTTTGAGGGCGGATGCTTGCCCCACGGCGCCTTCCTCATCCACCCTCACCCAAGCCCTAATTGACTCTTCCGTGTCAGCGATCCGTTTGAGGCTTTCCGCGACGGCGTCATGGGGAGTGACGATCCCGTCTCGGAGTCGGGCGGTCAGCTCCAGCAGGCTGTTGGGGGAGTTCAAACTGCGACCAGCTCCGGGGTTACGGAAAGGCGATGAAACTGCCTCTTGAAGTAAACGAGGCTGTCACGCTCCTCCTGGACCTCAATCCGGTCTACCTGAACGAAGATCACCGAGTGGGATCCCTGGGTGCTGCGGTCGCTGATACGGCCGACAATTTTCACCAGTGCGTCCCGCAGTACCGGCACGTTTCCGGCGTCCTTTTCCCAGATGTCCCATCCGAAGCGTTCCTCCATGGGCACCTTGGTCGCACCTGAGAAGTGGCGGGCAAGTTCCTCGTGTTCCCCGCTGAGGACATTGATGCAGATCTCGCCGTTATTCTTGAAGATGTCGTGTGTGGCACTGCTCTGGTTGACGCATACGAGGACGGTGGGCGGCGCGTCCGTGACAGAGCAGACCGCGCTGACGGTGATGCCTACGCGGCCGTGGGGGCCGTCGGTGGTGACCACGTTGACGGCTGCCGGAAGGTGGGCCATCGCTGAGCGGAAGTCTTTTTGGATCTGGGATAGTTCGGGCATTTCGTTTCTCCAACCGCCGTGACCGGGTACCGGTCGTTTCGTGAATACCTATGAGAGAAAATTAGGTTGATTCCCGGCTAATGAGTATTGCGATTTATCCCAGCATGCTTTAGCGTTCGCCTTAGATAAATAGGTGACATCCTTACGGGCGTCTTCGTTGACTACCGGGTTACGGGCTAGGTAGCTTCAAAGAAGCCCATTTCCCCCTTGCAAGGTCGTCATCCATGGATTCATCCGAAGCTCTCGTCTACATCGTCGACGACGATCAGGAGTTATGCGACTCACTTTCGTGGCTGCTGGAGTCGGTGAACATCAAGTCACGCATCTACAACGACGTGGCCACGTTCCTTGCCGAATACGATCCGGAACTTCCGGCATGCCTGGTGCTGGATGTGCGGATGCCCAGGACGGGCGGGTTCCAGCTGCAGGAGACTTTGAATCAGGTTTCCTCGCCGATTCCCATCATCTTCGTGTCGGCACATGGCGATATACGGATGTCGGTGAAGGCATTGCGGCAGGGTGCTATGAACTTCCTGGAAAAGCCGTACGATCCCCAGCACATGCTGGACGTGGTCCAGGAAACCATGGAGCTGGCTCAGGAGCGCTTCGAAGCGGACCGGGGCAGACGGGAAATCAAGGAACGGATTGCCGGTTTGACTCCGCGGGAGCGGGAAATACTGGCTTTAGTTATCGACGGCCTGCCGAGCCAGAACATTGCCCGAAGGCTGGGTACCAGCGTGAAAACAATTGACGTGCACAGAACCCGGATCAAGGCCAAGACAGGGGCAGACAGTATCGCCACTCTCGTCCGGGACATCCTGCAACATGATGTACCAGTGAACTGATCCGGGGAGGTCTTCCATAGTTCCAAGGACCACAAGACGCAGCGAGGGCGGGCCAAGGGCCGGCCT